>NZ_JBVIVP010000018.1:0-158391 GCF_055595445.1 Streptomyces sp. NPDC040432 | reverse complement strand
GACCGGGGTGGGGACCGTCCCTCGTACCCGCGTCGCGATGACGACCGTGGTGGTTTCCGTGGTGGTCGTGACGACCGCGGTGGCGACCGTCCGTCCTACCCGCGCCGCGACGACCGTGGTGGGGACCGTGGTGGGTTCCGTGGTGGCCGCGATGATCGCGGTGGTGACCGTGGTGGGTTCCGTGGTCGCGATGACCGCGGTGGCGACCGCGACTTCCGGGCCGACCGCGACCGGGACCCTGTCAAGCGGCTCCCGATCGACGAGGACATCACCGGCCACGAGATCGACGCGGATGTGCGTCAGGAACTCCTGAGCCTGCCCAAGGGCCTCGCCGAGGAAGTCTCGCGCAACCTGGTCATGGTGGCCCGGCTGATCGACGAGGACCCCGAGCAGTCGTACGCGTACGCCCGGATCGCCCTGCGTCTGGCCTCCCGCGTCGCCGCCGTCCGCGAGGCCGCCGGCTTCGCCGCGTACGCCACGCAGAAGTACAGCGAGGCGCTCGCCGAGTTCCGTGCCGCGAAGCGGATGACCGGGTCCGTCGAGCTGTGGCCCGTCATGGCCGACTGCGAGCGCGGCCTCGGCCGCCCGGAGCGGGCGCTGGCCATGGCCGGCGAGCCCGAGGTACAGAAGCTGGACAAGGCCGGCCAGGTCGAAATGCGTCTGGTCGCCGCCGGTGCCCGCCGTGACATGGGCGAGCTCGACGCCGCCATCGTCACCCTGCAGAGCCCGGAACTGGCCTCCAGCTCCGTGCAGCCGTGGACCGCGCGCCTGCGCTACGCCTACGCCGACGCCCTGCTGGCGGCCGGTCGTGAGGACGAGGCGCGCGAGTGGTTCGGCAAGACCCTCGAAGCGGACAAGGACGGGGCCACCGACGCCTCCGACCGGCTCGCCGAGATCGACGGCGTCGAGTTCGTGGACGCCGCGACCCTCGCGGACGAGGCGCACGAGGACTCGGACGCCGACTTCGATGACGAGGAAGAGGACGACGAGGACGACGAGGACGACGACCAGGACGAGGCCGAAGTCGCCGCCGCCGAGCGCGCGGGTGACCAGGCCGAGTACTACGACGAGGACGACGACGAGTACGAGCCCGTCGAGGACTCCGAGGTCGATGTCACCGACGAGATCGTGGACATCGAGGACGACGAGCGCGACGAGCGCGATGACCGGGACCGGGACGAGCGCGACAGCGTCTGAGTGGTCTGACTGACGTACGAAAGGGCGGTACCCCACCGGGGGTACCGCCCTTTCGTACGTTCAGGGCCGATCGGCGGCGGCGCCGATCAGTCGAGGCTGCGGAGCACCAGGCCCGTCGCCGGCTTCGGGCCGAAGGAAGTGGACTTGCGGGGCATGGTGACGCCCTGGCGGGCCAGGTCCCGCACCACGTCCTCCCGTACCGGGTGCAGCAGGACGGCGGTGCCGCCGTGGCGTTCGGCCATGGCGACGGTGGCCGGGGCGTCGTGGATGTACGTGATGTGCTCGGGGGCGTCCGGCACCTGCCACAGGGCGTCGAGCAGGGAGGCGTGCAGCACGGTCGCGTCGAGTCGGCGCCAGGCCTCGGGGCGGTCGCGGCGTACGGTGCGGGCGATCAGTTCCGGGTCGGGGTCGGTGACCAGGTGGAAGGTGCCGTCGCCGGTCAGGAGGAAGGCGTTGCCGCGTTCCGAGGCGTCCGCGAGGACTTCCAGGGCGAGTGGCAGAGGCCCGTCGACGGTGCGGACGCGGAAGTTCCCTTCGAGCGCGGCCAGTGCGTCGGCGAGGGGGAGGCGGCGCAGCATCCGGTGGATGGCGCGGACCTGGAGCGGGTAGCGGGCCGTGTCGACGAGGAGGACCAGGCCGAAGTCCCACGGGGTGGGGGAGCCGTGCTCCTCCTGGAGGCGCAGGTACGTCGCCCAACGGTGGTGGCCGTCGGCGATCAGGGCCTGGCGGTGGCCGAGGTCGGCGGCGACGGCGGCCAGTTCGGCCGGATCGGTGACCGCCCACAGGCGGTGCAGGAAGCCGTCCTCGGTGACGGTCGACAGGAGGGGTGTGCGGGTGGCGGCGGCCTCCACGACGGCCGCCGCTCCGGTACCCGGTCCGTCGCCGCGGTAGGTGAGCAGCAGCGGTTCGAGGTTCGCCGAGGTCGCGCGCATCAGGCCGGCGCGGTCGGTGACGACGTCCGGCATGACGTCCTCGTGCGGCAGGACGATGCCGGCGTCCGCCGTCGACAGGGCCAGGGCGCCGACGACGCCGCGTTGCAGGAGGGAGCCCTTGCGCTGCTCGTAGACGTAGAGCGCGGCGTCGGGATCGGCGCTGAGGACGCCCTCGGCCAGCCAGTGGCGGAGGGTGCGGGCGGCCTGCTCGTTGCGGGCGGCCGGGGTCTCGGCCTGCGGGAGGATCAGCCGGACGATGTTGTGCGGGTCGGCGGATTCGAGGTAGTCGACTCCGTCGGGTCGTACGACCACGTCGTACGGCGGCGAGGTGACGGCGGCCAGGCTGCCGACGCGTTCCGGGACGTAACGCAGTCCGTGGAAGGGGATCAGGCGCAGCCCGTGCTCCGCGTTGCCAGGTGTGGTCATTGGTGCATGGTAAGACCCGTCTCGCGATGCGGGATGATCGGGGGAGCAATGGGGTAGCGCAATATCGGACAAGTTCGATCATGTGAGGAGCGGACCGGATGACCCGGCAGAGCAGGACCAGTCCCGCGGGCAGTGAGCGGAGTCTGCACCAGGCGTACGACACGGCCCTGCTGGACCTCGACGGGGTGGTGTACGCGGGCGGGCGGGCCATCGCGCACGCGGTGGACTCCCTCGCGGTGGCCCGGGCGGAGGGGATGCACCTCGCGTACGTCACGAACAACGCGCTGCGGACTCCGGAGGCCGTCGCGGAGCACCTCGGCGAGCTCGGGATCCCGACGGACGCCGCCGAGGTGATCACCTCCGCGCAGGCGGTGGCCCGGCTGATCGCCGACCAGGTGGAGCCCGGTTCGAAGGTGCTGGTGATCGGCGGCGAGGGGCTGCGGGTCGCGTTGCGCGAGCGCGGGCTGGTGCCGGTGGACTCGGCCGAGGAGGAGGGGCTCGCGGCGGTCGTCCAGGGCTACGGCGGGCCGGACCTGGCGTGGGGCCGGTTCGCCGAGGCCTCGTACGCGATCAACCGGGGGGTGCCCTGGTACGCGTCGAACACGGACCTGACGATCCCGGGGGCGCGCGGGATCGCGCCGGGGAACGGTGCGGCCGTGGAGGTCGTACGCATCGCCACGGGCGCGGAGCCGCAGGTGGCGGGGAAGCCGCTGCCCCCGATGCACCGGGAGACGGTGCTGCGGACCGGGGCGAAGCGGCCGCTGGTGGTCGGGGACCGGTTGGACACCGACATCGAGGGCGCGCACAACGGGGAGGTCGACTCGCTGCTGGTGCTGACCGGGGTGACGGACGCGGAGCAGTTGCTGCGGGCCGAGCCGAAGCACCGTCCGACCTACGTGGACCGGGACCTGCGGGGGCTGTTGACGGGGCAGCCGGAGCCGAGTGAGCGGGACGGCGTGTGGCGGTGCGGCGGGTGGAGCGCCGTGGACATGGGCACCCACCTGGACGTCTCGCAGGTCCTGGACATCGGCGGGACTCCGGCGGAGGCGGACGGGGATCCGCTCGACGGGCTGCGGGCGCTGTGCGCGGTCGCCTGGTCGGCGGCCGGGGACGGGTCCTACGCGCACGACGTGGCGAAGGCGTTGGCGAAGCTGGGGCTCTGAGCCGGCCGGTCACCTGGGCCGTTCGGATGAACGTATTGTCGGCTGGCTAGGTTAGCCTAACCTTCGTGTTGGTCGACAGTCCCCCCGAATCCGAACGGAGCACCGCGCCGGTGCCCGCCGCCCGCCCGCGCCACGCGGCGCGCGCCGCGGGTCTGCTCGTCGCGGTCGCCGTCCTGGCCCTGGTCATGGTGGCGAGCATCGCCGTCGGGGCCAAGCCGATGTCCCTCGACGACGTCTGGCACGGCCTGTTCTCGTACGCGGGAACCCCGAACGACGTGGTGGTGCGGGACCTTCGGGTCCCGCGCACCGTCCTCGGGGCGCTCGTCGGGCTGGGCCTCGGCCTGTCCGGTGCGGTGATGCAGGCCCTGACCCGCAACCCGCTGGCCGAGCCCGGCATCCTCGGCGTGAACGCGGGCGCCGCGGCGGCCGTCGTGTCGGCCATCAGCTTCTTCGGCGCCGCCTCGCTGACCGAGTTCGTGTGGTGGGCCTTCCTGGGCGCGGGCGTCGTTTCGGTCGTCGTCTACGTGCTCGGCGGCAGCCGCAGCGCGACGCCGGTGCGCCTCGCGCTCGCCGGTACGGCGGCCAGCGCGGCGCTCGTCGGCTACATCAACGCGGTCCAGCTGATGGATTCCAAGGCGCTGGACAAACTGCGCTTCTGGACGGTCGGTTCCCTGTCCTCCGCGACCATGGACACCGTCCGGCAGGTGGCGCCCTTCCTGCTGGTGGGCGCGGCCCTCGCGCTGCTGCTGGGGCGCCCGCTCAACGCCATGGCCATGGGCGACGACACCGCGCGGGCCCTGGGCACCCACCTGACGCGGACCCGGATCGCCGCCATGGTCGCCATCACCCTGCTGTGCGGGGCGGCGACCGCCGCGTGCGGGCCGATCGTGTTCGTCGGGCTGATGATCCCGCACCTGGTGCGGGCCGTGACGGGGCCCGACATGCGCTGGGTGCTGGTGTACTCGGCCGTGCTGGCGCCGGTCCTGCTACTGGGAGCGGACGTCGTCGGCCGGGTCGTCACGCGGCCTGCCGAACTGCAGGTCGGCATCGTCACCGCGCTGATCGGCGGCCCGGTCTTCATCCACCTGGTTCGGCGCAAGAGGATGGCCCAGCTGTGACCGCGAACGCCACCGGGACCACCACCGCTGCCGGCGCCCCTGCGAAGCCGCGGCTGCGCGCGCTGCGCGGGCCCGGGCGGACCTCGCTGCGCGTGGAGCCCCGCGCGCTGGTCACCGGCGTGTTGTTGGCCGTTGCCACGCTGGTGCTCGCCGTCGTGCTCATCGGCACCGGCGACTTCGAGATCGCGCCCGCGGACGTCGTACGGACCCTGCTGGGCAACGGCAGTCCCGCCCACGCCTTCATCGTCAACGACCTGCGGCTGCCCCGGGTCCTCGTCGCCGTCCTGTGCGGCGCGGCCCTCGGGATGTCCGGCGCGGTCTTCCAGTCCGTCTCCCGCAACCCGCTGGGCTCGCCCGACCTGTTGGGCTTCGGGCACGGTGCGTCCGTGGGCGCGCTCGTCGTCATCGTCGTCTTCAAGGGCGGGGCCACCGAGGTGGCGCTGGGCGCACTGGCGGGTGGTCTGCTCGCGGGCGCCGCCGTCTACCTGCTCGCGTACAAGCAGGGGATCCAGGGGTACCGGCTGGTGCTCGTCGGCATCGGGTCCTCGGCGGTCCTCGTCGCGGTGATCCAGTACCTGATGACGAAGGCGCAGGTCGTCGAGGCCACCCGTGCGATGGTCTGGCTGACGGGTTCGCTGGCCGGCCGGGACTGGGCACAGGTGTGGCCGCTGCTGGCCACCTGCGCGGTGCTGTTCCCGCTGGTCCTCGGGCAGAGCCGGGCGCTGCGCGCGATCGAGATGGGCGACGACGCCGCGTACGCGCTGGGCGTGCGGGTGGAGCGGACCCGCATGGTGCTGATGCCGGCGGCGATCGTACTGACCACCGCGGCCGCCGCGGCCGCCGGGCCGATCAGCTTCGTCGCGCTGGCCGCGCCCCAGCTGGCGCGCCGGTTGAGCCGCTCGACCGGCTCGAACCTGCTGACCGGCGCGCTGATGGGCGCCGTGCTGCTGCTGGCCTCCGACCTGGCCTCGCAGCGGGCGTTCGGCGCGGACCAACTACCGGTGGGCGTGGTGACCGGGCTCGTCGGCGGTCTCTACCTGCTGTGGTTGCTCGTCATCGAGCGCAAGGCCGGTCGCATATGAGGACGCGGGCGGGCGGATCCGTACCCGCGCCCGGGACCGGGACCGGGACCGGTACCGGAACAGGCAAGGAATCAGGGAACGGGTCCGGCCACGGCAACGGGTCCGGCAACACGAGGAGTACGCAGGTGCAGCGGCTGACCGCGGAGAACGTCACGCTCGGGTACGACCAGCGGGTCATCGCGGAGAACCTGTCGGTGGAGATCCCCGACAACTCGTTCACGGTGATCGTGGGCCCCAACGCCTGCGGGAAGTCGACGCTGCTGCGGGCCCTGTCGCGGATGCTGAAGCCGTCCGCCGGGCGGGTGCTGCTGGACGGGCAGGCCATCGCGTCGATGCCCGCGAAGAAGGTCGCCAGGACCCTGGGCCTGCTCCCGCAGTCCTCGATCGCCCCCGACGGCATCACCGTCGCCGACCTCGTCTCGCGCGGCCGGTACCCGCACCAGGGCCTGCTCCGCCAGTGGTCGCCGCAGGACGAGCTGATCGTCAACGAGTCGATGGCCGCCACCGGCGTCGCCGAGCTCGCCGACCGGGCCGTGGACGAACTGTCGGGCGGTCAGCGCCAGCGGGTGTGGATCGCGATGGCGCTCGCCCAGCAGACCCCGTTGCTGCTGCTCGACGAGCCGACGACCTACCTGGACATCCAGCACCAGCTCGACGTCCTCGACCTGTGCGCGGAACTCCACGAGGAACAGGGCCGGACCCTGGTCGCGGTGCTCCACGACCTCAACCACGCGGCCCGTTACGCGACCCACCTGATCGCGTTGCGCGGTGGCGTCGTCGTCGCCGAGGGTCCGCCGGCCGAGGTCGTCACCGCCGGCCTGGTCGAGGAGGTCTTCGGGGTCCGCTGCCAGATCATCGAGGACCCGCAGACGGGCACCCCGCTGGTGGTGCCGGCGGGCCGCTCGGCCCGTGCGCGGGCGGCCGTCGGAGCGCTCTGAGCGTTCCCGGTCCTCGCGCCGACGGGCCCGCGGGTTCCCCTCCTGCAGAGGAGCGACTTCACGTCCTACAGGAGGGACTTCAGGCGCAGCAGGTCGCGGAAGCCCGCCTCCAGCCGGACCCGGCCGGAGGCCCAGGCCTTGGGGAACTTCAGCTCGCCCGCGACCAGCGCGAGGAGGTCGTCCCCGGTCATCGCGAGCCTGATCTCGGCCTTCGCTCGGGGCGGTCCGGGCGCGACCGCGTCCACCCTGATCCGGCCGTCGTCCAGCCGGCCGGTGAAGGTCCGGTCGAGGTCGGTGATGTGGCAGCTCAGGGAGCGGTCCAGGGCGGCCGCGCCGCGCACGTCGCCCTCGGCCCGCGCCAGGTTGTCGGAAAGTCGGTCGAGTGCTTCGCGGCACTCCTCGATCGTAGCCATGGTGATCACGACCGTACCGCAGAGCCGTGCGCGGCCGTCGACCGCTTCGCGGTAGCGTCGAACCATGACCGACGAACGACCGGAGAGCGCCGGGGACCGGCCCGAGGAGCCCGGCACGGCGTCCGGCGAGGACCTCGCGACGGAGTCCGGGCAGCCGTCCGCGCCCGCCCCGCTGGGCGTCGTGCGCACCCCCACCGGCCACGCCGCCGTCGACGCCCACCTGGAGCGGCTGGCGGACGCGGACCGGCTGGCGGCGGACGGACACGTCGAGGTGTACGAGGATGTGCACAGGGGACTGCGCGAGGCGCTGACCGCGCTGGACGCACCGACCGTCCCCGGACCTTACGAAAACAGGAGCTGAACCGATCGTGGCAGGAGTGGCACGCCGCCGCCTGGACGCCGAACTGGTACGCCGCAGCATGGCCCGCTCGCGGGAACACGCGGCCCAGCTGATCGCCGCCGGCCGGGTGACGGTGGGCGGTACCACCGCGACCAAGCCGGCCACCCAGGTCGAGACCAGCGCGGCCCTCGTCGTGCTGAAGGACGACAGCGACCCCGACTACGTCTCCCGGGGCGGCCACAAGCTGGCCGGCGCCCTCGCGGCGTTCGGGCCGCAGGGCCTGCTGGTCGAGGGCCGGCGGGCGCTCGACGCGGGAGCCTCGACCGGCGGCTTCACCGACGTGCTGCTGCGCGCGGGCGTCGACCACGTCGTCGCCGTCGACGTCGGCTACGGGCAGCTCGCCTGGTCCCTGCAGAGCGACGACCGGGTCACGGTGAAGGACCGCACCAACGTCCGCGAGCTGACCGTCGAGCTGATCGACGGGATCCCCGTGGACCTCGTGGTCGGAGACCTGTCCTTCATCTCGATCGGACTGGTGCTGCCCGCGCTCGTCGGGTGCACGGCACCCGGCGCGGACCTGGTGCTCATGGTGAAGCCGCAGTTCGAGGTGGGCAAGGACCGCCTCGGCAGCGGTGGCGTGGTGCGCAGCCCCGAGCTGCGCGCGGAAGCGGTGCGCGACGTCGCGGCCCAGGCCTGGAAGCTGGGGCTGGGCGTGGTCGGGGTGACGGCGAGCCCGCTGCCCGGGCCGTCGGGGAACGTCGAGTACTTTTTGTGGCTGCGGGCGGGGGCACCGGCACTCGACCCGGGGGATGTGGACCGTGCAGTGGCGGAGGGGCCTCAGTGACAGATTCGTCGGCGTCAGCAGGTACGGGATTTCCGACGGCTCCGGGGGAACCGGATCCGGCGGCCGAGCGCACCGTCTTCCTGGTCGCGCACACCGGGCGGCCCGCGGCCATCCGCAGTGCGGAACTGGTCGTGCAGGGCCTGCTCAAGTCGGGACTCGGGGTCCGCGTCCTGGAGCACGAGGCGGCCGACCTGCCGCTGCCCCCCGAGGTGGAACTCGTGGCGGAGTGCACGCCCACGGTGCTGGAGGGGTGTGAGCTGCTGATCGTGCTGGGCGGCGACGGGACCCTGTTGCGCGGGGCGGAGTTCGCGCGCGGTTCGGGCGTTCCGATGCTCGGCGTCAACCTGGGTCGGGTGGGGTTCCTCGCCGAGGCCGAACGCGACGACCTGGACCGGGTCGTCGACCGGGTCGTCACCCGGGAGTACGAGGTCGAGGAGCGGATGACCCTCGACGTCCTCGTACGGACGAACGGCGACGTCGTCCACCGGGACTGGGCGCTGAACGAGGCCGCCGTACAGAAGGTGTCCCCGGAGCGGATGCTGGAGGTGGTCCTGGAGATCGACGGGCGCCCTGTGACCGGATTCGGCTGTGACGGGATCGTCTGCGCGACGCCGACCGGCTCGACGGCGTACGCCTTCTCGGCCGGCGGACCGGTGGTCTGGCCGGAGGTCGAGGCCCTGCTGATGGTGCCGATCAGCGCGCACGCGCTGTTCGCGAAGCCGCTGGTGACCTCGCCGGACTCGGTGCTGGCGGTCGAGGTGCAGACGGGCACCCCGCACGGCGTGCTGTGGTGCGACGGGCGGCGGATGCTGGAGCTGCCCGCCGGGGCCCGGGTGGAGGTCCGTCGGGGCACGGTGCCGGTACGGCTCGCCCGGCTGCACCACGCGTCCTTCACGGACCGGCTGGTCGCGAAGTTCGCGCTGCCGGTCTCGGGATGGCGCGGAGCGCCCCACTAGGTGCGACCCGTCGGGCGGCGGCGACCCGTCGGGCGGTGTCGGCCCGACGGGACCGTGACAGCCCGTCCCATAAGTCGGTATTGGTGCATGCGTTCGAAAGACCTCGGGCGGGTGCTGTCCCATGGCACCGGTGAAACCTCGGTATCGTCGTCCCGTGCTTGAGGAGATGCGGATACGGTCGCTCGGGGTCATCGACGACGCGGTGGTCGAGCTGTCGCCCGGATTCACCGCGGTGACCGGCGAGACCGGCGCGGGCAAGACGATGGTCGTCACCAGCCTCGGCCTGCTGCTCGGTGGCCGCGCCGACCCGGCCCTGGTGCGGATCGGGGCCAAGGCGGCGGTGGTCGAGGGCCGCATCGTCCTGCGCCCGGACTCGCCCGCCGCCCTGCGTGCCGAGGAGGCCGGGGCGGAGCTCGACGACGGCGTCCTGCTGATCAGCCGGACGGTGTCCGCCGAGGGGCGCTCCCGCGCCCACGTCGGCGGCCGCTCCGTGCCCGTCGGCCTGCTCGGCGAGCTCGCCGACGAACTGATCGCCGTCCACGGCCAGACCGACCAGCAGGGCCTCCTGCGGCCCGCCCGACAGCGCCAGGCACTCGACCGGTACGCCGGGGACGCGGTCGCCGTCCCCCTGGAGAAGTACGCCGGCGCCCACCGCAGGCTGCGCGCCGTAGCCGTGGAGCTGGACACCCTCACCACCCGGGCCCGGGAACGGGCCCAGGAGGCGGACCTGCTGCGCTTCGGGCTCGACGAGGTCGCCGCCGTGGAACCGCTGCCCGGTGAGGACGCCGAGCTCGCGGCGGAGGCCGAGCGGCTCGGTCACGCCGAATCCCTCGCGTCGGCCGCGCAGGTCGCCCACGCCGCCCTCGCGGGCAACCCCGAGGACCCGGAGGGCGTCGACGCGAACACGCTCGTCGCCGGCGCGCACCGGGCCCTGGAATCCGTACGCTCCCACGACCCGGTCCTCGGCGCGCTCGCCGAGCGGATCGGGGAACTCGGCATCCTGTTGACCGACGTGGCCGGCGAACTCGCCGGGTACGCCGACGACCTCGACGCCGACCCGCTGCGGCTCGCCGCGGTGGAGGAGCGCCGGGCGGCGCTGACCCAGCTGACCCGCAAGTACGGCGACTCCATCGACTCCGTGCTCGAATGGGCCCAGCAGGGCTCCGCCCGCCTGCTGGAGTTGGACGGGGACGACGAGCGGATCGCGGAGTTGACCGCCGAACGCGACGCGCTGCGAGACGAACTGTCCCTGCTGGCGCAGGCGTTGACGGACGCGCGGGGTGAGGCGGCCGAACGGTTCGCCTCCGCCGTGACCGCGGAACTGGCCTCACTGGCCATGCCGCACGCCCGCGTGACCATCGACATCCGGCAGACCGAGGACGCCGAGGGCGTCGAGGTCGGCGGTCGTCCGGTCGCGTACGGGCCCTCGGGCGCCGACGAGGTCGAACTGCTGCTGGCCCCGCACCCGGGCGCCCAGCCGCGGCCGATCGCCAAGGGCGCCTCCGGCGGTGAGCTGTCGCGGGTCATGCTGGCGGTCGAGGTCGTGTTCGCCGGTTCCGACCCGGTCCCCACCTACCTCTTCGACGAGGTCGACGCGGGCGTCGGAGGCAAGGCGGCCGTCGAGGTCGGGCGGCGGCTCGCGAAGCTGGCCAAGTCCGCCCAGGTCGTCGTCGTCACCCACCTTCCGCAGGTCGCGGCCTTCGCCGACCGGCAACTGCTGGTGGAGAAGACCGTCGACGGATCCGTGACCCGCTCGGGCGTCACCGTGCTGGAGGGCGAGGACCGGATCCGCGAACTGTCCCGGATGCTGGCCGGGCAGGAGGATTCGCAGACCGCGCGGGCCCACGCCGAGGAACTCCTCGACGCGGCGCGCGCCGACGCCTGACGGGACCGGAGGGGCCCGGGACGGACACCGCCCCGGGCCCCTCCGGTACGTACGGGCCGAGCCGGAGCGCATCGAGGGCGGGTCCTGCGGCGCAGCGAGGACGGGGCGCCGGAGGGGCCGCGAGCGGGTCGCCGCGCTGCGGGGGACGCTTCCGGAACCCCGTCCGCGGGGCTTCGGGGTGACGCGGACATAGCCCGTGTGGGTGAGGCCGGTGGACGTCGAACGGTATCTCGTACGGGATCCGCACCCGTATGGTCCCGGAACGCGCGTGCGGACTGGCATCCTGGGCGACGTCTCTGACTCCTCCCCCTGGAGCTTCGGCCCGTGAGCAGCTCCCCGGTTTCCTTCCCCGCCCCCGCACAGCCGTACGGGCGGCCACCGCTGCGTACCGTCCAGGTCCTGGGCGGTGCGGGCGCGGGCAGCAGCGCCCACGTACGGTCCCTGACGACCGGTCTGGCCGCGCGCGGGGTGCGCGTGACGGTCTGCGCCCCCGTCGCCGCGGAAGGGGAGTACGACTTCACCGGCGCCGGCGCGGAGTTCACGCCCGACGCCGCGAGCGCCCTGCGCGCCGCCTGCGCCGGCGCGGACCTCGTCCACGCGCACGGGGTCCGCGCCGGGATGCGGGCCGCGCTGGCCCTGCGCGGCGGCGGCCGGCGGGTGCCGCTGGTCGTGACCTGGCACGGGGGCACCCCCGAGGCGCCCGGCCCGTTCGGCCGCCTCGGTCGGCTCCTGGAGCGGCACGTGGCGCGGACCGCGGCCGTGGTGCTGGGGGCCTCCTCCGACCAGGTGGACCTCGCCCGACTGCGCGGCGCGCGCGACGCCCGGCTCGCCGCCGTGGCCGCACCCGTGACCGCCGCCGACGGCCCCGAGCCGGTGGCCGACGCGGACAAGACCCGGGCGGAACTGGGCGTCGTGGAACGGCCGCTGGTCATCGCGATCGGCAGCCTGGTGGCCCGCCGCGGGTACCCCGTCCTGCTGGACGCGGCCCGCGCCTGGCGGGACCTGGACCCGGTACCGCTGCTCGTCATCGCGGGGGAGGGGCCGCTGCGGGCCGAGCTGTCCCGGCGCATCGAGGAGGAGGGACTCCCCGTCCGGCTGCTGGGTCGCCGCCGCGACGCCGACCGGCTGCTGGCCGCCGCCGACGTCGCGGTGCTGCCGAGCCGCTGGGAAGGACGCTCGCTGCTGGCCCAGGAGGCCCTGCGGGCCGGGGTGGCACTGGTGGCCACCGAGGTCGGCGGAGTGCCCGAGCTGGTCGGGAACGCGGCCCTGCTGGTCCCGTACGGGGATCCGGCCGCGCTCGCCGGTGCCGTGGCGGCGCTGCTGGGCGACCCCGGGCGGCGCGCCGACCTCGCGGAGGCGGGACGCGCCCAGGCGGCGACATGGCCGTCCGAGGACGAGACGGTCGCTCAGGTCCTGTCGGTGTACGACGAGCTGATGGAACGCCGGCGCTGAGCCCGACGGCGCCCACGGGCCGGCCCCCGCCGCCTCAGGAGGCCATCACGTGCCGGCGGGCGCGCAGGGCCAGGCTGAGGGAGAGCACCGTCTCCGGGTCGTCCAGGTCGGCGCCCAGCAGCTCCGAGATCCGCGCCAGGCGGTTGTACAGGGTCTGGCGGTTCAGGTGCAGCTCCCTGGCCGTCTCCGCCTTGCGGCCCGCGTGCGCCAGGTACGTCTCCAGGGTGGGCAGCAGCGGAGGCCGGGAAGCGGCGTCGTGGACGCGCAGCGCCCCGATCGCCCGGTCCACGAACGCCGCCAGGTCGGGGTGCTCGCGCAGCCGCCACAGCAGCAGGTCGATGTCCAGGCGGCGGGCGTCGTACCACGGCCGAGGCGGCAAGCCGTGGGCCGCGGTGGCCGTCTCGGCGGCGTGCCGCAGCCCCGCCGAGGCGGCCGCCCAGCTGCCGGAGACGCCGACGACCACCACCGGGGGCGCCCCGGCCCGGTCCAGGCCGGCCCGCTCGACACCCGCCCGCAGCGCCGCCGCGACCCGGTCGGCCACCGCGGTGCGCTCCGACTCCGCGCGCAGCGACACCAGCAGCGGCACCCGCCCCTCCACCGGACGGACGCCCAGCAGTACCGGGGCCCCGACCGACGCCAACTCCTCCAGGACCGCCCGGGCCAGCACGGCCCCGTTGCCCGAGGCCCCCAGGTCGGTGGACAGCCGCATCACCATCGGCAGCAGCGGTCCCGCGCCCGGCCGGAAGCCCAGCACGCGGGCCTGCGCCGGCGCGTCCTCCGCCGAGATGCGGCCCTCCGCCAGGTCCGTCAGGAAGTCACCGCGCCCGCGCGCCGCCAACTCCTCCTCCTGCCGGGCCTGCATGAGGACCACGGCCAGCACCCCGGCCGTCCGCTCCGCCCCCATCCGGTGCACCGGCAGCAGCGGCGCCGACACCCCGGCCAGTACCAGCCGGGCCCGGACCGAGCCCGTGCCGTGACCGCCCCCGGGAACGTCGATGACCACCGCGTTCCCCGAGGGCTCGACCTCCCGCTGGCCGCGCAGCCCCTCCCACACCTGGAGCGGGTCCGCCGCGGCGTCCCCGACGACCGGGCCGGCCGCGTACAGCAGCTGCCCGTCGGGGGTCTCCAGGAAGACCGGGTTCGCCGTGAAGTCGGCCAGGACCCGCAGCACCTGCGGGATCCCACCACCGCCCAGCAGGGCCTCCGTGCAGCGCCGGTGGACCTCCTCGGCCCGCTGGAGCAGCGCGTAGTGGCCGTTGACGATCTCGGTGTGGACCTCCTCGGTGACCGCGACGAACGGCACCTCCCGGTGCAGCTGCACCAGCGGCAGGCCCGCCGCGCGGGCCGTCTCCACGAGGGTCGCGGGCAGCCGGGAGAAGCGCGGGCCCAGCTCGACGACCAGCGCGGCGATGCCCCGGTCCGCGAGGCGGCGCACGAAGGCCCGCTGCTCGGCCGGCCGGGTGCCCAGGCCCAACCCCGTGGTCAGCAACAGCTCGCCGCCCTTGAGCAGGGACGCGATGTTGGGGACCTCGCCCGCGTGTACCCAGCGGACGGTCCGGCCGAGCCGGTCGGCGCAGGCCACCACCTCCGGAAGGCCGCTCCGCAGCCCCGGCAGCTCCAGCGCCCGCTGAACCGTGATCCCGCCCTGATCGTCCATGTCGCCGGACGCTATCAGGGGGTCACGCGGGAGGAATGTTGTGGTTGAACCGGAAGACGTTGTCCGGGTCGTACTCCCGCTTCACGGCCCCCAGCCTGCGCATGTTTTCCGCGCCGAGCCCGGCCACGATCCGCTCCGCGCCCTCGTGCGCGATGAAGTTGAGGTAGACCGCGCCGGTGGACCAGGGCGCCGCGTCGGCCCGTACGTCCTTCACCCACCGGCGGCACGACTCGTCGTCCGCCGGGTCCTCCCAGATCGCGAACGGGTGCACCGCCCACGCCGCGTCCCGGTACGGCACCGGGTAGTCGGCCGGGCCGTCGGCGATGGCGCCGCCCTGCGGCCATAGCAGGTGCTGGGTGCCCGTCGGGACCGGCATGGTGCCCGCCCGCGCGCAGAACACGTCCACGAACGGGTCCGGGACGCCCGTCAGGTACTCCGCCGACCAGTAGTTCCGCATGCCCGGCGGATCGTCGATCATGCACTGGAGGTCGGCGTACGGGATGGCCGTCACGATCTCCGCCTCGTGCGGCAACGCCAGCAGCGGCTCGGCCAACCTGCGCATCTCGTCCTCGGGACCGGCGTACGTCAGCAGGACGGCCGCCAACAGCCGACCCACCAGGTGCGCCGGTACGAAATCGTCCGGCGGGCCGGTCAGGTACAGGGCCGCCCCGCTCGCCTCGCGCGGGCCCGCCTCGACGACGGCCCGGAACGTGCGCACCACCTCGGGCCCGTGCTCGGGCAGGTACAGCACGAAGGCGATCGACATGGCGGGCAGCTCGTGCAGCCGCAGGGTCATCGACGTGGCGATCCCGAAGTTCCCGCCACCGCCGTGCAGCGCCCAGAAGAGCTCCGGACGGTCCTCGGCGGTCGCGGTGACCGTCTCGCCGTCCGCGGTCACCAGGTCCACGCCCAGCAGGTTGTCGACGGCCAGCCCGAACTTCCGGTCCAGCCAGCCCGAACCGCCGCCCAGCACGAAACCGCCGACCCCGGTGGTCGAGGCCCGGCCGCCCGTCGTCGCCAGGCCGTGCGGTTGGCAGGCCCGGTCCAGCCCGCTCATGGTCGCCCCGCCGCCCACCCGCACGGCCCTGGCGCCCGGATGCACCGTCACCTCGTTCATCCGGCGCAGGTCCACCACGAGCGCGCCGTCGCCCAAGGACATTCCCGCCACGCTGTGCCCGCCGCCGCGGACCGCGATCGGCAGGTCGAGTTCGCGGCCGAACCGGACGGCCGTGACGACGTCCGCCTCGCTCTCGCACTGGGCGATCACGGCCGGACGCCGGTCGATCATCGCGTTGAAGATCGCCCTGGCCTCGTCGTAACCGTCGTCCTCCGGCGCGAGGACGGGGCCCGAGAGGTCCTCGCGGAGCGCGGCCAGTGCCGCGGTCGCCTTCGATGGGGAAGCCATGACCGGCCCCCTTCGGGAAAGGACAAGGGACCACTCCAGGCTAGGCGCGCCCCCGAACCCCGGCATCCCGGCGACGCCCCCACGCGCGGGGGCGTCGCGTGGGGCTGCGTCAGCCCCCGTACGCCCCGCTCGCCGTCAGGCGGAGGGCCGTGTCGATCAGGGGGACGTGACTGAAGGCCTGCGGGAAGTTGCCGACCTGGCGCTGGAGCTTCGGGTCCCATTCCTCGGCGAGCAGCCCCAGGTCGTTGCGCAGGGCGAGGAGCTTCTCGAAGAGCTTGCGCGCCTCGTCGACCCGGCCGATCATCGCCAGGTCGTCGGCCATCCAGAACGAGCAGGCCAGGAAGGCCCCCTCGTCGCCCTGGAGCCCGTCCACGCCGGCCTCCTCGCCGGCCGTCGGGTAGCGCAGGATGAAACCGTCCGGGGTCGACAGCTCCCGCTGGATCGCCTCGATGGTCCCGATCACCCGCTTGTCGTCCGGCGGCAGGAACCCCATCTGCGGGATCAGCAGCAGCGAGGCGTCCAGCTCCCGGGAGCCGTACGACTGCGTGAACGTGTTGCGTTCCTTGTCGTAGCCCTTCTCGCAGACGTCCGCGTGGATCTCGTCGCGCAGCTCACGCCAGCGGTCCAACGGGCCGTCCGCGTCCCCGCTCTCGATCAGCTTGATCGTGCGGTCCACGGCCACCCAGGCCATCACCTTGGAGTGCACGAAGTGACGGCGCGGGCCGCGCACCTCCCAGATGCCCTCGTCCGGCTCGCTCCAGTGGGTCTCCAGGTAGCGGATCAGCTTCAGTTGGAGCACCGACGCGTAGTCGTTGCGGGCCAGGCCCGTCATGTGGCCCAGGTGCAGGGCCTCGGTGACCTCCCCGTACACGTCCAGCTGGAGCTGGTGGGCCGCGCCGTTGCCGACCCGGACCGGGCCGGAGTTCTCGTAGCCGGGCAGCCAGTCCAACTCCGTCTCGCCCAGCTCCCGCTCACCGGCGATCCCGTACATGATCTGCAGGTTCTCCGGGTCGCCGGCGACCGCGCGGAGCAGCCAGTCCCGCCAGGCCGAGGCTTCCTCCCGGTAGCCGGTGCGCAGCAGCGACGACAGGGTGATGGCGGCATCCCGCAGCCAGGTGTAGCGGTAGTCCCAGTTGCGGACCCCGCCGATCTCCTCCGGGAGGGAGGTGGTCGGCGCGGCGACGATCCCGCCGGTGGGCCCGTACGTCAGGGCCTTCAGGGTGATCAGGGAGCGCACCACGGCCTCCCGGTAGGGCCCGTGGTACGTACAGTGCGCGACCCAGTCCCGCCAGAACTCGGTGGTGGCCTCCAGGGCTCCCTCGGCGTCGGGGCGCTCGGGGGCGCTGCGGTGCGAGGCCTGCCAGCTGATGGCGAAGGCGACGCGGTCGCCGGGGCCGACGGTGAAGTCGGAGTACGTCGTCAGGTTCTTGCCGTACGTCTCCGCGTCGGTGTCCACCCAGACCGAGTCCGGGCCGGCGACGGCCACGGTACGGCTGTCCACCTTGTGCACCCAGGGCACGATCCGTCCGTAGCTGAAGCGCATGCGCAGCGACGAGCGCATCGGGACGCGCCCGCTGACACCCTCCACGATGCGGATCAGCTGCGGCGCGTGGTCCTCGCGCGGCGGCATGAAGTCGATGACGCGGACGGTCCCCCGCGGGGTGTCCCACTCCGACTCCAGCACGAGCGATTCGCCGCGGTAGCGGCGACGGTCGGCACGCGGCGGCTCGGTCCCGGGCGGGACCGCGGGGCCGACCCGCCAGAACCCGTGCTCCTCGGTACCGAGAATGCTCGCGAAGGCGGCAGGGGAATCGAAACGGGGCAGACACAACCAGTCCACCGCTCCGTCCCGGCAGACCAGCGCCGCGGTCTGCATGTCCCCGATCAGTGCGTAATCCTCGATGCGCCCGGACACGTTGCATCTCCAGTCGAACGGCCACGTCCGCCCCTGAGGGCGCTTGCATTGCGCGGATGCGCGGTCTTCCTGTTGCGGAAGGATCCCCGCGTCGAGCTCCAGACTGCCGGACGTGGCGGGGTGACGCCGAATTCCGGCCTGCTCGGCGCGATGTAACAGCAGTATCCGAGCAGGGTATGTCGGGCACCCTAGTGATCTCCTGAAGTCCTGGGGGAATGCGGCTCGACTGAACGGGTGACCTGCGCGAACGGCCCTGCCGGGCTGCTCCGCGCCGGTACGGTGCGGGCGGCCCGCAGCGCGTCCGGAAGCGGACCCTCCCGGGCGCTGATAGGCTGGTACCCCGTGGACCGGTGGTCTGCCTGTGCGAATCAGGAGCCCCGAAACCGCAGCTTCGGCGCCCCCTGAGACCCGATCCGGATCTTCGCGGGACGGCGCCGGACGCACCTCACCTCGCGACCACGGGAGCCCCCTCTTGGCGATGCCGCCCAAATCCATGACGACCAAGCACATCTTCGTCACCGGGGGTGTCGCTTCGTCCCTCGGCAAGGGGCTGACCGCCTCCAGCCTGGGTGCGCTGCTGAAGGCGCGCGGCCTGCGGGTCACGATGCAGAAGCTCGACCCGTACCTGAACGTCGACCCCGGCACGATGAACCCCTTCCAGCACGGTGAGGTGTTCGTCACCAACGACGGCGCCGAGACCGACCTGGACATCGGTCACTACGAGCGCTTCCTCGACGTCGACCTCGACGGCTCGGCCAACGTCACCACCGGCCAGGTCTACTCGCAGGTCATCGCCAAGGAGCGGCGCGGCGAGTACCTCGGTGACACCGTGCAGGTCATCCCGCACATCACCAACGAGATCAAGCACCGCATCCGCCGCATGGCGACCGCGGACGTCGACGTGGTCATCACCGAGGTCGGCGGCACCGTCGGCGACATCGAGTCGCTGCCGTTCCTGGAGACCGTCCGCCAGGTCCGCCATGAGGTCGGCCGCGACAACGTCTTCGTCGTGCACATCTCGCTGCTGCCCTACATCGGCCCCTCCGGCGAGCTGAAGACCAAGCCCACCCAGCACTCCGTCGCGGCCCTGCGCAACATCGGCATCCAGCCCGACGCGATCGTGCTGCGCGCCGACCGTGACGTCCCCACCTCCATCAAGCGCAAGATCTCGCTGATGTGCGACGTGGACGAGGCCGCCGTGGTCGCCGCGATCGACGCCAAGTCGATCTACGACATCCCCAAGGTGCTGCACACCGAGGGCCTGGACGCCTACGTCGTCCGCAAGCTGGACCTGCCCTTCCGCGACGTCAACTGGGCGGTGTGGGAGGACCTGCTGGACCGGGTCCACAACCCCGACCACGAGGTCAAGGTCGCGCTCGTCGGCAAGTACATCGACCTGCCCGACGCCTACCTGTCGGTGACCGAGGCGCTGCGCGCCGGTGGGTTCGCCAACCGGGCCCGCGTGCAGATCAAGTGGGTCACCTCCGACGACTGCAAGACCCCCGAGGACGCCGCGGCGCAGCTCGCCGACGTGGACGCGATCTGCGTCCCCGGCGGCTTCGGCGACCGCGGTGTCAACGGCAAGGTCGGCGCGATCACCTACGCCCGCGAGAACCGGATCCCGCTGCTCGGCCTGTGCCTGGGCCTGCAGTGCGTGGTCATCGAGGCCGCGCGCAACCTCGCGGGCATCGCCGACGCGAACTCCACCGAGTTCGACGCCTCCACCCCGCACCCGGTCATCTCGACCATGGAGGAGCAGTTGGCCTTCGTCGAGGGCGCGGGCGACCTGGGCGGCACCATGCGCCTGGGCATGTACCCGGCGAAGCTCGCCGAGGGCTCCATCGTGCGCGAGGTGTACGGCGACCAGGCGTACGTGGACGAGCGCCACCGCCACCGCTACGAGGTCAACAACGCCTACCGCGGCGAGCTGGAGCAGAAGGCCGGCCTGGTCTTCTCCGGCACCTCCCCGGACAACAAGCTCGTCGAGTACGTCGAGTACCCGCGCGAGGTGCACCCCTACCTGGTGGCCACCCAGGCCCACCCGGAGCTCCGCTCGCGCCCGACCCGCCCCCACCCGCTGTTCGCGGGCCTGGTCAAGGCGGCCGTGGAGCGGCAGCAGTCCGCGAAGTGAGCGCCTGACCGCATAACGTGGACAGCCGGGGTACGGAAGATCCGTGCCCCGGCTGTCGCGCGTGGTACGGAGGCATGGGGATGGGCATCAGCGATACGTCGGAAACCTGGGAGACGCTGTCGACACGGCGGCCCTTCCAGGGCGCCAAGACGGCGGTCGACTCGGACGAGGTGCGGATGCCGGACGGGTCCGTGGCCCGCCGCGACTACCAGGTCCACCCCGGCTCGGTGTGCGTCCTGGCGCTCGACGCGCACGACCGCGTCCTGGTGATCCGCCAGTACCGGCACCCCGTACGGCACCGGCTGTGGGAACTCCCCGCCGGCCTGCTCGACGTACCGGGTGAGAACCCGCTGCACGCGGCGCAGCGGGAGCTGTACGAGGAGGCCCACGTCAAGGCCGAGGACTGGCGGGTGCTGGCCGACTTCTTCGCCTCGCCCGGCGGCTCCGACGAGGCGATCCGGATCTTCCTGGCACGGGGCGTCGGCGACGCCGAGGGGGAGCGGTACGAGGAGTACGACTCGGAGGAGGCCGACATGGAGGTGGCCTGGGTGCCGTTGGCCGACCTGGTGCGGGGCGTCCTCGCGGGCGAACTCGCGAACCCCGGCCTGGTGACCGGCGTCCTGGCGCTGGCCGCCGCCACGGCCTCCCCGGAGGGCCCCGAGGGCCTGCGCCCGGCCCTGGCGCCCTGGCCGGCCCGCCCGTACGAAGCGTAGTCACCACCCCGCCGACCCCCGGGAGGAGCGGCCCCGGCCGCCGCGCCCGGGGGTCGGCGCGCCCGCGCCGGGCCGCCGGACCCCGCCCGGGCGGACGCCCCGGACCCCGCCCCCGTTCCGGCCTGCGCCGGGCCGGGGGCGGGGCCGTGACGGGGGCCGGAGTCCGGCGGCGGAGCCGTGACGTACGAGCGGCGGGCGATAAAGCGGACCATCCGCTGATCCGATTGGGGGATCTACCCGCCGCGCTCCACCCGGTCCGTCGCTCTGCGTGAACTACGCTCGGCAACCCGAAGGCAGGGAGAGGAGCGGATCCGTGACGGATTTCGTCGGGCGGCGGCGTGAGCTCAAGGAGCTGCGCGAGGACATCGCGCGGACCGGGCTCGACACCCTCTCCGGCCGCAAGGCCAAGGCGCCCCGGGCGCGGGTCCTGCTGGTCGCCGGACGGCCGGGCTCGGGCCGGACCGCCCTCGCCGAGGAGTTCGTGCGCGAAGTCGCGGACCAGTACCCCGACGGACTGTTCACGGTCCGTCTGACCACCCCGGGCGGGGCGGCGGTGGCCACCGAGCGGGCGGTCCGCACCCTCCTGGAGGGCCTAGGCAGGCCCACTCCGCCCGGCGCGGGCGAGGACGACCTGAGCGCCGCCCTGCGGGAGTCGCTCGTCGGACGGCGGGCCATCCTCCTCCTCGACGACGCCGCGGACCCGCAGCAGGTCGACGCCCTGCTGCCGGACACCCCCGAGTGCCTGGTCGTGGTCACCGCGGAGGGGCCCCTCACCGGCATCCCGGACGTCCGCCCCTGCACCCTCGGCGGCCTCGACACGCCCTCCGCCGTCGAGATGCTCGCCCAGCACATCGGGGACACCCGCGTCACCGTCGACCCCCGCGCCGCCGAGACCCTCGCCGAGGAGTGCGGGGGACAACCGGCCGCGCTCGCACTGGCCGGCGGTTGGCTCGCCGCCCACCCGAAGGCGGCCGTCGCCGACCTCGCCAAGCAGCTCCACGACATGCCGCCCGGCACCAGCGGCCCGCTCGCGCGTTCCTTCCGGCTCGTCTACGAGTCCCTCCCGCAGCCCGCCCAGCGCACCCTGCGGCTGCTGCCGCTCGCGCCCGCCGGGATGCTCGACTCGCACACCGCCTCCGCCCTCGCCGGGTGCTCGGTCGCCGCAGCGCAGTCCACCCTGGAGGACTTCGCCGGACTGGGCCTCGTCCGGCACGCCCCGGACGGCCTGTTCCTGCTGCCCGGCTGCCTCGCCCCCCTGCTCCAGTCCCTCCTGGAGGCCAAGGAGCGGCCCGCCGAGGTCCAGCTGGCCCGGGCCCGGATGCTGGAGCGGACCGTACGGCTGCTCACCTCCTGCCGTTCCATGGCGGAGGAGGACGAGGACGTGCTGCGGGAGCGGCTCGACGGGACGCCCCGAGCCCTGCGCTTCCCCGACCGGCGTGCCGCCGCCGTCTGGCTCGACACCCGACTGCCCGCGCTGTCGGCCGCCGCCACCCTGGCCGTCGCCGACGGAGACCTGGACACCCTGGCCCGGCGGCTGGTGTCCGCCCTGGTCAGGGCGCTCGCCGAGCACCGCGGAACCGAGGCGGCCGCCCCCGAGCTGTACGGGCTGCACCGCCTCGTGCTGGACGTCGCCGAGCGGCGCCAGCTGCACCGCGAGCAGGCCGCCGCACTGTTGAACCTGGCCGATCTGGACGCCGAGACGGGTCGCACCCAGGAGGCCCTGGAGCGCTACCGGGCGGCTCTCGACGCCGGGAAGGCCGCGAAGGACCCGTACGCCACCGGTCGCGCGATGGAATCCGTAGGCGGCGCGTACCAGGAGCTTGCGGACTGGCCGAGGGCCTCCGACTGGTTCGGCCGCGCCCTGTCCCAGGCCCTCGCCCGCGGCGAGCGCGCGGACGAGGCCAGGCTGTACGGGCGGCTGGGCAACGTGCACACCTACGCGGGCCGGTACGGGGAGGCGCTGCGCAGTTGGCGGGCGGCCGCCGCGGGCTACCGCAAGCTGGCCGATCTCCCGGGCCAGGCGAAGGCGTTGAGCGAGATGGCGCGGGTCCAGGAGTACGCGGGCCGGCCCGAGGAATCCCTGCACACCTGCCGCGAGGCGATCGAGCTGGCGCGCAGGGCCGGCGACCTGCGACTTCAGGCCGCCCTCCAGGTCCGGTTGGCCGACACGCTGGACCGCCTCGGCGACCCCGCGGCTGCCAGACTGCACCGCTCCGCGGCCGACAGATTGCTGGGAGATGACCCCGCTGCCTGCGAAATCCGTAGTACTTCCGACTGAGATTATTCGTTTGCAAGGCTAGACAGCGACTCATCCTTCATTAGACTGGGTTCACCGCGGCATCCCGTGGTGCATCCCGTTGCGCGTTCTTGTGGGCGGGTATGTATGGAAGTAGCCCGTATTTTCCCCTGAGCCAAGGACCGTGATCGACGATGAAGGTCGGCATCCCCCGCGAGGTCAAGAACAACGAGTTCCGGGTCGCCATCACGCCCGCCGGCGTGCATGAGCTGGTCCGCAACGGCCACCAGGTCTTCATCGAGCAGAACGCCGGTGTCGGCTCCTCGATCACGGACGTCGAGTACGTCTCGGCCGGCGCCGAGATCCTCGCCACGGCGGACGAGGTCTGGGCGACCGCGGACCTGCTCCTGAAGGTCAAGGAGCCCATCGCGGAGGAGTACCACCGCCTCCGCAAGGACCAGACGCTCTTCACGTACCTGCACCTCGCCGCCTCCCGCGAGTGCACGGACGCGCTGCTGGAGTCCGGCACCACCGCCATCGCCTACGAGACGGTCGAGCTCGCGAACCGCGCGCTCCCGCTGCTCGCCCCGATGTCCGAGGTCGCGGGCCGGCTGGCCCCGCAGGTCGGCGCCTACCACCTGATGCGCTCGGCGGGTGGCCGCGGCGTGCTTCCGGGCGGCGTGCCCGGCACCTCCGCCGGCGAGGCCGTCGTCATCGGTGGTGGCGTCTCCGGCTGGAACGCCGCGCAGATCGCCATCGGCATGGGCTTCCACGTGACCCTGCTCGACCGCGACATCAACAAGCTCCGCGAGGCCGACAAGATCTTCGGCACGAAGATCCAGACGATCGTCTCCAACGCCTACGAGCTGGAGAAGGCCGTCCTCGCGGCGGACCTCGTCATCGGCGCGGTGCTGATTCCGGGTGCGAAGGCCCCGAAGCTGGTCACCAACGAGCTCGTCTCCCGGATGAAGCCCGGAAGTGTCCTTGTCGACATTGCGATCGACCAGGGCGGCTGCTTCGAGGACTCCCGTCCGACCACTCACGCCGAGCCGACCTTCCAGGTCCACAACTCGGTCTTCTACTGCGTCGCCAACATGCCGGGCGCGGTGCCGAACACCTCCACCTACGCGCTGACGAACGCGACCCTGCCGTACATCGTGCAGCTCGCGAACCTCGGTTGGGCCGAGGCCCTGCGCCGTGACCCGGCGCTCGCGCTGGGCCTCAACACCCATGACGGACAGGTCGTTTACGGTCCCGTCGCCGAGGCCCACGGCCTGGAGACCCTTGAGCTGAGCACGCTGCTCGGCTGATCCGTCAACGACTGACGTCAATCTCACGTATCCGGCCGGACCTTGCCCGCAAGGTCCGGCCGGACGTGTTTGCGAGGTGCCCGCGGACCCGGCTCAACTCGCCTCGAACGTAACCCTTTAACCCTTTCGCACACCCGCGAAACTTCGCAGTGACAGCTCGCACGCCCTTGACAGAGTCGTGTTCGGTTGCCGACACAACGCGTCGGGTCCGGTGGATTGTGTTGCCGCTGAGCGGTGACACGCCATAGAGTCGCCAACCGTCGGCATGGTGCAACGCTGACCTATCGATAAGTGTCCTGGTCACGTCCGAGGAGGTAAGACGACTTGTGAATGAGTCGACATTTGCTCCTGGAGGTGGTCGAGCAGGGACGCCTGAGCGGGGCCAGGGTCCTGCCGGGCTCGAAGCTGTCGGCTCCGTCGCGGTCCGCACCTTCGCAAACCACCAGCACATGACGACGCCCCGAAACAGCATGGACGGCCTAGACGTGAACTCCAGGGCCGGCGACCCGAGCGGCGACAAGCCCGTGGGTTTCGCCGACTACGCAAATGTGCCCGAGGGGCACTTCTACGACCCCGACGCGGAGTACGAACCGGACCCCGAGTACGCGGCCACCCTCGCCCCCGACGCTGCCCGTCAGCGCCGTGAGCGGATCGGCCCGACCGGACGCCCGTTGCCGTACTTCCCGATCCCGGGTCCGCTGGCCGAACACGGACCGGCGAAGATCATCGCGATGTGCAACCAGAAGGGCGGCGTGGGCAAGACCACGTCGACCATCAACCTGGGTGCCGCCCTCGCCGAGTACGGACGGCGGGTGCTGCTCGTCGACTTCGACCCGCAGGGCGCCCTGTCCGTGGGGCTCGGCGTGAACCCGATGGAACTCGACCTGACGGTCTACAACCTGCTCATGGAGCGGGGCATGTCGGCCGACGAGGTGCTGCTCAAGACGGCGGTCCCCAACATGGACCTGCTGCCGAGCAACATCGACCTCTCCGCCGCCGAAGTGCAGTTGGTCAGCGAGGTCGCGCGCGAGTCGACGCTCCAGCGGGCCCTCAAGCCCCTGATGGCCGACTACGACTACATCGTGATCGACTGTCAGCCCTCGCTCGGCCTGCTGACCGTGAACGCCCTGACGGCGGCCCACAAGGTCATCGTCCCGCTGGAGTGCGAGTTCTTCGCACTGCGCGGCGTCGCGCTGCTGACGGAGACGATCGAGAAGGTGCAGGAGCGGCTCAACCCGGAGTTGGAGCTCGACGGCATCCTCGCCACGATGTACGACTCCCGCACGGTGCACAGCCGCGAGGTCCTGGCGCGCGTCGTCGAGGCCTTCGACGACCACGTCTACCACACGGTCATCGGCCGTACGGTGCGCTTCCCGGAGACCACGGTCGCCGGTGAGCCGATCACCACGTACGCGTCGAACTCCGTCGGCGCCGCCGCCTACCGCCAGCTGGCCAGGGAGGTGCTCGCCCGGTGTCCCGCCGAGTGAGTCTGCCCGGAGCCGACGAACTGTTCCGCACGACCGGGGGGATGGCCCTCCAGTCGTCCTCGCCCAGGCGGGGCGCCGACGAGGCGCCGGCCGGCGGTACGGAACACGCGGCGGCTCCGGCGGACGGCACGGTGCGGACCACGGGCGACGCGCGCGTCAGGGAGGCCGGCGATCCGGCGGTCGGCGCGCAGCGCAGGCCGCAGGAAGGTTCTGCCTCTGCCGCCGGGGCGTCCTCGCCCCGGTCCGGCAAGGGGCAGGGCCGGGGCGCGAACCGGCGGCCCAGCGGTCGCGAGCGGCACGACGAGAAGATCACGGTCTACGTCTCCGCCGAGGAACTCATGGACCTGGAGCACGCCCGACTGGTGCTCCGCGGCGAGCACGGGCTGGCCGTCGATCGCGGCCGGATCGTCCGTGAGGCGGTCGCCGTGGTCCTGGCCGACCTGGAGTCCCGAGGGGACGCCAGCATCCTCGTACGCCGCCTGCGCGGCCGCTGATCCGGCCTCCGCGGGGATCCGGGGCATAGGCTGCGTCCGGGGGCGGGCCGAGCCCGCCCGGCCGCACGCCGAACCCTCCGCACCACCCCTGGACCGCGATGCCCCCGAACGACCTCCCCGCCCGCCCGACCCGCCGGAGCCTGGGCCGCGGGCCGGGAACGGCCGAGGAGCCCCAGGCGGGCCCGCCGCGGGTGGCGCCGGTCGGCGGGGCTCCCGAAGCCCCCCGGAGCGCTGACACCCCCGCCGAGCCCCGCCGGGAGGCCGTACGCCCGACGGCAGGGGGACCCGTGGGGGAGCCGGGGCGCGAACCCGCCCCGGAACCCGTACGCGAGCCGGTTCCGGAGCCGGTCCCGGTAGGCGCGCGGGAATCCGTGGGGGAGACCGGCCCGCAGGGCGGAGCCGGCGCGGACGGGCGGTTCACGCTGCGGCTCGCCAACTTCGAGGGCCCCTTCGACCTGCTCCTCCAGCTGATCTCCCGGCACAAGCTCGACGTCACCGAGGTGGCCCTGTCCAAGGTCACCGACGAGTTCATGGCGCACATCCGGGCCATGGGCCCCGACTGGGACCTGGACCAGACCACGGAGTTCCTCGTTGTCGCGGCCACCCTGCTGGACCTGAAGGCCGCCCGGCTGCTGCCCGCCGCCGAGGTCGAGGACGAGGCCGACCTCGCCCTGCTGGAGGCCCGGGACCTGCTCTTCGCGCGGCTCCTCCAGTACCGGGCGTACAAACGGATCGCCGAGATCTTCGAGCTGCGGGCCGAGGACGAGGGCAGGCGCCACCCCCGTACGGTCGGCCTGGAGCCGCACCACGCCGACCTGCTGCCCGAGGTGGTCATCAGCATCGGCGCCGAGGGCCTCGCCCGCCTGGCGGTCCGGGCCATGCAGCCCAAGGCCAGGCCCGAGGTGTACGTCGACCACATCCACGCCCCGCTCGTCAGCGTGCGGGAGCAGGCGGGACACGTCGTACGTCTGCTCAAGGCGCGCGGCGAGGCCACGTTCCAGGAACTGACCGAGGACGCCCCGGACACCCTGACCGTCGTCGCGCGGTTCCTCGCGCTGTTGGAGCTCTACCGGGAGCGGGCCGTGGTCCTCGACCAGGAGGAGGCCTTGCGGACCCTGACCGTCCGCTGGAGCGGCGGGGACGGCGACGGAATGCCGAAGGTCACCGACGAATTCGACCAGGTCGTGGAGGCGGGCGAATGACACAGGCCCCGGAGCAGGGCACGGAGCAAGGCGCGGAGCAAGGCGCGGAGCAGGGCACGGACGGCGCGACGCCGAGGGACGGCCGGGCGCTGAAGGGCGCCCTGGAGGCCGTCCTGATGGTCGTGGACGAACCCGCGACGACGGACCACCTCGCCAAGGTGCTGGGCCGCACGCCGCGGGACGTGGCCGACGCGCTGCGCGAGCTCGCCGACGAGTACACCGCGCAGCGCAGGGGCTTCGAGCTGCGCCCGGTCGCGGGCGGCTGGCGGTTCTACACCCGGCCCGAGTACGCGGAGGCCGTCGAGGCCTTCGTCCTGGACGGTCAGCAGGCCCGTCTCACCCAGGCGGCCCTGGAGACCCTGGCGGTCGTCGCCTACCGCCAGCCGGTCAGCCGGTCGAGGGTCTCCGCGGTCCGCGGAGTCAACTGCGACGGGGTCATGCGGACCCTCCTGCAGCGGGGTCTGGTGACCGAGGCGGGGACGGAACCCGAAACAGGTGCGATCCTGTACAGGACGACGAACTACTTTCTGGAGCGGATGGGCCTGCGCGGCCTGGACGAGCTCCCGGAGCTCGCGCCCTTCCTCCCCGAGGCGGACGCGATCGAAGCCGAGACGCAAGAGGGTGTTCCGTCGTTCGATCCGGATGCACCGGACACCTCAGAAGACGACAAGACGACGGAACTTTGATGCGAAGCAGCGGCAACGGTAACGGCAACGGCGGCGGCAACAGGAACGGCAGCGGCGGTGGCGGCGCACGCGGCGGCAGCTCCCGCGGCGGCGGCTCCGGATCGGGCGGTGGCTACCGCGGCGGCGGCTCGGGCTCGGGCGGCGGCGGATCCCGCGGCTCCTCCAGCGGCGGCTCCTCCGGCGGGTACCGCGGCGGCTCCTCCAGCGGCGGCTCCTCCGGTGGATACCGCGGCGGCTCCTCCAGCGGTGGTGGCTCCCGTGGTGGCTACCAGGGTGGCTCCTCCTCCGGTGGTGGCTCCCGCGGCGGCTACCAGGGTGGCGGCTACCAGGGCGGTGGATCCGACTCGCGTGACCGTGACCGCGACCAGCCGGCGCCCCGCATCCGCAACCCCCGTCCCGAGGAGCGCCGCTACGACGTCGGCCCCGAGGGCGAGCGCAACGGCCGCGGCGGTGCCAAGGCGGGCGGCGGCGGTGCCCGCGGCGCGGCCGACGGCAACCGCGGTGGCGGCGCTCGTGGCGCGGCGGCCCGCGGTGGCGCCAAGGGCGGCCCCAAGACCTCCCGGACCCCGGCCATCGGCGGGGCCGGCGGCCCGCGTCGCGGCCCCGGCAGCCGCAGCGGCCAGTCCAAGCCGCGCGAGCTGGAGGCGCGGATCGAGGAGCGCGTGCGCGACCGGTACGCCGACAAGCCCGAGATCAAGACCCCGAAGACCTTCCCGGGCGCCGAGGAGGAGGGCGAGCGCCTGCAGAAGGTCCTCGCCCGCGCCGGCATGGGTTCGCGCCGTGCCTGCGAGGAGCTCATCGAGCAGGCGCGCGTCGAGGTCAACGGCGAAATCGTGCTGGAGCAGGGCAAGCGCGTCCAGCCCAAGGACGAGATCAAGGTGGACGGCCTGACCGTCGCCACCCAGTCGTACCTGTTCTTCGCGCTGAACAAGCCCGCCGGCGTCGTCTCCACGATGGAGGACCCGGACGGCCGTCAGTGCCTCGGCGACTACGTCACCAACCGTGAGACGCGTCTCTTCCACGTCGGCCGGCTCGACACCGAGACCGAGGGCATCATCCTGCTCACCAACCACGGTGAGCTGGCCCACCGCCTCACGCACCCGAAGTACGGCGTCAAGAAGACCTACGTCGCCGCGATCACCGGCCCGCTGCCGCGCGAGATCGGCAAGCGCCTCAAGGACGGCATCGAGCTGGAGGACGGCTACGCCCGCGCCGACCACTTCCGCGTCGTCGACCAGGTCGGCAAGAACTACCTGGTCGAGGTGACCCTCCACGAGGGCCGCAAGCACATCGTGCGCCGCATGATGGCCGAGGCCGGTTTCCCGGTCGAGAAGCTCGTCCGGACCTCCTTCGGTCCGATCGAGCTCGGTGACCAGAAGTCCGGCTGGCTGCGCCGCCTCACCAACACCGAGGTCGGCATGCTGATGCGCGAGGTCGGCCTGTAGTCACCGCGCACGACCCCGAAAAGCCCGCGACGCCCTTGGCGCCGCGGGCTTTTCGCTTGCCCGGCGCCCCCCGCGCTGTTTATAGTCACACTGACCATTAAAGGTCGGGAACTTTCGAACACGCGGGGGCCGCCATGGGCTGGAGTACGAACTGGACCGAGATCCTCGGGTTCGCCACGGGGGCCGTCTGCGTCTGGCTGGTGGCCCGGCAGCACATCGCCAACTGGCCGGTCGGCATCGCCAACAACGTCTTCTTCATCGTCCTCTTCACGCAGGCCGGCCTGTACGCCGACGCCGGGCTCCAGATCGTCTTCATCGCCCTCGCCGCGTACGGCTGGTGGTCCTGGACCCACGGGGGTGGACCGGGCACCACGGGAGCCCTGCCGGTGCGCCGCACCACGCGCGCCGAATGGGCCTGGCTGCTCGTGGCGGGGGCGGTGGGGACCGCCGCCCTGACCCTGCTGCTGGACCGCGCCACCGACTCGACCGTCCCCTTCTGGGACGCGCTGACCACCGGCCTCTCGCTGATGGCCACCTACGGACAGTGCCGCAAGCGGCTCGAATCCTGGTGGCTGTGGATCGCCGCCGACCTCGTCTACATCCCGCTCTACGCCTACAAGGGCCTGTACCTGACCTCGGTCCTGTACGTCGGCTTCCTCGCCCTGTGCGTCGCCGGGCTGATCGGCTGGCGCCGCACGCTCGTCGCGGGAGACCTCCGCAAGGCCGTGGGAGCGGTGGCATGAGCGCCGGCGAACGCTTCGGACACGGACTGGTGCTGGGCAAGTTCTATCCGCCCCACGCCGGCCACCACCACCTGGTGCGCACCGCCCAGGAACGGTGCGAGCGACTGACCGTACTGGTGTGCGCAGCCTCGGTGGAGTCGGTGCCGCTCGCCGACCGGGTCGCCTGGATGCGCGAGGCGCACCCCGGGGCGGACGTGGTCGGGGCCGTCGACGACATCCCCGTCGACCTGCACGACCCGGCGGTCTGGGAGGCGCACATGGCGATCTTCCGGAGCGCGGTGGGCCGGCCCGTCGACGCCGTCTTCACCTCGGAGGCATACGGCGCCGAACTCGCCCGACGGTTCGGGGCCCGGGAGGTCTGCGTCGACCCGGCGCGGACGCGGTTCCCCGTCTCCGGCACCGCCGTCCGGGCCGACCCCGTGGCCTGCTGGGAGTTCCTGGGGCCGGCCGTCCGGGCCGCGCTGACCCGCAGGGTCGTCGTGCTCGGCGCCGAGTCCACCGGGACCACCACCCTTTCCCGGGACCTGGCGGCGCATTACCGGGCGCGGGGCGGGGTGTGGGCGGGGACGGGCTGGGTCGCCGAGTACGGTCGCGAGTACAGCGAGGAGAAGCTCGCCGCGGCCCGGGCGGCCGACCCGGCCGCCTCCTGGTCCGACGTCACCTTCACCTCGGGGGAGTTCCCGGTGATCGCCCGACGGCAGGACGAGGCCGAGGAGCGGGCGGCCCGGCTCGGCTCGCCCGTGCTCTTCTGCGACACCGACTCCTTCGCGACCGGCATCTGGCACGAGCGCTACATGGGGGGCCGCAACGCCGAGGTCGAGAGGACCGCCGCGCTGACCCGCCGGGACCTGTACCTGTTGACCGACGACGCCGGCGTCCCCTTCGAGGACGACGGCCTGCGCGACGGCCCGCACCTGAGGCCCTGGATGACGGGCCGGTTCCGCGAGGAACTGACCGCGACCGGCCGGCCCTTCCTGACGCTGCGCGGCGACCGGGCGACCCGCCTCGCGACCGCCGTCGCGGCCGTGGACGCCCTGCTCGCCGAAGGTCGCCGCTTCGCGGACCCGCTCCCGGAGAACCGGTGAGCGGGCCCGGGCCGCACGGCGGCACCCGACACCCGGCCGGTTACGACCCCCACGCCTTCGAGCCGTTCGCGGTGACCGTCGACCTCGCCGTCCTCACCGTCCGCGCGGGCGCCCTCCACGTCCTGCTGATCCGGCGCGGCCAGGACCCGTACGCGGGGGCCTGGGCGCTGCCCGGCGGGTTCGTGCTGCCCCGGGAGTCCGCCGAGACGGCCGCCCGCCGGGAACTCGCCGAGGAGACCGGACTCGACGGCTCCCTCGTCGCGGAACTGCACCTGGAACAGCTGCGCACCTACAGCGAACCGGACCGGGACCCCCGGATGCGGGTGGTGTCGGTGGCCTTCGCCGCGCTGGTCCCCGACATGCCCGAGCCCGCCGCGGAGGGCGGCGGCGACGCCGACCGGGCCCGCTGGGTACCCGTCGGGGACGTCGCGGACCTGGCCTTCGACCACGCGTCGATCCTCGCCGACGCCCGGCGGCGGGTCGGCTCCAAGCTGGAGTACACCTGCCTGGCCACCGCCTTCTGCCCGCCCGACTTCACCCTCGGGGAGCTCCGGGCCGTCTACGAGACCGTCTGGGGCACCCCCCTGGACCGGCCCAACTTCCGACGCAAGGTACTCGCGACGCCCGGCTTCGTCGAAGCCGTGCCCGGCGCCGCCCGACTCACCGGCGGTCGCGGCAAACCCGCCGCGCTCTACCGGGCGGGACCCGCGACCGCCCTCCACCCACCCCTGCTGCGCCCGACGGAAGGTACTGCGCGATGACGACGAACGCGACGAACGGGACGACCGGCGCGACGAACGCCACGACCGGCGCCACCAACGCCACGACCGACACCGCCGGGTCGACCGGCGAGCGCCCCACGACCGGCAAGCGCGCCGCGACGGGTGCGCTCATGGGCCTCGCCCTCGGCGACGCCCTCGGCTTCCCCACCGAGTTCAACGACGTCCCCGCGATCCTGGCCAAGACCGGCCCCTGGCGGCGAATGGAGCTGCCCCGCCCGGCGATCGTCACCGACGACACCCAGATGACGCTCGCCCTGGCCCGCGGCATCCGCAGGGCCGGCGAACGCGGCCCGATCACTCCGACGCGGCTCGCCCGGCCGGTCCGGGAGGAGTTCGTCGACTGGTACCAGTCCCCGGAGAACAACCGGGCGCCGGGCAACACCTGCCTGAAGGCCTGTCACCTGCTGACGAAGCCGGACCGCGACTGGCGGGACGCCAGCCAGATCGGCTCCAAGGGGTGCGGCGCGAACATGCGCGTGGCGCCCGTCGGCCTCGTCCCCGGTTGGACGGAGGAGGAACGCGCGGGCGCCGCCCAGCTCCAGTCCGCCCTCACCCACGGCCACCCGACGGCCCTCGCCGCCTCCGACCTCACCGCCCGCGCGGTCCACCTGTTGGCCCGCGGCACCGAAGTCACCGGCCTCGTCGGGCAACTGCGCTCCTACGCGCTGGAGAACCGCACCCGCTACCACGAGCGCTGGCTCGGCGACCTGTGGATGCGGACGGCCTCCGACGCCTCGCCGGAGTCCTTCATGGCCCGTGGTTGGGACGAGTGCCTCGGGGTCCTGGACCGCCTCACCGCCGCCCTGCGCACCCCTTCCCCGGAGACCGACCCCTGCCTGACGACCGGCGCGGGCTGGATCGCCGAGGAGGCCCTGGCCACCGCCCTGCAGTGCTTCCTGCTCTTCCCGGAGGAGCCGCTCCTCGCCCTGCGCCGCGCCGCCTGCACCGCCGGCGACTCCGACTCGATCGCCTGTCTCGCCGGCGCCTTCGCGGGCGCCCACCTCGGCGCCGACGTCTGGCCCCAGGAGTGGGAGGGCCGCATCGAGTACCGCGACGAGCTCCTCGCCTTCGGGGCCCTCTGGGAGGCCTGAACCGTGCTCGACGCCATGACCCTCGACCTGGGCCCCGTCGTGGCCCGCGAGCCCGACCCGCGCGGCGCGTAGCCCGCCGGTTCCCGCCGGGCCCGGCCGGTGTGCCCGTCCCGTTCGCCCTACCCGGCCGAGGCGCGGCGGGCGCGCCGCAGGAAGTCCTCGACCCGGGCGCGGTCCGGCTCGGCGGGGAGCGGGCCGGCGGTGAGGGCGGCGTCGGACTCCGCCGCGAGCCGGGTCATCCAGGCGTCGACCTCGGCCCAGCCGATCTCGCCCCGTCGGACCGCGAGGAGACGTTCGCGTTCGGGGCCCGCGTCGATGGTGAGGCGGCCCGTGCGGAGCAGGTCGCGGCAGGAGCCGAGGAGCCGCAGCAGGTGCATGGCGTGCTTCCAGCGCGGGGCGCCGTGGACGCGGACGTCGGCCAGGAGCTTGCCGTGCTGGGACTTCGCGTACCGGGTGAAGCTGGTGTGGGCCCGGCGGGAGAGGAACGCCCCGCGCAGGTCGAGGAGTTCCCGCCCCACCGGGGTGACCCGTTCGACGAGGGGGGAGTGCAAGCACTCCAGGACGTTCGGATTGGACCGAAGCGCGAGCTCGCAGAAGCGTTCCAGCTCCCAGGAGAACTCCTCGTCCCGGGGCCCCTCGACGTGCGTCGGCGGCTTCTCGAACCGCCAGAACAACGGCGTCGGGGCGAGGTAGACACCGCGCACGTCGGTGTCGCTCGCCTCCGTCGCCAGACCGAAGGCGCGGGAGCCCATGACGCAGCTGTAGATCGTGTGGTCCCGTACCAGGGTGAGGTCCTCCATCCCGGGAGGTTAGGCGGGCCGCGGCCCGCTAGGCGAGCGAGATATTGCCGTCCGCGGCGACCGTGATCTTCTTCTCGGGCAGCGGGCGGGTGGCCGGACCCTTGGTGGCGGCACCGTCGGTGACGCTGAACGTGCTGCCGTGACAGGGACAGTCGATCTGCCCGTCCCGGACCTTGTCGACGAGGCACCCCTGGTGCGTGCACACGGCCGAGAAGCAGCGGAAGGACCCGGCGGTCGGCTGGGTCACCACCACCTTCTCCTCCTTGAGGACCTTGCCGCCGCCGACCGGCACCTCGGAGGACTTGATCAGCGCCTTCGCCGCGGGGGCCGCGGAGGACCCGCCGGGCTCACCGGTGGAGGCGCTGCCCGGCTCGCTCGCCGTCATGTCCGCGCCGCCGCCGCAGGCGGCGATCGTGCCGCCCGCGAGGGCGGCGGCTCCGGCCGCGAGTACGGTGCGCCGGGCGGTCTGCGTGGGGTCGCTCATGTGATCTCCTCGCTGGGGTGCCGGGATGGCGTGCAGCATCCTGGCGCGTGGCGGGCCCCAGGTGAAGCCCGCCACACCGGTTCATCCCGCCGGCTGCCACGGCGTCAGTTCCGCCGGGCGGCCGGGGGCTCGTACGACTTCCCACACGCGGGCCACCGCGTTCCGGTTCAACGGACCGTGGACGTGCGGGTAACGGCCGCCCGATTCACCCGACCGGCGGACCTCCGACGTCAGCGCCGATTCGTCCAGTTCCACGGCGAGCAGGGTGCCGGGCGTCTCCCGGTAGTGGGCCTCCGCGATGGCGAGCAGGGTCGGACGGTCCGCCGAGCAGTGGACGAATCCCTCGGAGGCGAGCGAGGCGGGGGCGTACGGGAGTTCCGGCACGGCGTTCCAGTCGGCGAGCGGGACGATGTGGAAGATCATGCCGGTCGTTCTACCGCACGGCGCGCGCCCCTGCCCGGGGGCGGCCCGGGAGGTGCGCGGAACGAGGGGCACGCGTGTGCGACGAGTGGCGGATCGGGGCGATTCGGGTGACATTGTCCGTGTCTCGACGCCGGGCCCTCCACTGCGTGTGCGGCCCGGTCCCTCTTCGAAAGGCGTGACCATGGCGGGTAATGACCTCGGCTCCCTGCTCGGCGGACTCCTCGGCGGCGGTCAGGGCGGTCAGGGCGGCGGTGCGGGCAACATCCTCGGCGCGCTGCTCGGTGCCCTCGGCGGCGGGGCCGGCGGCCAGGGTGCCCAGGCCGCGGGCGGTGGCAACAATCCGCTGGGCGGGCTGCTGGAGATGCTGACCAAGTCCGGTCTGGTCGACCAGGCGCAGTCCTGGGTCGGCACCGGCGAGAACAAGGCCGTCAGCGGCGCGGAGATCGCCCAGGCCCTGCCCGACGAGGCCCTCCAACAGGTCGCGCAGCAGACGGGCGTCAGCCCGGAGCAGGCCGCCGACCAGATCGCCCGGGCGCTGCCCACCGCCGTCGACAAGCTGACCCCGGAGGGCTCCGTCCCGTCGGGCTCGCTGGAGGACATCATCAAGCAGCAGAACCTGTAGGTGGCGCGGCACGAGGGTCCGGCGGCCGTCCCACGGGGTGGCCGCCGGACCCTCGCGGCGTACCCGCCGGCTACCCTGAGGGCCTGCCGTCCGCGATCACCCTGGAGCACCCGTGAGAACCGCCGCCGTCATCGGAACCGGACTGATCGGCACCTCCGCGGCGCTCGCGCTGACCGCGCGCGGCATCACCGTCCACCTCGTCGACCACGACCCCTCCCAGGCCCGGACGGCCGCCGCCCTCGGCGCCGGCACCGACGAGGCCCCCGAGGGCCGCGTCGACCTGGCGATCGTGGCCGTCCCCCCGGCCCACGTGGCGGGCGCCCTCGCCGACGCGATCGGCCGCGGCCTCGCCCGCGCCTACGTGGACGTCGCCAGCGTCAAGGGCGGCCCGCGCCGGGAACTCACCGCGCTGGGCGTCGACGCCGGCGCGTACATCGGCACCCACCCGATGGCGGGCAAGGAACGCTCCGGACCGCTGGCCGCGACGGCCGACCTGTTCGAGGGCCGGCCCTGGGTGCTCACCCCCACCCGCGACACCGACCACGAGGTGCTGAACCTGGCGCTGGAACTGGTCGCGCTGTGCCGGGCCGTCCCCGTCGTGATGGACGCCGACGCCCACGACCGGGCCGTGGCCCTCGTCTCGCACACCCCGCAGCTCGTGTCGAGCATGGTCGCGGCCCGGCTGGAGGAGGCGGACGAGACCGCGGTCCGGCTGTGCGGACAGGGCATCCGGGACGTGACGCGGATCGCGGCGTCCGATCCGCGGATGTGGGTGGAGATCCTCTCCGCGAACCCCGGCCCCGTCGCCGACGTCCTCTCCGGGATCGCGGCCGACCTGGAGGAGACCGTGGCGGCCCTGCGCGGACTCCAGTCGGCGGACGAGACCGAGCGCCGGGGCGGAGCCGCCGGCATCGAGGACGTCCTGCGCCGCGGCAACGCCGGCCGGGTCCGGGTCCCCGGCAAGCACGGCGCGGCCCCCACCGCCTACGAGACGGTCGGCGTCTTCATCAGCGACCGCCCCGGCGAACTGGCCAGGATCTTCGCGGACGCGGGCCGGGCCGGGGTCAACATCGAGGACGTGCGCATCGAGCACGCCACCGGCCAGCAGGCGGGCCTGGTCCAGCTGATGGTGGAGCCGCGCGCCGTCCCCGGCCTGGAGGCGGAGCTCCGCGACCGGGGCTGGGCCCTGCGCCAGCAGTAGCCCCACCGGGACCGGCCGTGGGACGGTCCCGGCACGAGCGGAATCAGCGGGCGCCGCGGCCCGGTAACCTGGGGGAGGGGCGCTTTTGGCGCGCCCGGACACGTACGCGCAACCAGGAAGGTGCCCGCACCGTGGAAACCGCAGCTCCGTCCGCCGTGATCGTCGCCATCGACGGTCCCTCCGGCACGGGCAAGTCCAGCACCTCCAAGGCCGTGGCCGCCAAGCTCGGACTCCGCTACCTGGACACCGGCGCCCAGTACCGGGCCATCACCTGGTGGATGATCACCAACGGCGTCGACACCGACGACCCGCAGGCCATCGCCGTCGCCGCGGGCAAGCCCACTCTCGTGTCCGGCACGGATCCGACCGCCCCCACGATCACCGTGGACGGCCTGGACGCCGCCGCCCCCATCCGTACCCGGGAGGTCACCTCCAAGGTCAGCGCCGTCAGCGCCGTCCCCGAAGTGCGCACCCTGATCACCGACCTCCAGCGCTCCATCGCCGCCGAGGCGGCGGACGCGGGCGAGGGGATCGTCGTCGAGGGCCGGGACATCGGCACCACCGTCCTGCCCTCCGCCGACCTCAAGGTCTTCCTGACCGCCTCGGCCGAGGCGCGCGCCGCCCGCCGCAGCGGCGAACTGCGCGGCAAGGAGGCCGCCGACCTCGCGGCCACCAAGGACGCCCTGATCAAGCGGGACGCGGCCGACTCCGGCCGCAAGACGTCCCCGCTGGCCAAGGCCGACGACGCCGTCGAGGTCGACACCACCGAACTCACCCTCGACCAGGTCATCGAATGCGTCGTGACCCTGGTCGAAGAGCGGCGCGCCAGGTGAGCGCAACGCCCTCCTTCAAGGGTGCGGCGGTCGGCAGGCGCATCGGCATCGGGCTCATGTACGGGCTGTGGAAGCCCCGCGTGCTGGGGGCCTGGAAGGTGCCCGTCTCCGGCCCCGTCATCCTCGCGGTGAACCACGCCCACAACATCGACGGGCCCATGGTCATGGGCACCGCCCCGCGCCCCCTGCACTTCCTGATCAAGAAGGAAGCGTACGTGGGGCCCCTCGGACCCTTCCTCGACGGCATCGGGCAGGTGAAGGTGGACCGGAGCGGCACGGACCGGACCGCCATCACCCGCGCCCTCGGCGTCCTCGATGGCGGCGGCGCCCTCGGGATCTTCCCCGAGGGCAGTCGCGGCGAAGGGGACTTCGCGTCCCTGCGCGCGGGCCTCGCGTACTTCGCGGTCCGCAGCGGCGCCCCGATAGTGCCCGTCGCCGTCCTGGGCAGCACCGAGGCCAAGGGCCGGGTCGTCAAGGGACTGCCGCCGCTCCGGAGCCGGGTCGACGTCGTCTTCGGCTCCGCCTTCGACGCCGGGGACGGCACGGGCCGCCGCACGCGGACCGCGCTGGACGCGGCCACCGTACGCATCCAGGACCGGCTGACCGCCCACCTGGCCGACGCCAAGCGCCTCACCGGGCGCTGAGCGAGACTTGAACCAGTAGTGGAACCGCGCTGCGCGGGCGCCACCGATCACCACGAACGACGAGGAACGGACTTCATGAACGACCAGCAGGACCACGGAGCACTTGGCGACGCCGAGTACGCGGAGTTCATGGAGCTCGCCGCGGAGGAAGGCTTCGACGTCGAGGACGTCGAGGGGGCGCTCCAGGAGGCGGGCCACGGCCCGCTCCCCGTACTCGCCGTCGTCGGCCGCCCGAACGTCGGCAAGTCGACCCTGGTGAACCGCATCATCGGCCGCCGCGAGGCCGTCGTCGAGGACAAGCCGGGCGTCACCCGCGACCGCGTGACCTACGAGGCCGAGTGGGCCGGCCGCCGCTTCAAGGTCGTCGACACCGGCGGCTGGGAGCAGGACGTCCTCGGCATCGACGCCTCCGTCGCCGCCCAGGCCGAGTACGCCATCGAGGCCGCCGACGCGGTCGTCTTCGTCGTCGACGCCAAGGTCGGCGCCACCGACACCGACGAGGCCGTCGTCAAGCTGCTGCGCCGCGCCGGCAAGCCCGTCGTGCTCTGCGCCAACAAGGTCGACGGCCAGAGCGGCGAGGCCGACGCGGCCTCCCTGTGGTCGCTGGGCCTCGGCCAGCCGCACCCGGTGTCGTCCCTGCACGGCCGCGGTACGGGCGACATGCTCGACGCCGTGCTGGAGGCCCTGCCGGAGGCCCCCGAGCAGACCTTCGGCGGCGCCGCCCCCGGCGGCCCGCGCCGCATCGCGCTGATCGGCCGCCCGAACGTCGGCAAGTCCTCCCTCCTGAACAAGGTCGCCAAGGAGGACCGCGTCGTCGTCAACGAGCTGGCCGGCACCACCCGCGACCCGGTCGACGAACTGATCGAGCTCGGCGGCGTCACCTGGAAGTTCGTCGACACCGCCGGCATCCGCAAGAAGGTGCACCTCCAGCAGGGCGCCGACTACTACGCCTCCCTGCGCACGGCCGCCGCCGTCGAGAAGGCCGAGGTCGCGGTCATCCTGATCGACACGACCGAGAACATCAGCGTCCAGGACCAGCGCATCATCACCATGGCCGTCGAGGCCGGACGCGCCATCGTGATCGCCTACAACAAGTGGGACGAGCTCGACGAGGAGCGCCGCTACTACCTCGAACGCGAGATCGAGACCGAGATGCAGCAGGTCGCCTGGGCGCCCCGGGTGAACGTCTCGGCGCTCACCGGCCGCCACATGGAGAAGCTGGTCCCGGCGATCGAGACCGCGCTCGCCGGCTGGGAGACCCGTGTTCCCACCGGCCGGCTGAACGCCTTCCTCGGCGAGGTCGTGGCGGCGCACCCGCACCCGATCCGCGGCGGCAAGCAGCCCCGCATCCTGTTCGGCACCCAGGCGGGCAGCAAGCCGCCGCGGTTCGTGCTCTTCGCCTCCGGCTTCCTGGAGCACGGCTACCGCCGCTTCATCGAGCGCCGCCTGCGCGAGGAGTTCGGCTTCGACGGCACCCCGATCCACATCTCGGTACGGGTGCGGGAGAAGCGCGGAGCGCAGTACAAGAAGAAGAAGTAGCCGGTCCCGGGGTCAGTAGCCCCGGCGCGGAGCGGGCGGCAGGGCCGCCGGGATGTGCTGCATCCCGGTCTGGTGCTGCCGCCCGCCGCCGTATCCGGACCCGGTGGTCCCGGCGTGGGCGTACGAGGCCTGCGGGGAGGGCGTGGCCGGGACCGGCAACGGGGCGTGGACGGGCTGCCAGGGGTCGCTCTGCCACGCGGAACCGTTCCATCCGCCGGTGCCGTTCCATCCGCCGGTGCCGTACGAGCTGTACGGGCCGCCGTGGGAGAACGCCGTGAAGCCGAGGTGCTCCTCGCCCGTCCGGTCGCCCGGCAGCGCCCGGAAGGCGCGCAGGTACTCCGAGTAGAGCGTGTCGTAGATCGGGGTGTGCGAGGCGGCCGGAGCGGTCTCCCGGTCCCGTGAAGGGCGCATCGGGGGGACGCTGCTCGGAAGGGACGGGGCGCGGGATGGGTCGTATGAATGCACGTATCAGCCAACGAACCCGAGGCCGTGCGGATGCGGGGTGACGGGGCGGAAAACGCAGATCGCCGGGGGTGCGCGGGACGGACCGCGCACCCCCGGCGCATGCCGCCCGGCCCCTTCGTGAGGGGCCGGGCGGCCGTTTCGGCGGGGAAGGTCGGGACGGGCCGATCAGGCGCCCGGCGTCCCGGCCAGGGGCATGGAGGCGGCGACCAGCTTGCCGTTGCTCGCGGCCTTGTCCAGGGCGTCGCGGAGCAGGTCCTCGCGGGGCTGCTGGCCGATGGAGCCGACCGGTGCGGCGTAGATCAGCACGCGCTGGGTCCTGTTCACGGCGGCCCGCCAGCCGTCGGTGACGCTCAGCGCCTGGTGCGCCTGCCACCAGGCCACCTGGGGCCCGCCGTCGACACCCGGCTGGAGGACGGCGTGCAGCTGGCCGCCCGCGAGCAGCACGGACCAGCCGCCCAGCGCCGAGGGGACCTCGGAGGTGTCGGTGACCGGGATGAAGCCCTGCTCGATGAGGAGCGGCAGGAAGTCGTCGCCGGGGCCGGTGGTGCCGGGGCGGGCGATCGGGGCGGTCGGCTCGACGACCAGCGCCGGGTGCAGGTCGCCGTCGATCAGGACCAGTCCGCTGGTGATGCCGAGGACGGCCTGGCCGCCGGGCACGGCCTGCGGGGCCTCGCCGGCGGGTGCCGGGGCGGGCGCCGGGCTGTCCCCGGTGATGCTGCGGACCGCACCCTGGAGCTGCTCCTCGGAGACGGAGACGACCTGCGAGGGAATGCAGTTGGCGTGGGCGAACGCGAGGACGGCGGTCTCCTCGCCGACGAACAGCACCGTGCTCGTGGGGTCGCTCTCGGGGTCGCCGGGGGTACGGCAGGAGGTGCAGTCGTAACTGCGCGGGGCGTCGTCGCCGGTGAGCAGCCTGTCGGCTTCTTCGTCACCGATCTCGGCACGTACCTCAAGACTGACGTCGAGCATGCGCGGCACGGGGTGGCTCCTCATTCGTGCGGAGGCCGGGAGGCTCCCGGCTCGCCGGGCTCAACGTGAAATCGGCGGCCGGGGTCACGCCGTTTGAGGGAACGGAATCGAACCTGACACCCGGAAGAGTGAATCGACCGAGATGGGCTTCGTGTTCGTGTCAACTCTTGTCCGGGTGTGCGCAGTTGATGGTCATGGTCGGCCGTTTCGGTGGGGCCGGTCGGTCCGCCGTACGGGTGGGGCCGGCGGGCGCGCCGCGTGGCGGGGCGGTCGCGGGCCGGCCGCTGCGTAGCGTGACCCGATGCCCGACCTCCGTCCTCGGACGCGGTGGGCGGCGGCCCGGGCCGTCGCCGCGCTGGTGCTCGTCCTCCCGTCGGGCCCGGCCGTCGCCGCCGCTCCCGGCTCCCTGGCACCGCCACCCCCGGCACCCGGACCCGCGGGCGCCGCGCACCCCGGCTCGCCCGGCGTGCTCGGGCACGGTCCGGGGGACTGCGGCCCGGGCGGCGAGTGGCCCTGGGACTGCGTCGCCGACTGCGAGAGCGGCGGCCGTTGGGCGGTGAACACGGGCAACGGCTTCTACGGGGGACTCCAGTTCTGGCAGCCGACCTGGGAGGACCACGGTGGTCTCGCCCACGCGCCCCGCGCGGACCTCGCCACCCGCGCCCAGCAGATCAGCGTCGCCGAGGAGCTGCTCGGCACCCAGGGGTGGGGGGCCTGGCCGGTGTGCGCGAAGCGGTACGGGCTGGCAGGCCGGATGCACGTCGTCCGGCCGGGGGAGACCCTCGTCGGGATCGCGGGCAAGCACCGGGTACCCGGCGGGTGGCGGGCCCTCCACGAGGCGAACCGGGCGACGGTGGGCGAGCAGCCGCAGCACCTGAAGGTGGGCACGCTCCTGGCCCTCCCGCCGACGACCCCACCGGCCCGCCGCCCCGACCACCGGCCGGCCCCCGCTCCGACGCCGACGCCGACCCCGGCCCCCGCAACCGTTCCGACCCCCGAGCCGCCGGCCCCGGCCCCCGCACCCGCCCCGACCCCCGTGCCGTCGGCGCCGGTCCCCGCGGCCCCCGCGCCCGCGCCGGGGAACTGAGCCGGGCCCGCGCGCCGCGGGGTGGCGTCGGCGGGCGCCCGGAGCGTCGGGTGACCGGCGGTGGCCGGGCGCCGGTCGGCGAGACTACGGGGATGCTGGATACCTCCGCACGACTGCTGCGCCTGCTGTCCCTCCTCCAGGCCCACCGCGAATGGACCGGGGCCGACCTGGCCGACCGACTCGGCGTCACGCCGCGTACCGTCCGCCGGGACGTGGACCGGCTGCGGGAGCTGGGGTACCCGGTGAACGCCAGCCCCGGCACGGGGGGCGGCTACCAGTTGGGGGCCGGCGCCGAACTGCCGCCGCTGCTCCTTGAGGACGACGAGGCCGTCGCGGTGGCCGTGGGCCTGCGGACGGCGGCGGGCAACGGCGTCGAGGGGATCGGGGAGGCCTCCGTACGGGCCCTGGCCAAGCTGGAGCAGGTGCTGCCGTCGCGGCTGCGGCGACGGGTGTCGACCCTCAACGAGTTCACCGTGCCGATGCTGCGCGGGCCCGCCCCCTCCACCGTCGACCCGTCGGTGCTGACCGAGCTCGCCGCCGTGTGCCGGGACCGCGAGAGGCTGCGCTTCGGATACCGGGACCACGAGGGCAACGTCAGCCGGCGCACGGTGGAGCCGCACCGCCTGGTGTGCACCGAGCGGCGCTGGTACCTCGTCGCCTGGGACGTCGACCGGGAGGACTGGCGGACCTTCCGGGCCGACCGGATCGAGCCCCGGCCTCCGCACGGCCCGCGTTTCCCCGCGCGGCCGGGCCCGGCCGAGGACCTGGCGGCGTACGTCTCGCGGGGCATCTCGCAACGGGCCTGGGCGGCCCAGGCGGTGGTGCGGCTGCGGATGCCCGCGCGGGACGCGGCCGGGATCGTCGGACCGGCGGACGGAGTGCTGGAGCCCGTCGACGAGGACAGCTGTCTGTTGCGCACCGGGGCGGTCAGCCTCGACGTCCTGGTGATTCACCTGATGCTGCTCGGCTGTGAGTTCGAGGTCGTGGAGCCGGTCGAGCTGACCGAGCGGATCAGGTCCGCGCGGGACCTTCTCGGACGAGCCCTGGAAGGCGCAACGGACAAAAGGTGAGGCTGGACGGCGGGCTTCCCGGGGCGGGACGCCACCCAATGCCCGAACGTAATTCGGTGGTTCTCGACCGGAATTCGAAAGGTGTTCCGCGGACGGTGTGCAGGAGGCGGGAATCCATGCCTCCCGGTCGTCGGCGGCGGTTCGCCCGCCGGACACCGGCGGGCATTCGACCGTCGACAACCCGTGACACAAGCGTGACCCGGTACGGAGGAACATCCGGGCGCGAAGCTGACGGGCCGGACATATGAACGACGAGGGCGGGCCGGTCGGGTGACCGGCCCGCCCTCGGGCGCGCGGGAAGGGTGTGCGTACCGTCCCGCGGTGCCCTCAGCCTCCGGCGGCCGGACGGGCCGCGGTGCCCCGGGCGCCCGCCCGCTCGGTGTGCGCCGGCCGGCGGCTGCCGGCCGGCGTGACCGGGGTGCGCTCGGAACGGATCAGGTGCGGCCGGGCCGGGGCGTGGGCCGCGGGCCGCAGCGCGGGGGAGTGCGCGGCGGTGGGGGGCGTCACGGCGACGGGCACGGGGGTCGGGGCGCCCGGCCCGGCGGCGCGCCGGGGCTGCCACTTGCCGCCCGCGGAGAGCAGCGGGGTGAGCGCGGCCGCGACGGGCTCGGAGATCCGGCCCTCCTCCAGCCGGCGCCGGAGCATCTCGCGCAGCTCGAAGACGTAGGCCTCGGCGCGGGCGATGAGCGGCTCGAACCAGGGCAGCGCCAGCATGATCAGGAGGCCGGCGGTCCAGCCGAGCAGGACGTCGGAGACCCAGTGGGTGCCGAGGTACACGGTCGTGGCCCCGACGCTCAGCGAGACCACCGCGGACACGATGGACAGCACCCGGCGGGTGACCGTGGTGGAAGCCAGGTAGGCGAGGATTCCCCAGGTCACGACGGCGTTGGCGGTGTGGCCGGAAGGAAATATATCGCCGCCCGCGAAGAGCTCGGCGGAGCCGATCCGGGTGGCGTAGTGGGGGCCGAGGCGACCGAGGCCGAGCTTGACGGCGCCGACGGTGATGTTCAGCAGCAGCAGGGCCACGCCGAGGGTGATCAGCGGGCGCAGCGTGTGTTGGCGCCAGGAGCGCCAGCCGAGCCAGGCCGCGACCATGACGGCGGTGGGCCCGCGCTGGCCGAGCACGACGAGGTAGTCGAGGAAGGCGTGCAGCTCCGGCCACTGCTCGTAGGGCCGGAAGAACATGATCTGCCAGTCCAGCCGGACGAGCCAGGACGTCATCAGCACCGCCACGACGATCGCCAGGTAGAACGCGAGGGTCGAGGCGAGGAGCACGACGCGGTGCCGGCTCATCCGCGGAGTTTGCAGATGAGCCGGTCGCTCTGGTTCCCGGTCCAGCCGGGCGAACACCGGCTCCAGACGGGTCAGCAATTGGTCGGTACGCACTCAATCGACGTTACCGCGCGCCGAAGGGCAGCCCGGTCGAATCGCTGGCTTTGTGATGACCATGTGATGTGGAGTGCGTCTCACGCAGTACTTAATTCCCGTTATTGTGGCTCCGGTTGGAACTCCGGGGATTCAACTCCCGCGACTCGGGCGGCGTAATTATCTGCATACTTACCCGAGCTTTATTGCTGCTGGTCAATTCCTTTGCCCAATCATGGATTGGAATGATCCGTTCCGTGATCACGTCCTCCGGGGCGGCCCGGCGGCCGTCCGGCGGCGGTCCTACGGAGGTCCCGACCCGTTGAGCCAGAAGGCTCCGTACACGGCCGAGCACACGGCCAGCGCGCCCAGCACCACCACCGCCCGTCGCGTCCTCCACCGGCCGAGGGCCGCCGCCACCGGCAGCATCAGCGGGAACGCCGGCAGCAGCAGCCGGGGCTTGGAACCGAAGTACCCGGAGGCGCACAGCGCCAGCGCCACGACGATCCCGCAGTACACGAGCAACGCGGCGGGCTGCCCCTGCCGGACGCACGCCCGGTACAGCCACAGCACCAGCAGCACGCCGGCGATCAGTCCCACGCCGGCGAGGAACGCGGAGGAGGCGAGCCGCTCCCCGACGAACCGGGCGAAGGCCCAGCCCCCGTCGAAGCCGTTGCCCCAGCCGGCCTGCACGTCCAGGTACCCGAGCAGCCCGCCGCCGGTCCGCTGCCCGACCCACAAGACGTACGAGGCCGCCCCCAGCGGAGCCAGCAGCACCCCGGCGGCCGTCCGCCAGGACCCTTCGCCGCGCCGCCACGCCAGGGCGGCCCCCACCCACAGGGCCGCGACGACGGCGGCGCCGACCGGGCGGGTCAGACCCGCGCCCGCCGCGAGCAGCCCGGCCGTGATCCAGTGCCCGCGCAGCACCCCGTACAGCGCCCAGGCGGCCAGCGCCGTGAACAGGGCCTCGCTGTACGCCATGGACTGCACGACGGCGACGGGCAGTGCCGCCCACAGCGCCACCGAGAGGATCCCGGCCCGGCGCCCGAGGAGCAGGTCGGCCACCGCGAAGATCCCCCAGGCGGCGGCCAACCCCGCCACCACCGAGACGACCAGTCCCGCCGACCCGTACGAGAGCCCCGTGACGGCCGCGACGAGCCGCTCCAGCCACGGCAGGAGCGGGAAGAACGCCAGGTTGGAATGGACGTCCCCGTTCGGCAGGGCGATCTCGTACCCGTACCCCTCGGCGGCGATCCGGGCGTACCACAGCGAATCCCAGCGGGCCGAGAGCAGCGTGTGGGGACTGCTGCCCGCCGCCGCCCCCCAGCCCGCGAGGACGGCGAGGCCGAGCAGGCGGACGGCCGCGAAGGCGGCCAGCGCGGGGGCGGCCCGCCGCAGCGGGGAGAGCCCGGGGGGCGCGTCGGTCACATCGTTCTCGGGGGTCACGGGCGTGTCGTTCACACGGACAGTCTCGCGGGCCCGCCTCCCGGCGCCCCCCTCGCCCGGCCGCACCCGCCGGCCGGAACCACGGAAAGTGAACAGGCGTGCACCCGGAGGAAAGGGGGGATCGGACGAGTGGCGCACACCACAGGCCGGCCGTCGCCGAGGTGAGAGCTTGACCACGTGTCGGACACGCGAACTCGCGTACGCTGACCGTTCACTCGCGTGTCGATGCCGGACCCCGTTGGACGCCGCAAGCGCACCACCCGCGGCGGGCCGACGACGCAGGTCCGCCGAGTGTGAGGGATCACCTGGGAGGTACATGCATGTCGGGCACGCACATGACCGGCGACAGGACCCCTTCCTACCGGCAGCGGCTCAGCGCGGCATCCGGCGGGGCGAACCGCTGGTTGGTCCTCGCGGTCCTGTGCGTCAGCCTCGTGCTCGTCGCGCTCGACGCGACGATCCTGCACGTGGCGGTCCCCTCCGTCACCGAGGACCTGCGCCCCGGCGCGATCGAGCTCCTGTGGATCGTCGACGCCTACCCCCTGGTCTGCGCCGCGCTCCTGATCCTCTTCGGCACCCTCGGTGACCGCGTCGGCCGCCGCCGGATCCTGCTCCTCGGCTACGGACTCTTCGGCGTCGCCTCCGCCATCGCCGCCTTCGCCGACAGCGCCCAGGTCCTGATCGCCGCGCGCGCCCTGCTCGGCATCGGCGGCGCGATGATCATGCCGGCGACCCTGTCCATCCTGCGCCAGGTCTTCCCCGACCGGCGCGAGCGGGCGCTGGCCATCGGCATCTGGACCGCCGTCGCGGCGATCGGCGCGGCCGGTGGGCCGGTGCTCGGCGGATTCCTCGTCCAGCACTTCTGGTGGGGCTCCGTCTTCCTGATCAACATCCCGCTGATGGCACTGATCCTGCCGCTCGGCCGCTGGCTGCTGCCCGAGTCCAAGGGCTCCTCCGACGGTCCCTGGGACGTCCTCGGCGCGCTGATGGCCGCCGCCGGCGTGCTCGGTTCGGTGCTCGGCGTCAAGCGGATCGGCGCGGAGCGACACCTCGCCGACCCCGGGGCGCTGCTCCCGCTGGCCGTCGGCGTGGCCCTGCTCATCCTCTTCGTGCGCCGCCAGAAGCGGCGCGAGCACCCGCTGATCGACATGCGGATGTTCTCCCGGGCCGCGTTCTCCACCTCCGTCGGCTGCATCGTGCTGGCCATGTTGGCGCTGGTGGGCCTCGAACTGATCGCCGTCCAGTACCTCCAGCTGGTGTTGCACCTGAGCCCACTGGAGACCGGCCTGCGGCTGCTGCCGCTCACCTTCGCCGCCATGGCCGCCGGCGCCACGGGCTCGTACACCCTCCAACGGGTCGGCCCCCGCACGATGGTCTCGCTGGGCTTCGTGCTCACCGCCGCCGCCGTCCTGCTCCTGACGTTCATGGGCCAGCAGGACCGGCCCGTGCTGCTGACCGTCGGCTTCATCCTGCTCGGTTTCGGCCTCCAGACCACCCTGTTCGCCGCCTACGAGTCCATGCTGAGCGAGGCCCCGTCGGCCACCGCCGGCGGCGCGGCCTCCATAGGCGAGACCTCGTACCAGCTCGGCGCGGGCATCGGCATCGCCCTGCTCGGCAGCGTGATGAACGCCGCCTACGCGCCCGGCCTCCACGGGGTACCCGGCGTCTCCGCCACCGACTCGGCGGGGGCCGCGCACTCCCTCGGCGAGGCCTACCAGATCGCCGCCCGGCTCGGCGGTCCGGCGGGGGAGTCGCTGTACGCCGCGGCCCGGCACTCCTTCGTGCACGGACTGCACGTCACCCTCGTCGTCAGCGCCGCCCTGCTGCTGGCGGGCGCCGTCATGGCGCTGAAGCTGCCGCGCGCCATGGACACCACCGAGCCGGTCGACGACGCCGAAACCGGAGCGGAGCGGTCCGTGCGGCTGCCCGCGCAGTCGACCGCCCCGGCCGCGTCCGCCGGAGGACGGATCCCCGGCCCGGCCACGTCCGAGTGCGATTCGGCCGTCGGCGGGCGGCCCGGCCGCACCGCCTGACGGCACGCCCCCGGAAGCCGGGGGTGGACCCGGGGCCCGACCGGCGACAAACTTGCACTGCTAGGTTTCGCCCACGTGCCTGCCGGGAGGCCCCTCTTGTCCGCCTCGTCTGCGTCCTCAGTGCCGAGGACCCCCTTCGTCCCCACCGATCCGCTCGGCCTCGACGAGCTGCTCGGCCCCGAGGACCTCGCCGTCCGCGACACCGTCCGCTCCTGGGCCGCCGACCGGGTCCTGCCGCACATCGCGCAGTGGTACGAGGACGGCGAACTCCCCGGCATCCGCGAGCTGGCCCGCGAACTCGGTTCCATCGGCGCCCTCGGGATGTCCCTGGAGGGGTACGGCTGCGCCGGCGCCAGCGCCGTCCAGTACGGCCTGGCCTGCCTGGAACTGGAGGCCGCCGACTCCGGGATCCGCTCGCTGGTCTCGGTACAGGGCTCACTGGCCATGTACGCGATCCGGAAGTACGGGTCCGAGGAGCAGAAGCAGCGCTGGCTGCCCGGCATGGCGGCCGGCGAGCTGATCGGCTGCTTCGGACTGACCGAACCGGACGTGGGCTCCGACCCCGCGGCCATGCGCACGTACGCGAAGCGGGACGGCACCGACTGGGTGCTGAACGGTCGCAAGATGTGGATCACCAACGGCTCGGTCGCCGCCGTCGCCGTGGTCTGGGCGCAGACCGACGAGGGGATCCGCGGGTTCGCCGTGCCCACGGACGCGGCCGGGTTCTCCGCGCCGGAGATCAAGCACAAGTGGTCCCTGCGCGCCTCGGTGACCAGCGAACTCGTCATGGACGACGTACGTCTGCCCGCGGACGCGGTGCTCCCGGGCGTCACCGGGCTGGGGGGGCCGCTGGGCTGCCTCAGCCACGCGCGGTACGGGATCGTCTGGGGCTCCATGGGCGCGGCGCGCGCCAGCTTCGAGTCCGCGCTGGACTACGCGAGGACACGGGAGCAGTTCGGCAGGCCGATCGGCGGGTTCCAGCTCACGCAGGCCAAGCTCGCGGACATGGCTCTGGAACTCCACAAGGGCATCCTGCTCGCCCACCACCTGGGGCGACGCATGGACGCGGGCACGCTGCGGCCGGAGCAGATCAGTTTCGGCAAGCTCAACAACGTCCGCGAGGCCATCGATATCTGTCGGACCGCGCGGACCATCCTGGGTGCCAACGGGATCTCGCTCGAATATCCCGTGATGAGGCACGCCACCAACCTCGAATCGGTGCTCACCTACGAGGGCACCGTGGAAATGCACCAGCTGGTGCTGGGCAAGGCACTCACCGGGCTCGACGCCTTCCGGTGAGGGCCCCGCTCAGCTCTGGTTGAAGAAGTCGCGCGAGCGGCCGTTCGCCTCACCGTTGACGATCTGGGTGTCGGCCGGGGTCAGGAGGAAGACCCTGGTCGCCACCCGCTCGATCGAACCGCGCAGGCCGAAGGTCAGGCCGGCCGCGAAGTCGACGACCCGCTTCGCGTCGCCCGGGTCCATCGACGACAGGTTCACGATGACCGGGACGCCCTCGCGGAACAGCTCGCCGATACCGCGGGCGTCACGGAAGCCGTCCGGTGTGACGGTCGCGATCCGGCGGCCCTGCTCGACGGCCGACTCCGAGGCGACCTTCACGCGGGGATCGGTGACCCACTGGTCGCCGGGGCCGGAGACCGAGCCCTGCTGGCGCTCCACCGCCTCCGCGTAGTCGTCGTCGTAGTACCGCTCGTCGTCGCTGTCCTCAACGAGACCCAACCAGGCACTCGCCTTGCGTACCGAACCCATGGACGCCTCCTTTCACCGTGGCCAGTCTGTCTTCTTCCCCGTTGCCCCTATGGTCGTCCATGATGCTGACAACGCGCCAAGTGGATAGTCGCCGCGCAGGGGTTTCGTGACGGGACTGGTGCAGAACATCCGTTGCACGGTCAAGGATTCCGGGCGGCTGCCGCTGCTGTCTGAGTGAAAATACGACCGCCGCCGCCGTCCGGGTGAGCCCTTGGGGCGTACGGGTGAACGACCTGGCTGGATACCATGCCCGGGAAGAGTGCGGATCACACACGGGGGAAGCGGATTGTTCGGCATTGTCAGACCTTGCACGCACCGGCTCGGCGAGCGGTTCAAAACGGAATGGATGGCCCATCTTTGTGGGCTCTGTCTGGCACTTCGTGGTGACCACGGACAGTTCGCACGCATCGTCACCAACTACGACGGGCTGCTCGTCTCCGTTCTGACGGAGGCTCAGTCGGGTCCGCTGCCCGGCGCCCGGCGCACGGCGGGCCCCTGCCCGCTGCGCGGCATGCGGACCGCGCCGGTGGCGAACGGCGAGGGGGCGAGGCTCGCCGCCGCCGTCTCGCTCGTACTGGCGTCCGCGAAGGTGCGCGACCACGTGGCCGACCGGGACGGGCTGTTGGCCCGCGCCCCGATCGCCGCCGCCGCGCGCAAGGTGGCCCGCGGCTGGGACCGGGCCGGCGCCCGCACCGGTGCCTCGCTCGGATTCGACACGGCGGTCCTCGTCGACGCGGTGGACCGGCAGGGCGGCATCGAGACCCTGGCCGGGCTCGGCACCTCCGTGCTGGTGGTGACCGAGCCGACGGAGACCGCGACGGCGGCCGCGTTCGCGCATACCGCCATCCTCGCGGGGCGGCCAGGCAACGGTTCCGCGCTCGCCGAGGCCGGCCGGTACTTCGGGAGGCTCGCGCACCTGCTGGACGCCGTCGAGGACCGGGCCGCCGACGCCGCCGCGGGCGCCTGGAACCCGCTCACCGCGACCGGGACCTCCCTGGCCGAGGCCCGCCGGCTGTGCGACGACGCGCTGCACGGGATACGGCTGTCGCTGGACGAGGTCGAGTTCGCCGACTCGGGGCTCGCGCACCGGCTGCTGGTGCACGAACTGCGCACCTCGGTCGACCGGGCCTTCGGGACGGGCACCTGCCGGCACGGCGTCGCGAGCGTCGCGGGCCCCGGCCCCGGGCAGCCCCAGGGCGGCCCGTACGGCCAGGGCGGGCCCCACCAGGGCGGCGGCCCGTACGCGGGCGGGCCGTACGGCCAGGGCGGCCCGTACGGCGGCGTGGGCGGCAACCCGTACGGGCAGCAGCCCGCTCCGGGCGGGCCGGCGGGGCCGCCGCCGATGGGCCCCGGCGGGCCGTGGGGGCCGGGCGGCGGTGGTCACGGCGGCCCCTCCGGGCAGAAGCCGCGCCGCGGACTGCTGGCGGGCTGCGCCGTGGCCATCGGGCTCTTCTGCACCTGCCAGATCTGCTGCACCGAGCACGAGGGCCCGTGGTCGCGCAAGAAGCGCGACCCCTGGTGCGACGCCTGCGAATGCTGTGACTGCTGCCGACCGAACTCCTCGCCCACGGGCGGCTCGGGCGGCGGGAGCGGCGGCGGTGGTGACGGCGGGTGCTGCGACTGCAACTGCTGCGGCTGCGACTGCTGAGGGTCCGCGGGCGCGGCGGCGCCGGACCGACCCCTTCCTGAGTCCACGTCAGTTCCCTTGGGCCCGGACGGAGTACCGGGGGATTCCCGCCCCGGCCCGTGTGGAAGGGGTGAGCGGCATGAGTGACGACGACGCCGCCGCGACCCGGCGGGAGGGGCGCGAGCACCGGGCGGCCGCGGGCTCCGGGTCCTGCCGACCCCCGACGGTGACCGGTGCCCACCGGCCTCCCGAGGCGGCCACCAGGCACCCGGAAGGTCGAATTCCGGCCGTTCCGGGACGCCGGCGCGCCACCGGCGGCGGTGGTGTCCCGCCGAGCGCCGCCGCCGAGGACGGCCGCGGTCCCGACGGCGCTCCCCTCGCGTGGGACGTCGTCCGAGCCGCCGACCGGGGCGGGCCCGCGGGCCCCCGGAGTGCCTCCGGGGGCGTACGGCTCGGCGCGGTCCACCGGGAGGGGGAGCGGGTCGTACGGGTCCGCGCCCCCGTCCCCTCCGCCCGGCGGGTCTCCGCCGGGATCGGGGTCGCCGACCGCGACCCCCTTCTCGCGCCGCCCGGTCGCCCCGCGCCGGACGGCGGGCGGGGGACGGGCAGGTGGCGAACGCCGACGGGTGTGGGCGCGGCCTCGGACCCGGGGCGAGCCGATGTTCTCGGACGGGCGGGGTCCGCTCGTCCGGCACGTGTCGGTGGCCGGTGACGGCGGCAGTTCCCGGGCCGTTCCCGGTGACGCCGGCGGCGGCCGTGCCGGCCGCCGCTCCCGTTTCCCGCGGCCCGGGATCCCGGCCGCCGACGGGGGCGTTGACGTCACCGTCGACCCGGCCCCGCTCCCGCCCCGCGCCGTCGCCGATCACTTCGTCCGCCCCTTCCCGCTCCCGGGCAACACCCGGCCCTTCGCGGTCGAGGCGGGCGGGCAGAGGCTGAAAGACGCCCTTGTCGCCGGAATCCGACGCCATGACACTCCCGTCAGCGTCATCCGGCGGACTTGTCAGGGGCACGGCGAAACTGTGCGGGGTGCGACCCCACCCGCACGCCCTGCCCCCACCGCCGCTCACGGGCTCCGGCACCCCCACGACCGCCGGGCCCCCGACCCCCTTCCGGGAGGACGTGCAGTGAGGATCAACCGCATCACCCGTGTCAGGCTGCTCGCGGTGGCCACCGGCCTGGCCGCCGCCGGCGTACTCGTCGCCCCCACGACCGCCGGCGCCGCCGCGCCCGAACCCACCGACAACGGCTTCAGCGCGGCCCGGCTCGCCGCCGCCGAGGCCTCCGTCCTGCGGGCCGACGTCGCGGGCACCGCCTGGCACACCGACACCGCCACCGGCACCCTCGTCGTCACCGCCGACTCCACCGTCAGCGCCGCCGACCTGGCCAGACTCCGTCGCGAGGCCGGATCCGACGCCCGCGCCCTGCGCATCGAACGCACCCCCGGCAAGCTGACCAAGCTCGCCTCCGGCGGCGACGCCATCTACGCCTCCAGCTGGCGCTGCTCCCTCGGCTTCAACGTGCGCAGCGGCAGCAACTACTACGCCCTCACCGCCGGTCACTGCACCGACGGCGCCGGCACCTGGTGGACCAACTCCGCCAAGACCAACGTGCTCGGCTCCACCACCGGCTCCAGCTTCCCGACCAACGACTACGGCCTGATCAAGTACGCGAGCAACTCGCCCGTCCCGCCCGGCACCGTCGGCAGCCAGGACATCACCAGCGCGATCAACGCCACCGTCAACCTGTCCGTCACCAGGCGCGGCTCCACCACCGGCATCCACAGCGGCCGGGTCACCGGCCTCAACGCCACCGTCAACTACGGCGGCGGCGACGTGGTCTACGGCATGATCAAGACCAATGTGTGCGCCGAACCCGGCGACAGCGGCGGCCCGCTCTACTCCGGCACCCGCGCCGTCGGCCTCACCTCCGGCGGCAGCGGCAACTGCTCCTCGGGCGGAACCACCTACTTCCAGCCCGTCGTGGAAGCCCTGAACGCCTACGGGGTCAGCGTCTACTGACCCACGCGCCCCCGTCACGCCCCTGGACGTCCTCCCGCCTTCTGGGAGGATGTCCAGGTGCCCGTGTCCTTGGGGGAGGCAGGTTTGCCGCATGCAGGTTTCCACATGAAGCGCATCGGCGTGACCGGACACCGGGCGATCCCGACGGAAGCGCTCGGACACGTCCGGGACGGCCTGCGCGCGGTCCTGGCGGAACACGAGGGACCCCTGGAGGCGCTCTCCAGCCTCGCCGACGGAGCCGACCAGCTCTTCGCCGACATCGCCCTGGAACGCGGAGCCGACCTCACCGTCGTGATCCCCAGCGGCGACTACGAGGAGACCTTCGACGACGCCGAAGCCCTCGCCGGCTACCGGCGCCTGCGCCTGCGCGCCACCCAGGAGGTCCGGATGGACTTCCCCCGCTCCACCGACGAGGCCTACTACGCCGCCGGCACCTGGATCGCCGACTGCTGCGACCGACTCGTCGCCGTCTGGGACGGCCTGCCCGCCCGCGGGCACGGCGGCACCGCCGAGATCGTCGCCTACGCCCGGGCCCTCGGCAAACCCGTCACCGTCATCTGGCGCGAGGGCGTGGCCCGGGACTGAGCCGCGCGACCCCGCCCCGGACCTCAGGGCACTGATCCCCGGCGGGCGCACCGGGGATCACGGGGCAGCCCTTGGCCTCAACTGCTGTGCCGGGCCAACCAGTCGGTGTGCTGCGGGGACACGTACCGCTCCGTCTCGTACACGCTGGACGGCCACTGCGCCTCCGTGATGGTCGTCTGCATCACGACCATCATCGCCGACAGGTCCTGCTCGATCAGGGTGTGCGCCTCGATCAGCGGATGGTGGCGCCGCACCTCGTTCCAGGCGATCCCGGCCGCCGCCGCCGCGCTCAGCAGCGCCGTCAACCGCGGCCCCGGACCCGAGCCCAACGCCCCGAAGAGGGCGAACAGCAGGGCGAGACAGGTCAGCAGCACGATCGTCCACGACCACACCCGGGTCGCCCGCCGCGACACCTCCGTCCTGCGCCGGTACCAGGTGCGCTGCTCGATCAACCGGTCCCGCACGTACGTCTCCCGGCGGACCTGGTAGTCCATCCCGCGCAGCCGGTGCATCGCCCCCGTGATCTCGGCACCCTCCGGCACCGGCCCCGAGACGCGCGGATCCTGCCAGCCCATCTTGCGCAGTTCGGCCAGCCCCGCCTCCAGCCGCGTGCGGTACGCGGCCTCCACCCCCTCGGTCTCCTTGCCGAACGGCGCCCCGTGCACGGCGTACCGCCAGGCCAGCGACTTGATGAACTCGGCCGCGCTGCGGTTCAGCTGCCACTGCGGCCGGGCCCGCCGCCGGGTCGCCCGCACCCCCACGGCCAGCACCCCCGCGTACGCGAGGGTGCTCAGTGCCCCGAAGAGGTGCAGCGGACCCGCGGCGGGCCCGGCCGGAAGGGCGGCGGCCCCCGCGGCGGCCACCAGCAGCAGCAACTGCGCGCGCGTGGCCTTCACGGACTCCCGCTGCCGGGAGATCGCCGCCTGATCGGTGTGGTGGTAGAGGGCCGGCAGGTCCTCGTTGCGAAAGGTCATGCTGTCGGTCACAGCGCCCCCCTGCTGTCGGGTGGCGGGCGGCGGGGGCCCCGCGCCGCGGAGCACCCGCCGCCCTCCGTCGGATCACACGGCGAGCGGCTCCAGGTCCCGGTGGACCCGCCGCTCGTCACGGGCGTACCGGGTCAGACCGTGGTCCTCCCCGAGCAGCCGGGTCAGCTCGGCCACCGCCTCCGCCCGTACCCGGGCCGCCTCCTCCTTGCGGCCCATCATGTCCAGGCTCACCGCCATGTTCGACGCGCTCGCCAAGGTCTCCGGATGGTGCGCCCCCAAGGCCTCGCGCAGGCGCAGCACGGAGACCCGCTCCAGCTCCAGGGCGCCCTCCGGATCACCGAGGTCCGCCCGCGCGTTCGCCAGGTTGAGGTGGGCGAAGACGGTGTGCGGGTGGTTGTCGCCCAGCACGTCGCGCATGTGCCGGATCGTCAGCCGCAGCATCGACTCGGCCGTCTCCGCCGCCCCCGTGCCCCAGTGGAACACCGCCAGGTTGTTGGCCGCGGCCAGGGTGTACGGGTGCCGCTCGCCCGGCACCTTCATGTACTCGTCCACCACCTCCTGCGCCAGGTCCCGGGCCGCGCCCGGATCACCCGTCGCGAACAGGTCGGCGGCCAGGTTCAGCTCGCAGGCCAACAGGTCCGGGTTGACCGAGGTGTACTTGGCCCGGTACCGGGCCCGGGTCGCCGTGGTCAGCCGCAGCGCGTCCTCCAGCTCGCCCGCCCGCCGCAGCGACACCGCCAGGTTCTTCGCCGCCGACAGCGTCCCCGGGAAGGCCCGGCCCAGTTGCCGCTTGTAGATCTCGTACGTGCGGCCCAGCAGTTGCACCGAGTCCTCGTACCGGCCCACCTCGCGCAGGTCCCGGGCCAGGTTCTGCGCCGAGGACAGGGTGTACGGGTGGTCCGTGCCCAACACCTCCGTGCGCCGGTCGAACACCTCCTGGTCGATCTCCCGGGCCCGCGCGTACTGCCCGATCATGCGCAGGTTCAGCGCCAGGTTGTTCGCCGCGGCCAGGGTGCGCGGGTGCGCCTCGTGGAAGATCTGGCCGAACCCCTCGTGCGCCGCCGTCGCCAGCTCCATCGCCTCCCCGTACCGGCCCATCGCGCCCAGGTCCATGGCCAGGCCGCTGGTCGTCATGTACGTGTGCGGGTGCGAGGGGCCCAACGCCGTGCGCTGCCGTTCCAGCGTCACTTCGTCGAGCTCCTTCGCCTCCACGAAACGACCCTGCGACCGCAGGATGTTGGACAGGTGGAAGCGCAGGTACAGGTACTGGAGGTCGTCGTTGCCCAGGGTCTCCTTCCAAGCGTCGCGCAGCTCCTCGCCCAGCGCGTACGCGGCCTTGAAGTCACCGCGCTTCCACAGGTACCGGACCCGGTCGATCAGCAACCGGCGCGTCTCCGGCTCCTTGCAGAACCGGGCCTCCGACGGGCTCAGGTGCGGCCAGATGGTGTTGAACCGCGGCCACGTCTCCGGATTGTCTATCGGCTCGTCGTCGTCGGGCCGGGCACCCGCCAGGATCCGGTGCACCGCGTGCCGCGCCTCCCGCTGCTCCTCCTCCGTCAACTGGGCCCGGATCACGGCCTGTACGAGGCGGTGCACCTGGATGCTGTTGCTCACCTGGTCGACCTTGGCCATCGCGAACCGGCCGATCTCCCTGATCACCCGGCCGAGCACCAGCTTCTCCTGGAGCGAGGCGTCGTACGGCTTGAGCGCGTCGATCATCTCCTTGCTGTACAGCAGGTTCGCCGAGATCGGCTCCGGCGCGAAGAAGGCGCACAGCTGCAACAGCCGTACCGCGGCCGGGGAGCGGGACTGGAGCCGCTCGATCGACACGTTCCAGGTCGCGGCCACCGGCTCCGGATAGCCGGGCGGCTGGTTCAACCCGAGGACCCGGGCCGCCTGCTGGGCCAGCTGCTCCAGGTACGCGGATACCGGCGTCGCGGTCTCCGCGATCCAGGCGCCCGCCTGCTCGACGGCCAGCGGCAGGTCACCGACGGCGACGGCCACCTGCTCGGCGTCGTCCTTGGACAGGCCCGGGGCCCGGCGCTGGAGGTGCTCGATGGACTCCTCGCGCAGGAACACGTCCACCGGCAGCGCGTCCCCGTACTGCGACCAGGACTGGTTGCGGGAGGTCACCAGGACGTGCCCCGGACCGCCCGGTGGGAAGAACCGCTTGAGCGTCTCGGGGTCGTCCGCGTTGTCGAAGACCAGCAGCCAGCGCGCCGACGGGACGCCGCGCCGGAGCAGGTCGATGGCCTCCTGCGACGCCGCGGACATGTCCTCGCCGGTCTGCGCGCCGAGGCGCACCGCCAGCTCGGCGAGGGCCGCGACGACGTCGTCGGTCTGCTCCGAGGAGATCCACCAGACCAGGTCGTAGTCGGCCATGAACCGGTGGACGTACTCCAACGCGACCTGCGTCTTGCCTACGCCGCCCAGCCCGTACAGCGTCTGCGGCTGCGGCAGCACCACGGCCATGCCGCCGCCGAGTTGGTCGCGCATCCGCTCCAGGACGATGCTGCGGCCGGTGAAGCCGGGGTTGCGGGGCGGCGCGTTCCAGATCTTCGGGACGGTCCCCGGGAAGCGGGGGCCCGGGTGGGAGGCGCCGGCGACGCCGTCGGGCAGCACCATCGGCCGCTCCACGGCCCGCAGCAGGGCGGTCGCCGCGTGGACCTCGTCGAGCCGGAACAGGTCCACCGGGTTGCGGTCGATGTACGGCGTCGCGAGGCGTACGTCGCCCACCCGCAGCGGCACCAACTGCCGTCGGCCCCCCGTCGGGTCCTCGGCGGCGGCCCGGTTCCACACGTCGACCGCCCGCGCCGACTTGAGGTAGGCGCTGGAGAGCAGCACCACGGTCCGGGCCGCCGTGTCGACGCCGATGCCCGTCCCGCCCAGGGTGTCACCGGCGCCGGCCGCGGCGGGCGCCGGGGCCCGCTCGGCGGACACGTCCCGGGGGACGACCCGGAAACCGGCCCGGGTGAGTACGGACTCGATCCAGTCGGCCCACATCCGGTTCTCGGCGACGTAGGACAGGAACAGGTCGGCGGGCAGGGCCGGGCGCCGCCGGGTGAAGGCGTCCCTGATCCGCAGCCGGACCTCCTCGCCCACGGCGGGCATGGAGGTGACCTCGCCCTCGGTGACCACCGTGGTGAGCCGCTCGAAGGCGGAGAGCAGGGAGTTGGTCAGCCCGGCCTCGTCGCCGAAGGTGGCCAGGGTCTCCTCGTAGGCGTAGTAGGGACGGTAGGGGATCTCCACCGCCCCCCAGTACGAAGTGAGTTCGTCGCCGATGAGGCCGTTCGGGAAGCGGTCGAACTTGATCCGGGCCAGGGCGCGGCCCGCGTCGGCCTTCTCCTTCTCGCCCTCGTCGATGCGCATCGGCACCGGGTAGATCTTGATGCCCCGATCGTTGAACCGTTCGTCGATCTGCCGGGCGACGGAGGCGGCGCCGTCGATGGACTGGTCGGACAGGGTGAAGCAGTCGACCAGCACGTCGGGGAGGTGGACGGTGCAGATGTCGGCGATGTCGGACAGCCCGGTGCGGCTGTCGATCAGGACGTAGTCGTAGTTCCGCTTCATGTCCGCGCGTAAGGCGTCGAAGAAGAGGCCGCCGCCGAGCCGGTCGTAGAAGTTGTCCCAGTCGAAGGTCGAGACGGTCGCCGAGTACTCGCGGTTCTGCCGGCCCGCCGAGACGAAGTCGAGGGTGCCGCCGTCCGGGAACTCCCAGCCCAGGTTCTCCGGGGTGAGGGAGACGGCGTGCGGCTGGATGCGGGCGTAGTCCTTGTGCCAGTCGTCGGGGCGCTGCACCGGGCTGGTGGCGGCCCACGCGTACTCGCTGATCAGGTCGATGACCCCGGTGGTGGCGCCGAGCGTGGAGGGGTCCAGGAAGGGGTGGAAGAAGCGGTGCAGGCCGGGGGCCTCCAGGTCCCAGTCGACGGCGAGCACCCGCTTGCCGTTCGCGGCGAGGATCCAGGCGGTGTTCGCCAGCGCCATGGTCCGGCCGGTGCCGCCCTTGTACGAATAGAAGGTGACGATGTGTCCGTCTCGGTCGTCACGACTCGCTGTCATCCGCGTCCCCCCGGTCGGTGTCGTGTGGGTCGTCGTGTCCTGCGCGTCCTTCGGGTCCGTATCGCCCCCCGGGCCGCCCGTGGGCGTCCGGCGGGAAGGGTGCGGGCGGCGGCGAGGGCGGTCCGCCCATCCCCATCGGGCCCAGCAGTCGAGGGCGTTCGGTGGGGGTGCTCCCGGCCGGGAGGTACACCTGCGCGTGTCTGAGGAACTGCTGGGCGGCGGCCTCGACCACCTGGGGCAGGATCTGACCGAGGGTCTCGATGTTGGCCACCCCGTTCGCGGCGGCCCGGCAGGCGGCCCGGCCCTGGCCCATCTTGACGGGCAGGGTCTCCTCCAGCCGCCGGGCCAGCTCTGCCTCCTTGGCCCGGCCCTGGTGGTCGTAGCGGTTCCAGGGCACGACCACGTTGATCCACGGCCGGGACTCCTGGTCGAAGGCGGCCAGGCGCCGCCGGCGGTGTTCGTCCTCCACCGCCCAGCGGTCGACGATGAGGATCTCCGGCCGGGTCGGCGGCTGCTTGCTGTCGAAGTGGCCCGACTCGTCGTCGAAGGACGACATGGTGGTGCGGTAGTTGAGGTTCTTGACCAGGTCCTCCGCCACGTAGGCGATGGGCCGCTGCGACACCGGGTGGTACGGGTTCCAGTCCAGCGCGCTCTCCCCGTAGTACTCGGGGCTGCGGCCGTCGGGCAGGTCGTGCCGGGATGCGGCGGCCACCGTCACGTGGAGCGTGCGCGCCGGGCTGCCCGTGGGACCGAACGCGCTGGGCACCACCCGGTAGTCCAGCGGGCGGACGGGTTCGAGGCGGACGGTCTCGGCCACCCGGACGATCCGCTTGGCCAGCTCGTAGACGGCCCGCTCGTACTGCTCGGCGTACCCGCGCAGCTTGATCAGCCCGTACAGCCCGTCGGTGACGTAACGCTCGCCGAAGGTGTTGTGGTTGAACTGCAACCGCTCGGCAGGGCCGGGCAGTTGCGCGGGCGGGACGGGCACCCACAGGGCGGGCACGATGGCCTCGGCCCGCTCGTTGCTGACCGCGCCGTGCTGGATGGCGCGCTGCGCGAAGGCGAACCACTCCTTCCCGCACATCTCGCTCGCGAAGTAGCGCGGGGAGAACAGGGGGACGAAGACCCGGCAGGTGGCCAGCGCCGCCCCGAGCCGTTCCGACCAGCCCTCCCCGCTGCGTATCTCCCGGTCCATGAAACCGGCGTCGGATCCGGCGGGCAGATCGGTCAGTGCCATGACGTGGCTGCAGAGATCGCGGAAGAGCCGCTCGACCCACATGTCGGGGTCGGGGCCGCCGGCCCCGAACCTCGGTGTATGCGCATAACTGAGAAAAAAATACGGCTGCACTGATGCGGGCACACGACCCCCGTCCCGAAGATGCGAGCGAAGAAACATCATTCCGGAGCTGCTTCGCCACATCCCCTCATCGTTCAGTCAATCAGCGTCTGTTTTCGGTCATCCAGTCCATTGCGTGATCGACGGCATCCGGAATGGAGAAGAGCACGGCCCGAGCCCCTCCCACCCGCCCCCTGCGCACCCGGGAATCCGGGAATGAGCTGCCGATCACGGCGAAATCACCGTCGTCCAGTGCGACGTCCTCGAAGGTGGTCCACTCTCCCCCCTGCTGACCACCGATTCCCCCCGGATGGTTCACCTTCACCACACAGTCGTACATGCGCAAGGGGGGCTTCGGAATTCGATACTCCGCGAGGTGGAAGGCGGTGCAGGCGGAAAAACCCACATTGATCATCAGTACCTGACCTCCCTCCCAGCACAGCTTTCCCAGGGGCGACTCCTCGCCGAGGTGGTTTTCGAGCCGGTGCCCTGAACACAGTTCGCGGGCGTCCGCGCCGAGCGCGGCGAAGGAGGTCTGCGGATGGTCGCTGCGCGCCGCGCCCGGCGCGGAGCGGACGGCCTCGGCGAAGGCGCCCATGCCCTGGCTCGGCGTGCTGTCCGGGTCGAACGCGGGCATCCGGGCGCGGAAGGCCCGTACCGCCGGCTCGTCCAACCCCGCGACGCGCGCCCGGTGCGCGGCCGAGGTCAGCGAGTTCTCCGGGGTGAACGCCGGCACCACCAGGGTGCCGTGCGGGCCGAGGAGCCCGATCAGGGCGTCGCGCAGCGTCCCGGCGCGCAGCCCGGTGCCGCCGAGCGCCGCGTGCACCAGCAGCCGCATGCGGGGACGTACGCCCAGCAGTCGCAGCTGGGCCGCCAGGGTCAGCGGGCCGGGGGAGCGGGGCCGGGCCGTGGCGTCGGGGGGTGAGGCGGCCCCGGATCGGGCCGGGGCCCCGGGGGAGGTCACGCGTCGACCGCCTTCAACTCCCAGTGCAGCTCCTCCACCAGCCGCTTGCCGGTCACCGTCAGCTCGGCCGCCCCCGACAGCCGGTCCAGGGCCCGTTGGATGCGGTCCGCGCCGTCCGGCTCGTGGGTGGCGGTGGCCCGCCGGTACGCCTCCACGGCGACCCGCTCGTACACGTCCGCCAGCAGCCTGGACACCGGTACCGGACGCTCCCGCCACGGCGAGGGGTGCTGCCAGGCCCCGTCCAGCGCGTACAGGTCGGTCACCTCGGTCAGCTCCCGCAGCCGGGCCCGCCGCCGGCCGGTCAGCAGGGCCAGGGCCGTCTCCCGTACCCCGGCGCCGTACGGGACGCCGAGCGCCCCGGGACCGTGCCGTCCGGCCTCGCCCCAGTCACCGGCCCGCGGTCCGCCGGCCAGCGGGGTCAGCGTGCTCAGTCCGGCGCCCGCGGCCCGGGCGAACCCGGGCACGGTGCGGTACAGCAGGGCCCTGGCCGCGTCGAGGCGGTTCCGCCAGGCGTCGGCCTCCCCGGCCCCGAGGCGGAGCCTGGGCGGGCGGGCGAAGCAGTTGCGGTGCGGATCGAGGTCCTCCAGCGCCACCGGGGCCGCGTCCGGTCCCGGGGACCAGGTCCGTACGGGGAACCAACGGGCGTCGCCCGCGCCCGGGCCGAAGCGGTGCTCGGCGCGGCCGTCCCGGACGGCGTAGCCCTCGTCGGTGACGCGCAGGGAGGCCCGTCCATCGGTACCGGGCTCGCCGAGCCGGAGCAGGCCCAGGGTCGGGAGGTACACCTCGCCGTCCCGGTGGGCGACCTCGGCGGGCAGGGCGAGCCCGCCCCGCAGCACGGCGGCGGCGGTCAGCGCGGTGAGCTCGCGGGCGGCCCGGGGGCCGTCCGGGCGCATGTCCCGGGCCGCGTCGAGGGCGGCGAGCACCCAGGTACGGGTGAACGGGTGGTCCAGTACGGAGTCCAGGGCGTCCGCGCCCGCCTCCCCGGCGGCCTCGACCCCGGACAACGACTCCCACGCGCGCAGCCATTCGGGGTCGGCGGCGAGGTCCTCGTGCAGGCGGGCCAGCAGGATCCGGGTCAGTTCCGCCTGGGACCGGGCGAGTTCCGCGGTGTCGGCGAGCTCGGGGGCGCTCTCGCGGACCGCGGTCCGCCCCTCCACCCCGTCCACGAGCTCGCGCAGGTCGGAGCAGTAGACGGAGGGGTGGTCGAAGCCCGGCCCGTCGGCCGCGTCCTCCCGGTAGCGGTGGGTGTACAGGCCGCCGCCGCACGAACGTACGACCGGGCAGCGGCGGCACGTGTCGCTGACGCCGGCGAGGCCCAGCTGCCGCGCCCGTACGCCGGGGTGGGCGGCGACTTCGTCGAGGGAGTGGTCGAAGACGTCGAACCCGGTGGCGGCGGCGCCCTCGTAGGCGCTCTTGAGGGAGTCGACCTGCTCCAGGGTGCCGTCGGTCTCCACGACGACGAGGTCGGTCGGCGCGAGCCCGAGGGACTCGGTGAGGCTGGGGCCGCCGCGCAGGGTGGACAGCAGGGACTCGAAGAGCCGCACGGGCACCGGGCGTCCGAGCCGGTCCCAGTGGTCGAAGACCCGCAGCAGCCAGCGCGCGTACGCGTCGGGGGCGCCGTTGGGGCGGGGCGGTGGGGCGGCCCACGTGGCGTGCGGGAGCAGGAAGTCCACCCGGGGCGGCTCCAGCGCGATCAGCGCGTCCAGGACGGCGACGGGGTCGTTGGCCACGTCGACCGTGCACAACAGGCCCTGGTAGAGGTGGCGGTAGGGCGCGGACCGGAGCAGGTCGACCGCGGCGAGGACCAGCGGGTGGCTCGTACGGCCGTCCGCGAAGCGGCGGTGGCGGTCGTTGGCGGCGCGGTCCCCGTCGAGGGAGATGCCGACCCGGACGTCGTACTCGGCGAAGAGGTCCAGGAAACGGGTGCCGAGCCGGAGCCCGTTGGTGTGGATCCTCAGGTCGAGCGCGGCCGTTCCGGCGAGCGCGCGGGTGAACTCCTCGCACACGAGACGGAGTCGGGCGGTGCCCGCCAACAGGGGTTCCCCTCCGTGGAGGATCACCGTGACGGAGGGGAGGGCATGATCACGGGCATGTTCGGCGAGCCGTGACGCGGTCCGGGAAACGACCTCGGGGGAGATCACTTTCGGACGGCCCCGCCAGCTCTGATCTGCGTGTTCGTAGACGTAGCAATGATCACAAGCGAGATCGCATCTGCTGTGAACCTTCAGGACGATCTCGCGAAATGCGATCAGGCCGGTCATTCCGCCAGTCTAGAGCGCGTACTTCCGCGTCAGAGCGCAGAGTTGAAGATCGGTGCCTGGGCGTGACGACCGGATTCCGACGGAAGGACCCGACCGAGCGCCGCGGCGGCGGAAGCGCTGCGCACGTCGATCCGCGCGAGCGGGACGCGGCGGTCCCTGTCCGTGCTGGTCGGGGGGGTTGCGGAAGTGTTCACGACACCGTCCTCGGGGGAGGCCATGCGAAATGGGCGGGGAAGACCTCAGCGCGTTGCTGCTGTCAAGCGTGGACTTTACTCGGCCACACCTCAATGGCAACCGAGACATGACGCCTGGTCAAGCGTTCTATGGAAAGCGTGGCGCATTTCTCGGGAAGGGGTATTCGGCCGTTTGCCCCACGGCAAGATCCTTTTCTTCCGCGGCCCGCTCCGGCGCGGATTCCCCCGCCGCTCGGAGGCGGTTTCCTCCCGCCGGCCCGCCGGCCACCACCGTTTCGGCCCGGCGGGAGCGGCGTCCGCTCAGGCGGGCTGGCGGGTGTCGAGCGGGGGTGCGGGCAGGTCGCGCAACAGCCAGGTCAGTACGTCGGGCAGCGCGCGCAGTGCCGCGAAGTGGGCGGCGGCCGGATCGATGCTGGTGGTGGCCCCGGGGATGCGCCGGGCCAGCCAGCGGGAGTGGCCCACGGGGGAGAACACGTCGAGTTCCCCGTGCCACAGGAGCACCGGGCAGCGGATGTCGGCGGGGTCGAAGCCCCAGGGGCCGCTGAAGGCGAGGGCGTCGTCGATCCAGCCCCAGGCGGAGGTGCGCAGCCCCTCCCGGTAGTTGCGCAGCAACATCGCCCGCAGTCCCGCGTCCGAGACGATCATGCGGTCGTTGTCGGTCAGCTCCCGGCGCAGTTCGTCGAGCAGCCGTCCGGGGTCCCTGCGGATGCCGTCGGCGCGGGGGATCAGCCGGGCGGCCAGTTCCTCGGGGTCGTCGGAGGCGGTGGTGTACTCCCGTACGTTCGATGCGGCCATTCCCGCGAACCAGTCGAGGTCCTCGGCGTCCCGGGGGGCGAGGGGAACCAGGGCGGCGGTGCGGGTGACCCGGTCGGGGAGCAGCGCGGCGCAGGCCAGGGCGCCGGGGGCGCCGCCCGAGCGGCCGGCCACGGTGAACGTGTCGAGGCCCAGGGCGTCGGCGATGGTGGCGACGTCCTCGGCCACGTCGGCGACGGTGCGGCCCCGCCTGCGGTCGGAGCCGCCGTAGCCGGGCCTGTCGTAGGCGATGAGCTGCGTCCGCCGCTGGTAGAGGACCATGCCCCGGGGGGCGGGCCCCAGGCGGCTGCCGGGGGTTCCGTGGAGCAGGAAGACGGGCTTGCCGTCCGGGTCGCCCCAGCGTTCCGTCATCAGCACGCGTCCGTCCGGGGTGCGCACCTCTTGGCGCACGTGCTCCCTCCCTCGCATCGGTGCGGGCCGTCGGTCAGGCCGATTGTGCTCTTCCCCCGGTGAGCGCGATAGGGCGCACTCCGCGGGAAATTCTTGTGAAAGTTTTCACAAGCGCGCAGGGGTCTTAGGTCCCGGACTGTATTCGCAGGTCAGCGGCTTGTTGGTGGAGGAGCGGGCGGGCGTGAAGGGTCCTTCGGCCCGCAGGGTCGGGGCTTTTTCGGCGCCACCGCTTCCGCTTTCGGGTGTCGAATTGAGACATCAGGAAAAGGTCGAAATGAAGGAGTCCTGTCATGCAGGCCAACGAGATGGTCGACGGACTGGTCCAGGGAGCGCTCGCGGCGCTCGGCCGGTTCGAGTCGTTCAACCAGGAGCAGGTCGACCACATCGTCAAGAAGGCCTCCCTCGCCGCGCTGGGCCGACACGGCGACCTCGCGCGGCTCGCCGTCGAGGAGACCGGGCGCGGTCTCTTCGAGGACAAGGCGGTGAAGAACCTCTTCGCCTGCGAGCACGTGGTCAACTCCCTGCGCGGCCTGAAGACCGCGGGTGTCATCCGCCGCGACGAGCTGAACGGCATCACCGAGATCGCCGAACCCGTCGGTGTCGTCTGCGCGATGACCCCGGTCACCAACCCGACCTCGACCACCCTCTTCAAGGCGCTGATCGCCCTGAAGACCCGCAACCCGATCATCTTCGCCTTCCACCCCTCCGCGCAGAACTGCTCCGCCGAGGCCGCCCGCGTCGTGCGCGACGCCGCGATCGCCGCGGGCGCCCCGGAGAACTGCGTCCAGTGGGTCACCACCCCGTCCATGGAGGCCACCGCCGCCCTCATGAACCACCCGGGCGTCTCCACCATCCTGGCCACCGGCGGCAACGCGATGGTCAAGGCCGCCTACTCCTGCGGGAAGCCGGCCCTGGGTGTCGGCGCCGGCAACGTCCCGGCGTACGTCCACAAGAGCGCGAAGCTGGGCCGGGCGATCCACGACATCGTGCTCTCCAAGGCCTTCGACAACGGCATGATCTGCGCCTCCGAACAGGCCGTCATCCTGGACGCGGAGATCTACGAGCAGGGCCTCGCCGAGTTCGAGCGGCTCGGCGCGCACGTGGTGACCGCGGCCGAGAAGACCAAGCTGGAGCAGTTCGTCTTCGGCACGACGGCCCACGCCGCCAACTGTTCGGACGCCAAGCTCAACGCGGCGGTCGTCGGCCGGTCCCCGGAATGGATCGCCGAGCAGGCCGGGTTCACCGTCCCCGAAGGCACCTCGATCCTCCTCGCCGAATGCGACGAGGTCGGCGAGGGGGAGCCGCTGACCCGCGAGAAGCTCTCCCCGGTACTGGCCGCCCTCAAGGCCTCCGGCACCGAACACGGCCTCGAACTGGCCGCCGCGATGGTCGAGTTCCACGGGCTGGGGCACAGCGCCGCCATCCACGCCGAGGACGAGGCACTCGTCGAGGAGTTCGGCCGCAAGGTCAAGGCGGTCCGTGTCATCGCCAACTCGCCGTCCACCTTCGGCGGCATCGGAGACGTCTACAACGCCTTCCTCCCCTCCCTCACCCTCGGTTGCGGGTCCTACGGCCACAACTCGGTGTCCAACAACGTCACCGCGGTGAACCTGATCAACGTCAAGCGGATCGGACGGCGCAACAACAACATGCAGTGGTTCAAGGTCCCGCCCAAGATCTATTTCGAGCGCAACGCCATCCGCTACCTCGGTGAGATGGAGGGCATCGGCCGGGTATCGATCGTCACGGACCGGACCATGGTCGACCTCGGTTTCGTGCGGCGGGTCACCGACATCCTGGGGGCCCGGGAGGGCGCCGTCGCCATCCAGGTCATCGACAACGTCGAGCCCAACCCGGAGCTCGACACCGTCCGGGCCGGTGCGGCGATGATGCGCGACTTCCGGCCCGACACGATCATCGCCCTCGGCGGTGGCTCGCCGATGGACGCCGCGAAGATCATGTGGCTGATGTACGAACGGCCCGAGGTCGAGTTCGGGGACACCAAGGAGAAGTTCTTCGACGTCCGCAAGCGTGCCTACAAGTTCCCCTCGCTCGGCGAGAAGGCGCGGATGGTCGCCATCCCGACCACCTCCGGCACCGGCTCCGAGGTCACCCCCTTCGCGGTCATCTCCGACCCGGCCGCCGCCCAGAAGTACCCGCTGGCGGACTACGCGCTCACCCCGAACGTCGCCATCGTCGACCCGGTCCTGTCCATGGGGCTGCCGCCCACCGTGACGGCGGACTCCGGCTTCGACGCCCTGACGCACGCCACCGAGGCGTACGTGTCCGCCTACTCCAACGACTACACCGACGGCCTCTGCCTCCAGGCCATCAAGCTGATCTTCGAGAACCTCCAGCGGTGCGTCGTCGACGGGCCGAACGACCCCGAGGCCCGCGAGAAGATGCACAACGCCTCGACCATCGCGGGCATGGCCTTCGCCAACGCCTTCCTGGGGCTGGTGCACGCCATGGCCCACACCCTGGGCAACACCTTCAAGGTGGCCCACGGTCGGACCAACGCGATCCTGCTGCCCCACGTGATCCGCCACAACGGAACCGTCTCGCACAAGGCCACCCCGTGGCCGAAGGCCGAGGTCTACCGCGCCCCGGAGCGGTTCCAGGAGATCGCCGGGATGCTCGGACTGCCGGCCGCGACCCCGGCCGAGGGCGTCGAGTCCTACGCCCGGGCCGTCGAGGAACTGCGGACCCGGTGCGGGATCCCCGCCTCCTTCGCGGAGGAGGGAGTGGACGAGGAGGCGTTCGCCCTGGCCCTCCCGGTCCAGGCCATGAACGCCTACGCCGACCAGTGCGCCCCCGCCAACCCGCGGATGCCGATGATCGACGACATGAAGCAGCTCATGCGGCAGGCCTACTACGGCAACGCCGAGGGCGCCCCGGCCGGTGGGACCGAGGCCGAGCGGGAGTAGCGCGCCGCCTCACCGCGGAAGGGCCCGCCCGGGCCGGCAGGACCCGGGCGGGCCCTTCCGCGTGCGCCGGGGGCGGGCCGGGCCGCGCGGTTCACGCCGGTGGAACCCTGAGCGGGGTCGGGATCAGCAGGGCCGTCGCCGAGCGGGCCCGTTCCAGGGCGGTGGCCCGGTCGGCTCCGCGCTGGCCCAGCACCACACGGGTGCTCAGTCCGTCCAGCAGGGCGAGCAGCTCCGAGGCCCGGTCGGGCACGTCCAGGGGGGCGAAGCGGCCCTGTTCCACGCCCTTGGTCAGCAGGGCCTCCAGGTCCCTCTGCCAGCCCTCGTCGATCTCCTCCTGGGCGGCCTTCAGCGGCTCGTTCGAGGCGGTGCGGGCCCACAGCTCGATCCACAGGGTCCAGCGGGGGTCGCGCGGGCCGAGCGGCAGGTACAGCTCGACGAAGAGGGTGAGCCTGCGCCGGGCGGTGACCCGACGATTCATCAGTTCCGTTCGTTCGGCGCTCAGTTGGGCCTCGCTCCAACGCAGGGCCTCCAGCAGGAGCCGGTCCTTGGTGCCGAAGTAGTAGAGGATGTGGCCGCCGCTGGTGCCGAGCCGCTCGGCGAGCGCGGACATGGTGAGCGAGGCCAGGCCGTCCTCGGCGATCGCCGCCATGGCCTCTTCCAGCATCCGCTCCTGGGCGATCCGCCCGTCGCGCCGCCGTGTCGCTCCAGCCACCGGTCCGCCTTCCTGATCTTCCTGGCCCGACCTTATCCCGGACAGGGTCTTGACGGGGCCGCCATCCAGCGCGCATCTTGAATGCCATTCAAGAACTTAGAACGTCATTCAAGGTTTGTAGTCGAGTCAGGGGCCCGTCATGAGACAGCAGGAGAGCGTCGACGTCGACGAGGTGTTCCGGGTCGAGACCCATGGGATCGACCCCATCCCCGACGCCGAGCGGCACGGCAGCGCCAAGGACCTCTTCTGGCTCTGGTTCGGCTCCAACCTCACCTTCACCTACGTGATCAACGGCGCCCTCGCCGTGGCCTTCGGCCTCTCCTTCTGGCAGGCCACCGCCGTGGTCGTGATCAGCGGCCTGTCCTTCTTCGCGATCAGCGCCGCCGGCCTGAGCGGCATCCGCACCGGCACCGCCACCCTGGTCATCTCCCGAGCGGCCTTCGGGGTCCGCGGGAACTTCCCCGCCGGGGTGCTGAACTGGGTGGTGAGCATCGGCTACACCATCGTCAACACCGTGGTCGGGACGCTGGCCCTGGAGGTCTTCCTCGGCGAGGTGGGCCTCGGCGCCGGGACCGCGGTCCGCGCCCTGGCGCTCACCGTCACCCTCGCGCTGACCTTCGCCGTCGCCATGTGGGGACACGCCACCGTGCAGTTCGCCGAGCGGTGGATGGCCTACGTGCTGGCCGCCGGGTTCGGCGTCCTGCTGCTCTTCGTGCTGCCCGGCGCCGACACCTCCGCCCCGGCCTCGGCCCCCGGCCTGTCCGGGTGGAGCCTCGCCTTCGTCGTCATGCTCGCCGGACCCTTCTCGTACCTGCCGATGCCCGCCGACTACACCCGCTACCTGCCCCGCACGACCTCGCTGAAGTCGATCACCTGGATGGGCGCGCTCGGCGGCTTCGTCTCCTCCGTCGCCCTCGGCATCGCGGGCGTCGCCGCGGCCACGCAGACCGACATGACCGACGCCGTCGCCGGGGCCGAGGGCCTGCTGCCCGGCTGGTTCCAGCCCCTGTTCCTGGCCCTCGTGCTCGGTGGCTCCGTCACCAACTCGATCATCACGCTCTACTCCTCCAGCCTGAACCTCCAGGTCCTCGGCATCCCCTGGAGCCGCTCCCGCGCCATCGTCATCAGCGCCGCCGTCACCGCCGCGGGCTCGCTGGCGGCCCTCTTCCTCACCGACTTCACCACCTCCCTGCTCTCCTTCCTCTCCCTGCTGATCATCGTGTTCGCGCCCTGGGGCGGGGTCTTCCTCGCCGACATGCTGCTGCGCCGCTGCCACTACGACGCCGAGGCGTTGCACTCCGGCAGCCGGGGCGCCTACTGGTACCGCTCGGGCTACCACCCGGCCGGCCTCGCCGCCCTCCTCGCCGGCATCGCCTTCTCCGCCCTGACCTGCGACTCCGCCCTCTGGACCGGGCCGCTGGTGGCCCCGCTCGGCGGCGCCGACCTCACCCTCCTGGGCTCGGTGGTCGCCGGGCTCACCTACTGGGCCCTGGCCCGGCGCGTGCCCTCGTACGCCCCGGCCGCCTGACACGGCCCCCACCCCTCCCACCCCCCCCGCCTGCACAGGAGCACCACCCCATGGCACAGCAGCCCTTCCCCGCCGACCTGCTGCTCACCGGAGCCCGCATCCACACCGTGGACGCGGAGCTGCCCGAGGCGGAGGCCCTCGCCGTGCACGACGGCCGGATCGTCTGGGTCGGCCCCGACGCCGGGGCCGAAGCCTGGGCCGGTCCGGACACCGAGCGCATCGACGCCGGCGGGAAGCTGGTCCTGCCCGGCTTCATCGACGCCCACAACCACGTCCGGCTCGGCTCCGACGACGCCTGCGTCCAGCTGGCCGGGGTACGGACCCTGGACGCCATCCTCGACCGCATCGGGACCTGGCGCGAGGCCCACCCGGACGCCCCCTGGATCGAGGCCGAGGCCTTCGACTACTCCGCCATCCCCGGCGGCCGGATGCCCTGCGCCGCCGACCTCGACCCGGTCACCGGCGACACCCCCGCGATCGTCCTCTCGTACGACGTGCACACGGCCTGGCTGAACACCGCCGCCATGCGCCGCCTGGGCGTCACCCGCGAACGCGTCGACCTGCCCTTCGGTACCGCCGCCGTGGACCCGGCGACCGGCGAGCCCACCGGCTTCGTCAAGGACTTCGCGATCAAGGGGCTCTCCCGGGACGGCCACCGAGCGCTGCGCGACCTCGGCGTGCCGTGGGCCTCGCCCGACCGGCAGTACGGGCGCCTCGCCAAGAGCCTCGACGACGCCATCGGCTTCGGCATCACCACCGTCGTGGAACCGCAGAACTCCCTCGACGACCTGGAGCTGTACGAGCGGGCCCGCGCCGAGGGCCGGCTGCGCTCGCGCATCGTCGCGGCGCTGTTCCACCCGCGCGGCACCACGGAGGCGGAACTCGACGCCTTCGCCGCCGCCGCCCGCAGGTACGCCGGGGACCGGCTGCGGGTGGGCCCGCTCAAGCTGTACATCGACGACGTGGTGGAGCCCCGTACGGCCGCCCTGCTGGAGCCGTACACCGGCTGTGGCAAGCACCGGGGCGAGACCTTCTACCCGGCCGAGGAGTTCGCGGAGCTGCTCGCCGGGCTCGACGCGCGGGGCTTCCAGTGCTTCGTCCACGCCACCGGCGACCGGGGCATCCGCACGGTCCTCGACGCGGTGGAGCACGCCCGGGCGGTCAACGGCCCGCGCGACGCCCGCCACCAGGTCGTCCACGTCGAGTGCCTGGACCCGGCGGACGTGCCCCGCTTCGCGGAGCTGGGCGTGGTCGCCTGCATGCAGCCCCGGCACTGCGCGCCGGAGATCGCGGGCCCCGGCCAGGACTGGGCGGAGAACGTGGGTGAGGACCGCTGGCACAAGGCCTGGCCGATGCGCAGCCTGCACGAGGCGGGAGCCGTACTGGCCTTCTCCAGTGACTGGAACGTGGCCGAGATGGACCCCATGGTCGGCATCTACACGGCGGTCACCCGGCGCCCGCTGGACGGCGGGGACCCGTGGCAGCCGGCCGAGACGGTGGACGTGCGGACCGCCGTCCACGGCTACACGATGGGCTCCGCCCACGCCAACTTCCTGGAGGCCGACCGGGGTTCGCTGACCGTGGGCAAGGCCGCCGACTTCGTCGTGCTGTCCCGCGACATCCTCGCCATCGCCCCGGAACGCATTCCCGGCACGGTCGCCGAGACGGTGGTGGTGGCGGGCGAGGTGGTCCACCGGATCGCCTGACGCCGACCCCGGGCCCTTCGTAGGGTGGAGCGCTGCCGGTGCGGCGGCGCTCTTCGGGGGGGCGGGGACGATGGAATGGTTGATCGAGGTGGCGCTGGTCGTGCCGCTCGTTCTCACCGCGGCGTTGGTGGCGCGGTTGACGCGCAGGACGGTGGCCCGCCGGGCCGGGGCACGGACGGCGTCCGCCGCCGACGGCGCGGTCGTGCCGATCCCCTGCCGAGCGCGGTGGCGGCAGGGCGCCCGGCGACGGGTCTTCGGGTACGGGAAGCTCGGCCCCGGCGCGGACGGCACGGGCGCGGTCTTCAAGGCCCCGCTGCGCAGGGCCGTCGCACTGCCCTGCGGCGGCCGGGCAGCCGTCCGGACCGGCCTGCGTCCGGGCATGCAGGTGCTGGAGTACCGGGCCCCCGACGGGCTGCGCGTCGACTTCCAGGTGTACGACGCGGAGGTCGACCGCGCCGTCCGCATGCTGCGGATACCGGACCCGGCCGACTTCCGCTGACCCGGGAGCCGGGCACGGCTCACGTCTCGGGGTGCTCCTCCGGGCCGTCCGGGGCGAGGAAACGGCCCATCGGCAGCACCTGGCGGCCCCAGGTGCTCGCCATGATCTGCCCGGCCAGCAGGTACGTCGCCCCGAGCGCGGCCAGCAGCCCGCTCCAGCCGGTGATCCGGTTCCACACGACCGAGCCGGTGAAACCGCTGATCGTCATCGCCACGAACACGACGAGGACGCAGGTGAACGTGGACAGCAGCACCAGGTGGATCCGCCAGCTGCCGAGCCACAGGACGAACACCACGAAGACCCAGGGCAGGGTGAACAGCCCGCTGACGTCCCCGCGCAGCGCCGGATCGGTGGCCGGCAGCACCCACTGGATCAGGCAGGCCTTCGCCATCCAGAAGAGACCGAAGCCGCCGAAGACGGTGGCGTGCCAGGTGTCGCCGCGCTGCGCCTGGAACAGCCCCGCCAGCAGTTGGGCGAGCCCGCCGATGAAGAAGCCGACCAGCGGCAGCACCGAGTGGCCGAGCTCCTCGGGGAAGACGCCCGCGTCGATCCCGGTGGCGATGACGGTGACCACGATGAACCCGGTGAGGCCGAGCGCGCCCAGCTGCGCCTGGGCGCTGGGCTCCATCCGCTTGACGGAGACGGCCTGCGCGGCCGGGCCCTGACGGTTGCGGAAGACCGGGGTGTTCACCGCCCGGACGTTCCGTCGTCGGCGAACCGGGCGACGGAGGGCGAGTCGTCGGGGAGCCCGCTGCCCACGGCGGCTCCCGGTCTGCCCTTGCGGAAGACCGCGCAGGCGAGCGTGACCGCCGAGCCGACCACCGCCCAGGCGGCCAGTACCAGCATCGGGGTGCCCGCGCCGTTGCCCTTGAAGTAGGCGATGGAACGCGCGGCGTAGGTGCCCGCGCCCGGCGGCAGGGCCGGACCGATGGTGCTCCAGAACGGCGGGAGCAGCGGGTACGGGTAGGCGCCTCCCGCGCTCGGATTGCCGAACACGACGACCAGCAGGATCGCCAGGCCGATGCCGACGACGCCCGCCAGCCCCTGGAAGGCCAGGGTGATCGCGCCGACGGCGAAGACGACCAGGGTGCCGAGGCCCCACAGGCCCATGAGGGAGCCGGGCAGCGCGTCCAGGACCGGGCCCGCGATGACCGCGCCGAGCAACCCCGCGATGATCGCGTACGCGAGGAGCGCGCCGAGCCGGATGACGGCGCGGGCGGAGTTCGCGGGCCGGGCGCCGGCGCTGATCGCGAGGATCGCGGCGCACAGGTAGCCGCCGACGCACCAGCCGACGACGAGGTAGAAGGAGCTCAGGCCGCGTCCGTCACCCGCGGCGGACGGGGCGACGTCGGTGACCCGGACGGTACGGCCCTGGCTCTTCTCGGCGAGGCCGACGACCTCCTCGATGGCCTGGGAGAGGGCGGCTCCGGCGCCTCCCGCGACGAGCAGCCGGTCGGTGGTGCCCTCGGGGTCGACGACCAGGGCGCCGTCCACCTCGCGGTTCTGGATCAGCCGGACGGCGTCCACCTCGTTCGTCGCCACCCGGGTGTCGAGCGGCTCGCCGGGCAGGCCGTCGAGCTGCTGCGCGGTCCGCTGGGCGAGCGGGGCGGAGGGAGCGGCCACGGCGAGCGGGATCCCGCTCGGTTTCGGGTGGTGGAAGGCCCCGATGTAGGAGGTGATGAAGGCCAGCTGGAGGGCCAGTACGCCCAGGACCAGCAGGGCGGCCCGGACGGTCACGGCGTCCTTGATCTCGGCGAGGAAGCTGCCGGGCGGACCCGGGTCGGTGCTCTGGGTGGGCTGGGTCATGCCTCCCACGCTCGGCGCGTCGAGGGCCTGGCGCAGCAGGGGAGGCCCGAACGGATGATCGAACAAGTGTTTCGCACGTGTATTCGAATTGCTCTATGGTGGAGAGCAGGGGGACAGACCGAAGGAGCCGGGGGGCATCGAACGAAGCAGGAGGCCGCGGGTGCCGGGTTTCACGCATCTGCACACCGTCTCGGGGTTCTCCATGCGCTACGGGGCCTCCCACCCGGAGCGACTGGCGGAACGCGCCGTCGAGCGGGGCATGGACGCCCTCGCCCTGACCGACCGCGACACCCTCGCGGGCGCGGTGCGGTTCGCGAAGGCGGCGGCCGGAGCCGGCATCCGGCCCCTGTTCGGAGTGGACCTGGCGGTGGCCCCCGCGGCGTCGGCCGCCCACGGGTCCTCGGCGCCCGCACCGCCCCGGCCGTCCCCGGTGTCCGCGTCGGCCGGCGTTCCGGCGGGCGAGACCTCGTACCGGCGGCGCGTTCCGGTCAAGGGCGGCGCCTTCGTGGACGAGTCCGCCGCGCGCGCCGTCTTCCTGGCCCGGGACGGGGCCGCCGGCTGGGCCGAACTGTGCCGGATGGTCACCGCGGCGCACCGCGGCGCCGACCCGGGCGCGACCGGCGCCCGTTCCGCCACCCCCGGGATCCGCGGCGCCGACGCCGGCGGGGTCGACGGGGGCGCCGGCGTCCCCGTCCGCATCGGAACGCCACTGCTGCCCTGGGAGGCCCTGCGCGGCGACGGGGTGTTCGTCCTGCTCGGTCCCGGTTCCGAGGTCGGCCGGGCCCTCGCCACGGGCCGCCCCGACCGCGCCGCCCGGCTCCTCGCCCCCTGGCGGGAGGTCTACGGGGACTCCCTGCGCCTGGAGGCCGTCCACCACGGCCGCACCGGTACCGGACCGGGCTCGCTGCGACTGGCCGCCCGTACGGTCGGCTTCGCCGCGCAGCAGGGCGTCCCGGCCGTGCTGACCAACGCCGTCCGGTACGCCGACCCGGGCCTGGGGCCGGTCGCCGACGTCCTCGACGCGGCCCGCCGGCTCGTCCCCGTCGACCCCCGCGGCCCCCTCGACACCGGCGAACGCTGGCTCAAGGACCCCGCAGCCATGGCCGAGGCCGCCGACCGGATCGCCGAAGCCGCCGGGCTGCGCCCCGCCGACGCCCGGCGCCTGCTCGCCCGTACCCGGGAAACCGCCGAGGCCTGCTCCGTCGACCCCGAGGACGACCTCGGCATCGGCTCCGTGCACTTCCCCGAGGCGCGCCTCGTCGGCGCCGCCCACCGCACCGCCCAGCGGGTCCTCGCCTCCCGAGCCGCGGCCGGCATGGTGCTGCGCGGCCACGCGGGCGACCGCGCGTACTGGGACCGGATGCACGAGGAGCTCGACGTCATCGCCCACCACGGCTACGCCTCGTACTTCCTGACGGTCGCCCGGGTCGTGGACGACGTCAGGGACATGGGCATCCGGGTGGCCGCCCGCGGCTCCGGCGCCGGTTCCCTGGTCAACCACCTCATCGGCATCGCGCACGCCGACCCCGTCGCGCACGGCCTGCTGATGGAACGCTTCCTCTCCAAACGCCGCCGGGTCCTGCCCGACATCGACATCGACGTCGAATCCGCCCGCCGGCTGGAGGTCTACCGCCGGATCATCGACCGCTTCGGCACCGAACGCGTCGCCACCGTCTCCATGCCCGAGACCTACCGCGTCCGGCACGCCATCCGCGACGTCGGCGCCGCCCTGTCCATGGACCCGGCCGCCGTCGACCGGCTCGCCAAGGCCTTCCCGCACATCCGGGCCCGCGACGCCCGAGCGGCCCTGGAGGAACTGCCCGAACTGCGGTCCGTCCGGGGGGAGTCGTACGGCCGGCTCTGGGACCTCGTCGAGGCGCTGGACGCGCTGCCGCGCGGCACCGCCATGCACCCGTGCGGGGTGCTGCTCTCCGACGCCTCGCTGCTCGCCCGCACCCCCGTCGTCCCCACCAGCGGGGAGGGCTTCCCCATGTCCCAGTTCGACAAGGAGGACGTGGAGGACCTCGGCCTGCTCAAACTCGACGTGCTGGGCGTCCGCATGCAGTCCGCGATGGCGCACGCGGTCGCGGAACTGCGCCGGGGGACCGGACGGGAACTCGACCTGGACGATCCGGCGCAGCTGCCGCCCGGCGACCCGGCGACGTACGAGCTGATCCGTTCCGCCGAGACGCTGGGCTGCTTCCAGATCGAGTCCCCGGGCCAGCGCGACCTGGTGGGGCGGCTCCAGCCCGCCACGTTCCACGACCTCGTGGTCGACATCTCGCTGTTCCGGCCGGGTCCGGTCGCCGCCGACATGGTGCGGCCCTTCATCGAGGCCCGGCACGGGCGGGCCCCCGTCCGCTTCCCGCACCCGGATCTCGCCGACGCGCTGCGGGAGACGTACGGGGTGGTGGTCTTCCACGAGCAGATCATCGAGATCGTGCACGTCATGACGGGGTGCGGACGCGACGAGGCGGACCGTGTCCGGCGCGGACTGTCCGACCCCGGCTCCCAGGCCCGGATCAAGGTCTGGTTCGCGGCCGCGGCCGGCGGGCGCGGCTACTCGCCCGAGGTGATCGCCCGCACCTGGGAGATCGTGGAGGCCTTCGGCAGCTACGGCTTCTGCAAGGCGCACGCGGTGGCCTTCGCCGTGCCCACCTACCAGTCGGCCTGGCTCAAGACCCACCACCCGGCCGCCTTCTACGCCGGACTGCTGACCCACGACCCCGGGATGTACCCCAAGCGGCTGCTGCTGGCCGACGCCCGGCGCAGGGGAGTGCCCGTGCTCCCGCTCGACGTGAACCGGTCGGCGGCCACTCATCGAATCGAACTGGTGTCCGGTCCACCGGAGCGGTGGGGTCTCCGGCTCGCCCTCTCCGACGTCCACGGCATCAGCGCGGCCGAAGTCGGACGCATCGAGGCCGGCCGACCCTACGCCTCCCTGCGCGACTTCTGGGACCGTGCCCGCCCCGGCCGTCCCGTCGCCGAACGCCTCGCCCAGGTCGGCGCCCTGGACTGCTTCGGCGCGAACCGCCGCGACCTGCTGCTGCACGTGACGGAACTGCACGGCGCCCAGCGCGCCCAGCGCGCCACGGGCACCCAACTCCCGCTGGAAGGAGGCAGGTCCACCGCCCGGGTCGGCCTGCCCGACCTCAGCGACACCGAACGGCTCAGCGCGGAACTCGGCATCCTCGGCATGGACGCCTCGCGCCACCTCATGGGCGACCACCACGCCTTCCTCGCCGAACTCGGCGTCACCCCGGCCCGTCGCCTCCGGGACACCGACCACGGGCGGACCGTCCTGGTCGCCGGCGCCAAGGCCGCCACCCAGACCCCGCCGATCCGCTCCGGCCGCCGCGTCATCTTCACCACCCTCGACGACGGCACCGGCCTGGTCGACCTCGCCTTCTTCGACGACAGCCAGGAAGCCTGCGCGCACACCGTCTTCCACTCCTTCCTGCTCCTCGTACGAGGAGTCGTGCAGCGCCGCGGACCGCAGAGCCTCAGCGTGGTCGGAGCGGCCGCCTGGGACCTCGCGGCCCTCGCCGAACTGCGCGACCGCGGCGGCCTGGAAGCCGTCACCGCCCGGCTCTCCGAACCCCTGACCCAGGGCCCCGGCGACTCCGGCCGCCGCATCCACCTCCCGACCGGCTACGAGATGAACCCGTGGGCCGACCTCCGGCCGCCCGGCGAGGGCGCCGCGACCGGCCGCAAGCTGTGGCACTCCAGCCCGGGGAGCGCCGGATGACCGCGATCCTGCACGTCCGCTGCGCGCCCGGGCTCCCCGAGCGGGGCTACCGCGACGTCCTCGACCTGCTCCGCGAGTTCTCCCCCCTCGTGCAGGCGCTGCCGCCGCGCGCCGCCCTCGTCCAGGCGCGCGGCGCCCAGCGGTACTTCGCCGCCGACGCCACCCGCATCGCCGAGGTCGTACGGCTCCGCGCCGTGGCCCGGCTGGGCACCGACGTGCGCATCGGCGTCTCCACCACCTGGGCCGTCGCCGCCACGGCCTCCGCGCGGATACCCGGACCCGGCGGGATCCTCGCCGTGCCCGAGGACGAGGTCACCGCGTTCCTCGCACCCCTCCCCGTGGAAGCGCTGCACGGACTCGGGGCCCGGCAGGCCGAAGCGCTCCGCGGGTACGGGCTGCACACGGTCGGGGCGCTCACCCGGGTGCCGTCCGGAGTCATCGAACGGATCCTCGGCAAACGGGCCGGCCGTACGGTCGTCGAACGCTCCCGCGGCATCGACCCCCGCCCCGTCACCCCACGTGACCTGCCCGCCTCCGCCGCCGTCCGCACCCGCTTCGCCCGCCAGGAACTCGACGGCCCCCACGCCCGGGCCGCCCTGCTCGCCCTCGTGGTCCGGCTCGGCGCCGGCCTGCGCGAACGTCGTCAGGCCGCCCGGTCCCTGGCCCTGACCCTCCACTTCGCGGACGGCACCCGCTGGGAGAAGTCCCGTCGGCTCACCGAACCCTCCGCGCACGAGGAGGACCTGCGCACCCTCGCGTACCGCCTGATGTGCGCGGCGGGACTCCAACGGGCCCGGCTGACCGGCATGACGCTCCGCGCCGAGGACCTCACCGGCGCTGCCGGAGCCACCCGGCAGCTCTCCATGGACCCCGTCCGCGAATCCCGCCTCACCGTCGAGGCCGCCGTGGACCGGGCCAACGCCCGCTTCGGCCCGGGCACGGTCAGGCCGGCGGCCACCTTCCCGGCGGGTCGGGCCGCCGGGGCGTTCGCCGCCTGACTCACAGGTCTTCGAGCATCAACCGGGCCGTCTCCGTACGCAGCGAGGTGGTCTGGGCCTGGATCAGGTGGAACTGGGCCTCCCGGGAGAGACGGCCCGCGGTGTGCCCGTACTGGATCGCACGGCCGCCCGCCACGGCGACACAGGTCGCGGCGGCCCGTACGGCCAGGTCCAGCGAGGCCGCGCGCAGGGCGAGGCGCTCCGCCGTCCCCTCGCCCGGCGCGAGCCCGTCGCGCAACCCGTACGCCCGCGCCCGCAGCCGGGCCGCCCGCCGGGCGACCCGCAGTCCGAGGTCCTCGTACGGGGGCGACGCGAGCAGGAAGTCGGCCGTGGCCCGCAACTGGCCGAAGACCGCGGGCTGGGCGTCGGCGTTCTCCAGGTCGTAGGCCCGGATCCAATCGGCCCGCGGCTCCCGTCCCAGCACCCGGTCATCGGGCACGTGGACGTCGCGCAGCTCCACGGAAACCGTGTGCGTACCACCCATCGCCCACAGCGGGGCCCCCGCGACGGCGGTCATGCCCCCGTCCGCAACACGGTCGACCAGCGCCAGGACCACCTCGTCAGAGGCGGTGACGGCCCCGACGAACAGGGAGTCGGCCCGCTCCCAACCGGTCACCCACGGCGCCCGGCCGGACAACCGCCAACCACCCGGCACCCGTTCGGCGGTGACGGGCGGGCGCGGATGCCGCAGGAAGGCGAAGCCGGCCGTCGCCCGCCGCGTGCCACCGGCCAGCGCCGGCAGCCATTCCTCGCGCAGCGCGGTGCCCACCGGACCGTCCGCCGCGAGCAGGGCCTTGGCCAACGGGACGTGCTGCGTCCACACGAACCAGGTCGACGGATCCACCGCAGCCAACACCTCGTGCACCTCCCGGGCCACCTGACGCGGCGTGAGCCCGCCCTCCGGCGCCGGTTCGTATCCGATCAACCCGTACGCACCGCAGGCGGTCAGCGCCTCCAGGTGTGTGGCGGGCACCCCCTCCACGGCCGTCCGCTCCGCCTCGGGTCGTAGGACGCGCACCGCGGCCTCCGTGACCGCCGCGACGAGCGGATCGGCCGCCAGGCTCGCGGGAGCCGCGAGTTCGGTACCGGCGCCGGGGGCCCTCTGCATGACCGTGCTCACCTCAACCGGGGGTTCGGGGGCGTCCATTGTTCACGAGCGGTGCTGGAGAAGGGCTCGACACGCGATTTTTTACCGACGCGTAACTTCCCTGTCTTGCTACTCGCCCGTAATTTAACGGCAGCAGCCCCACCTTGTGATCCGGATCACGGGACGAACCCCCACGCATTCCCCTTGACCCGCAAGGAGATCACACGATGCTGCCCTGGAGACGCCTGCTCCGCCCGCTGGCCGTCCTCACCCTCGCCGCCGCCGCCCTCGTCGCCCCCACCGGCACCGCACAGGCCGCGGCCACCACCAGCAGCGGCTGGAACAACTGGTCCTGCAAACCGTCCGCCGCGCACCCCCGCCCCGTCGTCCTCGTCCACGGCACCCTCGGCAACTCCGTCGACAACTGGCTCGGGTTCGCGCCGTACCTCGTCCACCGCGGCTACTGCGTCTACTCCCTGGACTACGGGCAGCTCCCCGGCGTGCCCTTCTTCCACGGCCTCGGCCCCATCGACAAGTCGGCCGGCCAGCTCGACGTCTTCGTCGACAAGGTCCTCGCCGCCACCGGCGCCCCCAAGGCCGACATCGTCGGCCACTCCCAGGGCGGCATGATGCCGCGGCACTACCTGAAGTTCCTCGGCGGCGCCGCCAAGGTCAACGCGCTCGTCGGCATCGCCCCCGACAACCACGGCACGACCCTCCTCGGCCTCACCAAACTCCTCCCGTACTTCCCCGGGGCCGAGGACCTGATCAGCACCGCGACCCCGGGTCTCGCCGACCAGATCGCCGGATCCCCCTTCCTCACCCGGCTCAACGCGGGCGGCGACACCGTCCCCGGCGTGAAGTACACCGTGATCTCCACCCGGTACGACCAGGTCGTCACCCCGTACCGGAGCCAGTTCCTCGACGGGCCGAACGTCCGCAACGTCGTGCTCCAGGACCTGTGCGCCCTGGACTTCTCCGAGCACGTCACCATCGCCCTGACCGACCGGCTCACCTGGCACGAGGCGCTGAACGCCCTCGACCCGGCCAACGCCGAACGGACCACCTGCGCGTCGGTCTTCGACTGACGCACAGGCGGTCCGCGGCGGGAGGGCGCCGTTGGGGCGGCGCCGTGGATCACGACTCCCGGTCGGGGCTCCGGCCCCGACCGGGAGTCCGACGACAGGTCCCGGGACCCGTCGTCGAAGTCCGACGACAGGTCCTAGCGGCCGTGGCGACCCGACGCCGCCCGGCGGCGGGCCATGGCGAACAGCACGGCCGCGCCCGCGGCCAGCGCGCCCGCACCGGCGATCGCGATCGTCGGCGTGGTGCTGCTGCCGCCGGTCTCCGCGAGGTTGTCGCCCGTGGCGGCCAGCGGGGTCGAGGAGGCGAGCGGCGCGGGGCCGGCGGCGTGCCCGTTCGTCTTCGGGTCGTCGTCCCCGTGACCGTTGTGCTCCACCGAGGACTTGGCCGCACCGTCAGAGATCTGCTGGTCCGTCGGAGCCTGGGGCTTCGGCGCATCCCCACCGGTGCCGGGCGTTCCCGAGACCGGCGTGGCGGGGGCCGAGGAACCGGCGCCCGGCCGGGAACCGGGCTTCGTGTCCGCCGGTACGCCGGCGGACGCGCTCGGCTTGCCGCCGGGCGCGGGCGTCGTCGTACCGCCGCCCGCGGAACCGCCGTTGTCCTTGCCGAAGACGACGTCGGAGCAGGTGTAGAACGCCTCCGGGCTGTCCGAGCGCTGCCAGACGCTGTACACCAGGTGGCGGCCGGTCTTCTTCGGGACCGTCCCGCTGAACACGTAGTCGCCGTTCTGCATCCCCGGGTCGGTGACCTTCGCGAACGGCGCCGCCTCCAGGTCGGACCACTTCAGCGGCTTCGTCGGGTCGTAGCCGTCCTTCGTCACGTACAGCTCGAAGGAACCCTTGTGCGGGGCGGTGCCCTTGTAACGGAAGGTGTGCGCGCCCGCCGTCATCGGGCTCGCGGGCCAGTCGGCGCGCGGCAGGTCCAGACCCTTGTACTTGGCGTTGCCCGCCGAGCACAGCTGCCCGTCGGGGATCAGGGACTTGCTCTTCCCGGCCGCGTTCGCGATGTTCACCGCGTTCCAGTCGTAGAACGCCTGCGCCCCGCTCGCCGCGACGGCGGCCTTGCACGCCGCCGACTTCGGGGACTCCGGCCCCTCCGCGTAGCACGCCGCCACCCGGCTCACCGGGTCCGTCATCGAACCGTGGGCCGCTGCGGGCACCGTGGCGTACGCGGCCACCGCGAGCGGGGCGAGACCGACGACGGCGATCCGGGTGGCGGTGCGGCGTACGGGCATGGGGGAACTCCTTCGGGCACGGGGCAGGGTGTGCCAGTGGACCCGGACTGCACGGCGCCGCCCCGAATCGGGGCCCGACGCCGTTCCCGGCCCTCCCTGGCACCGCCAAGCTAGCCCGCCGGAAACCCGGTTCCGCCTCCCCGAGGCCCCACGAGCTGATCCTTAGGCTCCACTTAAGGCAGGGACAAGCGGGGGCTCAGGAACGGGGCCCTCGGCCCAGGCCGGTCGGGCCCGCGAGGTGACGTGTGCGGCTGTTGTCGTCCGCCGCCGTTGATGCCGGTCGTGGACGTCGGAACCTCGCCGGGCCCTCGTTCTCGCGCCCGTCTTCCGGGACGCCCCCCTGGGCCCGGTACGGGGCACTACAGTGCCGGATTGTGCCGTGCGTCACATCGAGGCGGCCCGGGGTGGGTGGCCCGGTGGGGTGGCCACGTGCCCGAGTCACGAGATCTGGGGGGTTCCATGCGGGAGATGGTCAAGGGATCGAACGTGGCGCTGGCCGCGCTGAGTGAGAACACCGGTTCGCTGATTGTCGGTCTGAGCTGGGTCAGCCCGACCGGGGAAGGCGACGCGGACGTGTCCGTCCTGCTGCTCGACGCGAACGGCAAGGTGCGCGGCGACGGCGACTTCTACTTCTACAACAACGCGGCAGCCGCTGACGGCAGCGTGCAACTGCTCGGGAAGACGCCCACGGAAAGCGGCGACGAGGACCGGATCAGCTTCGACCTCACCGCGGTCCCCGCCGGCATCGACCGGATGGTCGTCGCGGCCAGTCGCCACGAGGGGGCCGGCTTCGGCGAGTTGGAGGACCTGAAGGTGACCCTGGTCGACGGCAGCGGGGAGAACCTCCTCAGCTTCGCCATCGACGACGCCGGCACGGTGAGCGCGATCATCTTCGGCGAGTTGTACCGGCGCGGGGAGGAGTGGAAGTTCCGTGCCGTCGGGCAGGGCTACGAAGCCGGGCTGGCCGGTCTGGCGGCGGACTTCGGTGTCGACGTCGATGACCGCGCGGACACGGAGGAGGCACCGGACGACCCGGGGAGCGGTACGGAAGCCGTCGCGCCGGCTCCCGCGGCGGCGGTCGAGCAGGTGGCGCAGGTCGCCCCGGGCCTGGTTCCCGATCCCCGGCCGCCCCTCGACGAGGCGGCGCCGAAGAAGGCGGCGCGGCCCCGCACCGCCAAGAAGAAGGTCACGCTGCCCGTCGTCGCCCGGAAGACCCTGGCGGACAACGAGTCCTGGCAGCAGGCCAGGCTCTTCCCGCTCTCGGTGCTCAGGAGCGACCGGGACCGGGAGATGCGCGCCACGTCCGTCCTGCTGTCGGTGATGGCGCAGGTGCCGGAGTTCGGGCGGCGGCTCACGGCGGCGTTCGGGGCGCCGGCGGGCCGCATGGAGACGTTCACCGAGGTCTCCTTGCCGCACGGCGACACTCCCCGCCGCCCCGACGGGGTGATCCGTGTCGAGCGGGCGGGCAAGCTGTGGACCGCGCTGGTGGAGACCAAGACCAACGGCAACGAGATGAAGTCCGAGCAGGTGCAGGCGTACATGGACATCGCCGCACGTCGTGGCTACGAGGCCGTGATCACGCTCTCGAACGACGTCGCGTTGGAGGGCAGCCCCCTCGTCGACATCAAGATCGACGGGCGGCGCAAGCACAAGGTGGCCCTCTGGCACCTGTCCTGGGCCGAAGTCGCCTACCAGGCCCGGATGCTGATCCGGTACGAGGGCGTCGGGGACAAGGCGCACGCCTGGCTGCTCCACGAGCTGCTCCACTACCTGCGGCACGAGAACTCCGGCTGCCACGGCTTCCAGAACATGGGAGCGGCGTGGGTCCCGGTACGCAACGGAATCAACGACGAAACCCTCTGCCCGGGCGATCCGCGCGCCCTGGACGTGGTCGAGAGCTGGGAGCGGCTCATCCGCCAGATCTGCCTCAGCCTCGGTGGCGAACTCGGACAGAAGGTGCTGCCCGTCCAGCGGGCCAGGCGCGGCTCGGATCCACGGACGCGCCGCATCCAGTGTGCCGATCAGCTGTGCCTGGACGGCAAGCTCCAGGCGGAGCTCCGGATCGAGGGAGCACCCGGAATCCTGGGGGTCTGCGCCGACTTGCGGACCGGCAGGCTGCGCACCTCGATCGAGTTTCCCACACCCGAGCAGGGCTATCCGCTGACCCGGGCCAAACGCCTCGTACGGCGCCTGGCGGAAGCGCCGGCGGACCTTCACGTCGAGACCCTGCTCGAAGGAGGGGCGGGCGGACCGCGGGGCACGCTGGAACGACTCCGCCCCGAGCCGGCGGGCATGCTTCCCAAGAACAACAGCACCCGCATCACGGGTTTCCGCCTGTCCCTGTTCAAGAGCATGGGAAGCGGCCGAGGGAACGCCGAATCCGGGTTCATCCGCAGCGTCGACGAGGCCGTTCACCGCTTCCACACGGGCGTGGTGGCCCACCTGGACGGCCCGCCGGCCCGGCAGGCCCCGACGAAGGAACTCGCCGGAACGGCTTGACACCCGGCCGTGAACAGGTCGTCGCGGTCGGGGTGGCGGGACCCCCGACCGTGCGACGGAAGCCGTACGGGGCTCCGCCGGGCCGGTAGGCGGGGGCCGGGCTCCCTCCGGTGACCCGAGTCGGAACACCAGGACCTGTCGTCGAACTCCCGTCTGCCTCGCGGTGTCCGGCAGACCGGCCTCCGGGGGACGACGGGACTTTGACGACAGGTCCTAGGGGAGCAGCGGGGCGAGGCCCTCGGGCGTCCTTGCCAGGTCCTCCAGCGCGTCCAGGGCCCGCACGGCCCGGGCGGCCGCCTCCGGGTCGCTGGTGCGCAGGCCGCTCGCCTCGAACTCGTCCTCGTCCAGGCGCAGCACCGACGCCCCGTCCGCGGACACCCACAGGTCGAGGTCCAGGTCCTCGACCACGATCTCGCCCTCGCGGACCATCGCCGGGCGCGTGATGTCGCAGTACCAGCCCTTGAGGACGCCCCCGCCCGTCCACACCTCCTTCACCGCGTACCAGCGCGTGCGCCAGAAGTGCTCGACGAAGACGTCGCCGGGTTCGAAGCGTACGAAGCCGAAGTCCTTGACGCCCTCGGCCGCCCAGGGGGCGCGTACGGAGATCCGGTCGCCGTCGTCGGCGACCTCCGCCGCCGGGTAGCGGATCTTGGTGCGGCCCGCCTTGGTCAGGGTGACGGTCCATCCGGGGGTGTTCATCGTGCGGCTCCCGCCCTCTTCGTCCAGCGCGTCTCGGACGCGCAGATCTCGTACCCGAACCACCGGTTGATGGCGAGCATCGGTTCGTTTCCGCTGTCGTTGCCGGTGAACGCCTCCCGGTAGCCCGCGGCGCGGGCCCGGTGCAGTGAGTCGGTCTTGGCGAGCTTGGCCAGGCCGCGGCCGCGGAAGGCGCGCAGGGTGCCCGTCATCGCCGAGCCGTACCGGGTGGCGCCGTCGGTGTGCGCCGCGGAGAAAGCCGCCACGACGCCGTCGACGAGGACGACCGTGGTCAGTTCGTGGTCGAGGATCGGGTTCGACCAGACGTCGTTCAGCCAGTCCTCGTAGTCGTCCAGCCCGACCTGTACGTCACCCGGTTCGTCGGCCGTCGCCTCGGCGTCGGCCCGGTGCAGCGGGCGCGGATCCGCCGCGAAGGCACTGCCCGGGCGCAGCTCCACCCCGGCCGGCAGGTCGTCGGGCAGCGGCGGCAGCGTGTCGGCCGTCAGGTCCAGCCGCAGGAAGTGGGCCGAACGGCTCGGCCGGTACCCGCGGCGCTCCGCGAACGCCCGGTGTTCCGGCTCGTCCAGCACCCAGGAGTACGTGTCGAGCACGTCCAGCGCCGCCAGGTGCTCCTCGGCCGCCCGGACGAGCAGGCCACCGGCGCCCAGGCCGCGGTGCTCGGGGTCGACGTACGCGTTGAACCAGGCCTGCCCCGGTTCGGTGCCCCGGTGTGCCACGCCCACCGAGACGGTGCCCACGGGCAGCCCGTCCGGGTCCTCGGCGAGCATCACGCGGTGGTGGCCGTCGGGGTGCGCGGAGGCGAGCTCGTGGGCCACGCCCGCCGCCGTGGTGATGAGGAAGGGCAGCGCGGAACGGCGTACCCGGACGACGGATTCGGCGTCGGTGACGTCGCCCGGACGCAGGTCGCGGATCGTGGGGATCATGTGGCCGACGCTACGTCCGCGAGGGTGGGGGCCGCCTCCGAATTACCCGGCGATGGGGGAGAATCGGCGCTGTGACCCCGACGAACCTGAAGATCACCCTTGACGGCGCGGCGGGCTCGCCCGCCCCCTACGAGCAGCTGCGCGCGCAGATCGCCGACCGGGCCCGGTCCGGGAAACTACCGGCCGGCTTCAAGCTGCCCACCGTGCGGGGGTTGGCGGAGGAACTGGGATTGGCCGCCAACACCGTCGCGAAGGCGTACCGGGCCCTGGAGGCCGACGGGGTCATCGAGACGCGGGGCCGCAACGGGACCTTCGTCGCGGCGGCCGGGGAAGGAGCCGCCCGCGAGGCCGCCGGGGCCGCGCAGGCGTACGCGGAACGGGCCCACCGGCTGGGTCTGACCCGGGAGCAGGCCCTGGAGGCGGCCACGGAGGCCCTCCGCGCCCGGTACGGGCAGTAGGCGCGGCCGTCGGTCGGGCCTCCGGGCCCGGGACGGGGCCGGTCGCGCGGCCGTCGGTCAGGGGCCGCGCTTCCGGGAGGGGCCGCGCCTCCGTCAGGCGCCGCGCTTCCGTCAGGGTCCGCGCTTCGGCCGGCGTCCGCGTCGCGGTACGGCCGGGTGAGCGGCCGTCGCCCAGGGTCTCCGGGGGCGCCCCGGCGTCAGAGGTAGAGGCCCGCTTCCCGGTCGTGGGACTGCGCCGGCAGGACGGCGGCCGGGCCCGTGCCGCGCCGGAGGGCGAAGAGCTCGGCCAGGGTGGCGCCCTCGCGGGACACGCCCTCGTCCGTGCCGAGCCACTCCACGGCCTCCCCGTGGGTCAACCGGCCCACCTCGATGCGGGCCAGGCAGCGGCCCGGCCGGACCACCGCCGGGTGGAGCCGCTCCAGGTCCTCGTTGGTGGTGACACCGACCAGGACGTTGCGTCCCTGACCCAGCAGACCGTCCGTCAGGTTCAACAGGCGTGACAGGGCCTGGCCGGCGGTGTGCCGGGCCTCGCCGCGGATCAGCTCGTCGCAGTCCTCCAGGAGCAGCAGCCGCCAGCGGCCCTTGGCCGTGCCCTCGTCCTCGCCGATCGCGATGTCCATGAGGTAGCCGACGTCGTTGAACAGCCGCTCCGGGTCGAGGACGCAGTCCACCTGGCACCAGTCCCGCCAGGACCGGGCCAGCGTGCGCAGCGCGGAGGTCTTGCCGGTGCCGGGCGGTCCGTGCAGCAGGAGCAGACGCCCGGCGATGTCGTCCGGGGTGACCTTCATCAGCCGGTCCATCGCCCCGGCCACCGGAGCCGTGTAGTTGGGGCGTACCTCGTCCCAGGTGCCGGCGGAGATCTGCCGGGTCGTGCGGTAGGGACCGCGGCGCGGGGAGACGTACCAGAAGCCCATGGTGACGTTCTCCGGCTGCGGTTCGGGCTCGTCCTGCGCGCCTTCCGTGGCCTCGCCGAGGACCCGCTCCGCCACCTCGTCACTGACCGCCGTCACGGTCACGTCGGCGCCGCGGCTCCAGCGGGAGATCAGCAGCGTCCAGCCCTCGCCCTCGGCGAGGGTCGCGCTGCGGTCGGTGTCGCGCGCCGAGCGAAGGACGGTCGCCCGGGGTGGCAGCAGCGTCGCCTCGGCCTTCACCCGTTCGATCGACACGCTCTGCGAGTAGGGCTGTTCGCCGGACGCGAAGCGGCCCAGGAACAACGCGTCGACTACGTCCGACGGCGAGTCGCTGTCGTCGACATTGAGTCGGATCGGCAGCGCGTCATGCGGGTCTGCTGGCATGGCGCCCATGATCCGGCACGAACTGGCCTCCTGCACCTGTGTTTCGCCGGAACGGGTGCCCGAATTCCCTCTTCAAACGCATCGGGAGTGAAGATTCCGGCCGGTTCCCACCCCGAACATTCTTGGCATGAACACTTACAGAAAGCGCCGGCTGCTTGTACCACGGACTCAGGAGTAACCCCCACAAGGAGCCGCACACATGAGCATGAGAATGTCGCGCTTCGCAGCACTCGCCTCCTCCCTGGTCCTCGCCGCGGGCGCCGCCCTGTTCGGCGCGGGCCAGGCATCCGCCGCCCAGGCCGATTTCGGATACGTCGCCCTCGGCGACTCGTACTCCTCCGGCGTCGGCGCCGGCAACTACGACAGCGGGAGCGGCAACTGCAAGCGCACCAGCCGGGCCTACCCGGCCCTGTGGGCCGCCGCCCACTCCCCGCAGACCTTCTCCTTCACCGCCTGCTCGGGCGCCCGCACCGGTGACGTCCTCGCCAACCAGCTCGCGCCGCTCAACTCCGGCACCGACCTCGTCAGCATCACGATCGGAGGCAACGACGCCGGTTTCGCCGACGTCATGACGACCTGTGTGCTCCAGTCCGAGTCCACCTGCGTCAACCGCGTCAACCAGGCCAAGGCGTACGTCAACTCCACCCTGCCCGGCCAACTCGACCAGGTCTACAACTCCATCCGCAGCCGGGCCTCCGGCGCCAAGGTGGTCGTCATCGGCTATCCCCGCTTCTACCAGCTGAACGGCACCTGCGTCACCGGCCTCACCGAGGGCGAACGCTCCGCCATCAACGGCGCGGCCGACCACCTCAACGCCGCCATCGCCAAGCGCGCCGCCGACCACGGCTTCACCTACGCCTCGGTCGCCGGCGCCTTCACCGGCCACGAGATCTGCTCCGGCAACGCGTGGCTGCACAGCCTCAACTGGCTCAACATCGGCGAGTCGTACCACCCCACGGCCGCCGGCCAGTCCGGGGGCTACCTGCCCGTCTTCGCCTCCAAGGCCTGACGCCCGAAGGCCGCCCCTCAGGCGGCGAGCTCCGGATCCGACGCCCCCGGGGGCGTCGGATCCGGAGACGCCGACGGGTCCGGCGTCCCGGAGCCCGAGGGAGATCCGCCCGTCGGGGTCGGCGTCGGGGCGGGCGTCGGGGTGGGGGTGGGGGTGGGTGTCGGCGTCGGTGAGGGCGCCGCGCAGGCCACCGAGAAACCCAGCCACGCCGACTCCGTCCGCACCGGCTGCCGCACCTCGATCCGCACCGCGTCGTCCAGGGTCCCGCCCGCCCGGTACCCGGTCGCCGTGTGGAACAGCTGGCGGGTCCGGGGACCGCCCTCCTCGTACGCGAGGCTCTGCCACTCCTCGCCCGGGGCCGACCCGCCGCGCGTGGCCCATCGGTACTCCAGCACGGCCGGGGTACGGGCCACTTCGAGGGTGGCGGTGAAGGAGGGCGCCCCCACCGCGGGCGGCGGGCAGTTCCCGGCGTAGGCCCCGCGCAGGGTGTGCGCGTACACGGTGACGGCCTGCGCGGCGTCCGTTCCCGATGGAGTTGGCGCGGAGGTCGGGGCGGACGGGTCCGCGGAGGTCGGGGCCGACGCCGAGGGGGTGACCGTCCCCGCGCCCCGGCCGTCGTCACCGCCCGGGGGGTTCCTCAGCAGCAGCCACGCCAGCACCCCCAGGGCCACGAGCAGCACCACGACGCCGAGCGTCAGCACCACCCCCGCACCGCTCGTCCGAGGGGCCGGTCCGCCACTCGTAACGGGCCCGCCCGTGAGCGCCGGCCCGGACACCGGCAGCGGCGGCGTCGCCCCGCCGTACGGACCGCCGCCCTCCTGGCGCAGCACCGCGGTGGCCGCCGTGCCGCCTGGTCCGCCCGCCGGGCCGCCGGAGTCCCGCACGGCGCCGCCCGCCCCGATGACCCGCAGCATCCGGGTGGCCTCCGCCGCGTCCAACCGCAGGTCCGGGTCCTTGCGCAGCAGCCCCTCCAGGACGGGTGCCAGGGGGCCGGCCCGGCGGGGCGGCGGCAACTCGCCGTCCACCACGGCCTGGAGCGTCGACAGCGGAGTGTCCTGCCGGAACGGCGAGACGCCCTCCACGGCCGCGTACAACAGCACTCCCAGCGACCACAGGTCCGACTCCGGCCCCGGATCGCGGCCGAGGGCCCGCTCGGGAGCCACGAACTCCGGGGAGCCCACGACCTCGCCCGTCATCGTGATCGCGTTGGAGCCCTCCAGGCTCGCGATGCCGAAGTCGCCCAGTACCACCCGCCCGTCGTTGGCGATCAGCACGTTGGCCGGTTTGACGTCCCGGTGCAGCACCCCCGCCCCGTGCGCGGCACGCAGCGCCGCGAGGACCTGCTCCCCGAGGTGCGCCGCCCGCTGCGGGCTCATCGGCCCCTCGGCCTCCAGCACTTCCGCCAGGGACAGCCCGCGCACCAGCTCCATGACGATCCACGGCCGGCCGTCCTCGGTCGCCACGTCGTAGACCGTGACGACCCCGCGGTGCGAGACCCTGGCCGCCGCCCAGGCCTCCCGCTCCAGGCGCCGGTACATGCGGTCCGTCCCCGCCGCGTCCATCCCGGCGGGAGCGCGCACCTCCTTGACGGCGACCTCGCGACCCAGTACCTCGTCCCGGGCCCGCCACACGATCCCCATGCCCCCACGGCCGAGCGGGCCGAGCAGCCGGTACCTTCCGGCGACGACACGCGCGGCGTCATCGCTTTCGTTCCCACTCACGCGTACCCCCATGCGTCACCGGACGATCACTCCAAGTTAGCGCAGGACGCCTTGTGTGGCCGCTGTCGTGACACAGCTCTCCGTATGGCTCCCCAAGTGGGCCGATTTGTGCGGAGAGTGACGGTCGACTCCAGTGAGTAATCGTCAACTACCCGTAAGGACAGGGGTAATTCACACCACCGGGATACCCGAGGGCGACGCGGGGGCGATAGGGTTAACCTGCCCGGGCCGGGTGCCCTCGTACGGGTGGGGAGAGACATGGAACAGATAGCAATGCGCAGCAGGCCGCCCCGCGTGCCTGCCATCACCTGCGGCAGCAAGGCGACAAGCTCGCGCCTCGACCGTCACCTCGCGGTTCTGGGCGGCCCCGCCGTCCCGCACCACGAGGCCGCCGAGGCGACCCTGCTGATGCGTGAGCTCACGTCCCGCGACCACACGCACGTCCAGCGGAGCCGGAGCGCGCGCGTCGCGCTCTTCGCCCCGCTGCGCAGGCTGCGGCGCACGCTCTTCGGCAGCCGCCGCTCGTAACTGCCCCGCAGTGCAGCCGGCCGCTCCGGCCGCACCCGGCCCCCGTCCCTACTCGCCGGCGTCTCCCCGGCCTTCGGCGATCACACCGTCCCGGCGCAGCTCCGCGATCTGCGCGTCCGTCATCCCCAGGGCGCGCAGTAGGGGCTCGTCGTGCCGGCCGAGCGCGGGCACCGCTCCCATGCGCGGTGCCGCGCCACCCGGCAGCCCGATCGGTGGCAGCAGGGCCCGCAGCGGGCCCACCGGGGAGTCCACCTCCCGCCAGCGGTCACGCGCCGCCAGCTGCGGATGCCCGGCCAGTTGCGCCACCGAGTTCAGTCGCGCGCAGGCGATCCCCGCCGCCTCCAACCGCCGGACCGCCTCGTCCGCCCCCAGCCGCCCGAGCGCCCCGGCCACCACCGCGTCGGTCCGCCCGCGCCCCTTGGTGCGCGCCGCGTTCGTCGCGAACGCCGGGTCCTCGGCCAGGTCCGGGCGATCCAGCACCTGCCGCGCCAGCCGCCGCCACTCCCGGTCGTTCTGCACCGACAGGAGCACCCGGTCCCCGTCCGCCGTCGGGTAGGCGTCGTACGGCGCGATCACGGCGTGCGCGAGACCCGTCCGCGGGGGCTGTTCCCCGCCGTGCATCGTGTGGTGCAGCGGATGCCCCATCCACTCGGCGAGCGAATCCAGCATCGACACCTCGACGGGGCCGCCGCGCCCGGTGACCCCGCGGCGCACCAGCGCGGCGAGGACGCCCGAGAAGGCGTACATGGCCGCCGCGATGTCCGCGGCGGGGATTCCCGCCTTCACCGGCTCGTCGGGGGTGCCCGTCACCGACACCAGGCCCGCCTCGCACTGCACGAGCATGTCGTAGGCCCGCTTGTGGGCGTAGGGGCCCTGCGGGCCGTAGCCGGAGATGTCGACGGCGATCAGCCGCGGGTAGCGGGCGCACAGCGCGGCCGCGTCGAGCCCGAGCCGGGCGGCGGCCCCGTGCGCGAGGTTCTGGACGAAGACGTCGGCGCCCCGGAGCAGCCGGTGCAGCACCTCCAGGCCGCGCGGGTCCTTCAGGTCGAGCGTCAGGGACTCCTTGCCGCGGTTGGCCCAGACGAAGTGCGAGGCCAGGCCGTTGGCGGCGGTGTCGTAGGCGCGGGCGAAGTCCCCGCCGTCGGGACGCTCGACCTTGATCACGCGAGCGCCGAGGTCGGCGAGCTGCCGGGTGGCGAACGGGGCCGAGACGGCCTGTTCGACGGCGACGACGGTGAGGCCGGCGAGGGGCAGCGGCTCCTCGGCGCGCACGTCGGGTCCGGCGCTCGGGCGGGGTTCCGGGTTGGGGCGGGGTTCCGGGTCCGGATGGGTTTCCGGGTTCGGATGGGGTGCGTGCCCGGGCCGGGGGTGCGAGTCGGTGTCCATGACACCGATCCCTATCCCGGGACGCCCCGACCTGTCACCAGGGAGGGGTCGCGGCGTCCGCGGTTCGCCCCCGTTCGTACCCGTACGCGAACGCGAGCAGGAGCTCAGAGCAGGGCGAACTGGCCCCCCGGGCCCTCCTCCTGGTGGTCCAGCACGGAAGCGGGCCGCCGGGCGGAGCGCGGCGGCGGCAACACCCCGCCGGCCACGAGCTCCGCGGTCGGCAACAGCGGCCCCGGGGTGAACGCGGCCCGCTCCGGGGCCAGCTCGGCCAGCAGTGCCAGGGTCGTCACCAGGGCGAGCAGCTCCGAGGTCCAGGCCTGCGGCCACCGGGTGGGGCCCAGCGCGTCCAGCCCGTCCGCCTCCGGTCCCCGGTGCGCGCACCGGGCGGCGAACCAGGCCTCCAGCACGCGGACCCCCTGGGCCTCGTACTCCCACGCCTGCGCCGGCACGGGGGAGACGACGCCGTCCCCGAGGGTCAGCGTCTGCGTCTGCGGGTCGTACCCGAGGGCGTCGGGCCATCCCGTGACCGCCGCCCGGACGTACGGCCGCCGCCCGCCCGGCAGCCTCGGCGGCTCGCCGCCCCGTGCCCCGCGCAGCTGGACCGACAACAGTCGGTGCCCCAGCTCCAGCCCGGCGCGCCAGCGTTCCGGATCGGCGGCGAGGGGAACCTCGTACCCCCGGGGTCCGGGGCGGCCCGCGGCGAGGATCCAGCACAGCACGTCCTCCGGGGTGACCCAGCCGCCGTGGCGCTCGCCCAGCAGGGGCAGCAGACCGGGCGCGAGATTCGGCTCGGCGCCGCCCGGCCGCCGGTGCAGCGGCCGGATCCGGCCGAGCCGGCCCGCCGGGAGGTGCGCCGTGACCAGCAGCTCCGGGCTCTCCACGGCGAACAGCTGGTAGCCGTCCCGGACCCGCCACAGTTCCGGCCGAGCGGCGTCGATCAGCCGCTGGTCGGGCAGCAGCCATTGCTCGTCGAAGGGGGCCCGGAGCACCCGTACGGGTTCGGGGCAGGGGCCGGGCGCGTCGGCGAACCGGGCCGTGGCGGACCGCTGCCCCGGCAGCGCGGCGGCGCCGGAGGCGGTCGTACGGCTGCGGGACGGGCGGAACAACCGCTCCCGCTCGGCCCCTTCGACGCCCGTCAGGGCCGTCCAGCGGGCCCGCAGCGTGGCCGCGTCGGGCGCCGTGATCCAGTCCCGGCCCAGGCGCAGGCCGCCCACGGCCCAGGGCATCAGATCGTCCAGCAGCGGGTTCGGCGGCGGTGTCTCAGCGCTCACCCGGCAGATGGTAGCGACGCCCCGCGGGCCCGGGCCCCGCCCTGGCCGAAGCGTTACGCTCCTTATGCGGGTACATGTGGCATGTGTGCCCATCCGTATCGACGGAGGAGCGGCCATGAGTCAGTACGACGAGTACTCGATGCCTTCGCAGGCCGAGGGCGAACGTCTCGACGAGGACATGGACGAGGCCCAGCGCAAGCAGCGCCACCCGCAGACCATGCGCACCACCCCCTCCCAGGCCGAGGGCGAGCGCGCGGCGGACGACGACGACCGGGGGTGACGGCGTGGGGCGGCGGGGTCCGGGTGCGGCCGGGGCCGGGGGTCAGGGCGCGTCGACCGTGACCGTGAAGGAGAAACGGTCACCCCGGTACCGGATGCGCGCCACGTCGGCCACCCGTCCGTCCTGGTCGTAGGTCACACCCGTGTAGTGCAGGATCGGGCTCAGCAACGGCACCCCGAGCAACTCGGCCGTCACCGGGTCGGCCAGCCGCGCCTCGACCGTGTCCGTGATCCGGCTGATCCGCACGCCGACCACGTCGCGCAGCACCTTCGTCATCGGCCACCGCGCCAGGTCGGCCAGGTCCACCCGCTCGGCGAGGTCCGGGCGCACCGCGTTCTCCGCCCAGTTCGAGGGTTCGTCGCCCTCGCCGTCGTAACGCAGCCTGCGGTACGTGACCACCTCCGCGATGTCCGGGAAGTGCTCCAGCAGTTCCCCGGACACCGGAGTGCGCTCGTGGCCGAGGATCGTCGTCCGCTCGCCCGACTGCTGCGCCACGATCGCGTCCACCGAGCCCAACAGGCGTACCGGGGCGCTGCGTCGGGCACCCGGCTCGATGAAGGTCCCGCGCCGCCGGTGTCGGCTGATCAGGCCCTCGCCCTCCAGCTCCTTGAGCGCCTGGCGCATCGTCAGGACGCTCACCCCGTAGTGCTCGGCCAGCTGTTCCTCGGTCGGCAGCCGCAGTGAGGCGTCCGGGGTGCGGCCGAGTATCGAGGCGCGCAGGGACTGCGACACCTGATACCAGAGCGGGAGCTTCCGGTTCAGTACGAGGGAGTCGGGGGCGAAGGCGGTCACGGGTGGCTCTCCGTACGGCTGGCTGGACGTCATGCGGTGCGCGGCGCGGGCGGGAGCGCGGACGGTGCGGGTGGACCGGGCTCGTGCCCGGCGCCGCCCCGCCGCCCCCGCTCCTGCTCGCGCATGCGCATGTTAGGCCCGGAAGTGGCGTTCGAGACCCTGCCACACGTCGTCGTACGCGCGCTGGAGGTGGTCCGCGTCGGCCGCCTGCGGGGTGGCGGTGATCGGCCAGCGGGTCTCGAACATGAAGGCCAGACCGTCGTCGATCCTCTGCGGCTTCAGCTCCGCGGCGCTCGCCCTGTCGAAGGTCTCCCGGTCCGGGCCGTGCGCCGACATCATGTTGTGCAGCGAGCCGCCGCCGGGGACGAAGCCCTCGGCCTTCGCGTCGTACGCGCCCTCGATCAGGCCCATGTACTCGCTCATCACGTTCCGGTGGAAGTACGGCGGCCGGAACGTGTCCTCGCCGACCAGCCAGCGCGGCGCGAACACCACGAAGTCCACGCCCGCGAGGCCGGGGGTGTCGGAGGGCGAGGTCAGCACGGTGAAGATCGACGGGTCCGGGTGGTCGTAGCTGATCGACCCGATGACGTTGAAGCGGCTCAGGTCGTACACGTACGGGACGTGCGTGCCGTGCCAGGCCACCACGTCGAGCGGGGAGTGGTCGTAGGTCGCCGACCAGAGGTTGCCGCAGAACTTGTTGACCACCTCGGTCGGGCGGTCGCTGTCCTCGTACGCCGCCACCGGGGCCCGGAAGTCACGCGCGGCGGCGAGGCCGTTGGCGCCGATCGGACCCAGGTCGGGCAGCTCGAAGGGGCGGCCGTAGTTCTCGCAGACGTACCCGCGGGCGGGTCCGTCCGCGGAGTCCAGGGGTTCGACGCGGAACCGGACCCCGCGCGGGATCAGGGCCACCTCGCCGGGGCCGGCGCTCAGCAGGCCGAACTCGGTGCGCAGCAGCAGGCCGCCGCGCTCGGGGACGATCAGCAGTTCCCCGTCCGAGTTGCTGAACACCCGGTCCGTCATGGGGGCGTCGGCGGCGTAGAGGTGGATGGCCATGCCGCTGCGCTGCGCGGCGTCCCCGTTGCCGCCCAGGGTCCACAGGCCGGCGAGGAAGTCGGTACCGGGCGCCGGATCGGGCAGCGGGTTCCAGCGCAGCCGGTTGGGGTCGGGGACCGTCTCGGTGAAGGGCGCCGTGCGCAGGGCGCCGTTGTCGACGCGGGCGAAGGCCGGGTGCGCTGCCGACGGGCGGATCCGGTAGAGCCACGAGCGTCGGTTGTCGGCGCGCGGCTCGGTGAAGGCGCTGCCGCTGAGCTGCTCGGCGTAGAGGCCGAGGGGGGCGCGCTGGGGCGAGTTCCGGCCGTGGGGGAGAGCGCCGGGCACGGCCTCCGAGCTGTGCTCGTTTCCGAAGCCGGTGAGGTATTCCAGCGCCTCCGCCGTCTTCCTGGCCTGCTCACTCATGTGCTGCTCCCGCTCCGTCGAAGGAATCCTATGCCTGACAGTAGGATTCCGCGACCCCGCCGTCAACGCCCCCTCGTCCGAACAGGGGGTCGGACGGATTCCCGCAGAGGGGGATCCGAAAAGGTGAACATTCCTCTACTCTCTCGCGCATGTCGTGGACCCGCAGGTTCCCTGCCGTGCCGGCGGCGCTCCTCGCCGCCCTCCTCGCCTTCCTGTCCCTCCTCGTCGCCGCGCCCGCAGCCCGCGCGCACGAGGAGCGCCCCGTCACCTTCCCCGACGGCACCGGATCCGTCCCGCAGTACCGTTCCGCCGAGCCCGACCTGCTCGTCTGCAAGACCGACCGGGCCGCCTTCGAACGACGCACGGCCGGCTTCCCCGACGCCCTGCGACAACGCAATATGGCCCTGTTCGAGCGGTGCGAGAAGAGCGGCTACCGCCACCTCCAGGAGGCCGTCGACGCCGTCGACCGCCCCGGCATGAACATCGCGATCCTCCCCGGCCTCTACGAGGAGGAGCCCTCGCTCCCGAAACCGACGGGGGAGTGCGCCACCCTCAAGGCCCCCAACTCCTCCTTCGGCTACCAGATCCTGTCCTACGAGCAGCAGGCGCAGTGCCGCCACAACCAGAACCTCGTCGCGATCCTCGGCAAGACCGACCTCCAGATCGAGGGCACGGGCGCCTCCCGCACGGACGTCGTCATCGACGCCAAATACCAGAAGCTGAACGGCCTGCGCGCCGACCGCTCCAACGGCATCTACTTCCGCAACTTCACCGCGCAGCGCACCACCTTCAACTCGCTGTACGTCCTCGCGGGCGACGGCTTCGTCATCGACGACGTCCTGACCCGCTGGAACGACGAGTACGGCTTCCTGACCTTCGCCAGCGACCACGGCCTCTACAAGAACTGCGAGTCGTACGGCAACGGGGACTCCGGCATCTACCCCGGCAGCGCCTCCAACATCAACGAGGGCCGCGGCTACGACGTCCCCCGCTACTCCATAGAGATCACCGGCTGCCGCAGCCACCACAACATGGTCGGCTACTCCGGCACCGCCGGGGACTCCGTGTGGGTCCACGACAACGAGTTCGACCAGAACATGGGCGGCGCCTCGATGGACAGCGCCTTCCCCGGTCACCCCGGTCTCCCGCAGAACCACGCCCGGTTCGAACGGAACCTGATCCACGACAACAACCAGGACTACTACCGCCACGTCGCCGACGGCACCTGCGCCAAACCGCCCGCCGAACGCGGATACGAGCAGGGCGTGGTCTGCCCGCAGATCTCCATGCCCCCCGGTACCGGCATCATCACCGCCGGCGGCAACTGGAACCTCTACGAGGACAACTGGGTGTACGGGCACAAGCGCGCGGGCTTCTTCCTCAGCGCCGTCCCCGCCTTCATCCGCGGTGAGGAGAAGTGGTCCAAGCAGGCCGACACCTCCCACCACAACCGGTACGCCGGCAACGTCCTCGGCAAGGACAAGTCCGGCGCCTCCCGCCCCAACGGCACGGACGTGTGGTGGGACGGCCAGGGCAGGGGCAACTGCTGGCAGGACGGACCCGACGGCTCCACCCCGGCCACCCTGCCCCGGTGCGGGGACGCCCGGGGCGAGGTCAGGGGAGCCTCGGCCCGGCTGGTCGGCGAACCGGTGAAGCTCGCCCAACTGCTCGTCTGCGCCGACTACAACGTCCAGGCGCGCAAACTCCCGGCGGGCTGCGACTGGTACGGGGCCCGAGGGCCGGAGCGCGTCGAGACCCAGATCGCGCTGGGCGTGGCAGCCGTCCTGCTGCTGGTCGGCGGCGTGCTGTGGCGGCGCCGGCTGGCCGGCTCCCGACTGGGCGCGGCAGCCTCCCTGCTGGGCTTCGCCGGGCTCGCCCTGGACGTCGCCGGATCCACGATGCCCCTCGTCGACACCTTCGTCCCCGCGCTCGCCCTGCTGCTCCTGGGCCTGTGGTGGACGGGCGCCGGACTGGTCCTGCGCGCGGAGCGACCCTGGCTGGCCCGCCTGACCCTGCTCCTGGGGGCCCTGACCCTGCTCGACGCCTTCGACAAGGCCGTCCTGATGATCCCCTGGACCCCGCTGAGCCCCGCCTGGGTCCGGGCCCTGGTCGCGGTGGTGTGGGTGCTGTGGGCCGCCGTCGCCTCGGCCCGCCCGGGCCCGCCCACCCCGGCCCGCCCCGCGGGCCCGGGCGACGACCCGGAGGGCGACCGGGCCCCGAACCCGACGACCCCGCCCCCACCCCTCACCACCACAACGGCCCCGACCCCGAACCCATGACCGCCGGACGAACGCGACGGACGTTCCCAACGGTCCCCGCCTGCCTGGTGCTCCCGCCGCGCCCGCCGTGCCCGGGGCTCCCGCCGCACCCCGCGTGCCCGGGGCTCCCGCCGCACCCCGCGGGCCCGGTGCTCCCGCCGCACCCGGCATGCCCCACGACCCGTACCAGGACCGGAGGTCCGCAGTGAGCGTCCGCCCCGAAGACCGCGTCCGGTGCGACGCGTGCGGAGTGCCCGCCCGCGTCGCCCGACCGCCGCACCGGGCCACCCGTGTCGCCGCGCTGGTGGCCGTCCTCCTGCTGCTCGCGGGCGGCGCGGTCGCGGGATGCGGGGGCCGGGCCACGACCCACCACAAGCCCGGTACCACCCACGAGGAGGCGTCCGGCGGAGTCGGGACGCTCCTGGAGGCCCAGGACGGTACGGGCCACCGCCTGCGCGAGGTTCCCGCCGAGGGCGCGCCGGAGGTCGCGCTCACCGCACGGCCCGACTCCGAGGACGGCTGGAACCTCCAACTGGCCGTGAAGAACTTCCGCTTCACCCCCGACAGCACCGGCGGCGGCGCCCTCCCGGGCGCCGGCCACGCCCACCTCGAACTCGACGGCCGCAAACTGGCCCGGGTGTACGGCCCCTGGTTCCACCTGCCCGCGGCGCAGGTGCCGCAGGGCGCGCACAACCTGACCGTCCGCCTGTACGCGGACGACCACACCGCCTGGGCCGTCGCCGGCAAAGCGGTCCGGGCGACCGTCCCGCTGACCGCGGCCCCCGGCGGCGGCACCGACCACAGCCACCCGGCCGGCACCCCGAGCGGCGCCGGTACGCCTTCCGGGGCCTCCGGGGCCTCCGGGGCTCCGCGGGCGGACCGGACCGTGACCCTCGCGGTCCGGGACGGCAAGGTACACCCCGCCCCCGACCGCACCGAGCTCAAGCGCGGCGAGAGCGTCGCCCTCCGGGTCACCAGCGACCGTGCCGACACCCTCCACGTCCACGGCTACGACAAGGAGCTCGCGCTCCCCGCGGGCCAGGAGGCGACCCTGGTCCTGACGGTCGACCGCACGGGCCTCTTCGAGGTCGAGACCCACGCCTCCGGCCTGCTCCTGACCCAGCTCCTCGTCCGATGAACCCCGGCACCACCGGCATCGGCGCGGGCGCCGTCGGCATCGCCATCGGCAACGGGCCCGGACCCGGCGTGACCTCCGGCGCCGGCCTGCCGGGCGGCGCCCCGGCCGCGTGGCCCGACCGGTTCGCCGCGGGCGACCCCGTCGGGGCGCCCACCGGGATGGCCGCCGGACCGGTCACCGGCTCCGGCGCGAGCCCGGTCGGCTGGTCCGGTCAGGGCGTGGTCCCTCACCCGGCCGATCCGTCGAACCTGCTGGCGCACGGGATCGGATCCCAGCACGACCTGCCCATCTCCCCCTTCTACGCCTTCGCCGGGGCCTTCACCGCCCTGTTCGTCTCCTTCCTGGCACTCGGCCTGCTGTGGTCCGTGTCCCGCTTCCGCGGCGACCGCTCCGGTATCGCCGTGCCCGCCGGCCTCCAGCGGGTGGCCGACGCGCCGGCCACCCGCCTCACCCTGCGCGGACTCGGCCTCGCCGCAGCCCTCGCCGTACTCCTCCACCTCCTCCTCGGTCCCGACGACCCCGCCCGCAACCCCGCGCCGGGGGCCGTCTACGTCCTGTTCTGGGTCGGTCTCGTGCCCGCCTCCCTCCTCCTCGGCCCCGTCTGGCGCCTGGTCAACCCGCTGCGCACCCTGCACCGCCTCCTCGCCCGGCTCCGGGCCCGATTCCGGGGCCGCCCGCCCGGCCCGGTGCGCCCCCTGCCCGCCCGGCTGGGTCAATGGCCCGCCGCCGCGGGCCTGTTCGGCTTCACCTGGCTGGAGCTGGTCGCCCCCGATCCCGCATCCACCACCACCCTCCTCATCGCGATCACCGGCTACGCGGCCGTCCACCTGCTGTTCGCCGCCCGCCACGGCGAGCGCTGGTTCACCGACGCGGACGCCTTCGAGGCCTACTCCGGCCTCCTGGCCCGCCTCGCCGTCCTCGGCCGTCGCAGCGACGGCCGCCTGGTCCTGCGCAACCCCTTCCACGGACTCGACGCGACGCCCGAGCGGCCCGGACTCGTCGCCACCGTCTGCGTCCTCCTCGGTTCCACCGCCTACGACGGCTACAGCGACAACCCCTTCTGGATCAACGCCGTCCAGACCTCCCCCCTCGGCCGCACCGCCACGGCCACCATCGGACTGCTCGCTTCCGTCGCCCTCGTCGCCACCCTCTACTGCCTGTGCGCGGCGGTCACCCGCCTCGTCGCCGGCCCTCACCCCGGCCCGCTGACCGCCTTCGCGCACTCACTCGTGCCGATCGCCCTCGGCTATCTCATCGCTCACTACTTCTCCCTCCTCGTCACCGAAGGACCACGCACAGTGAGCATCGCACTCGGCACTGACAACGACTCCGAACCCGGTCCCCCCTTGGATCCCGGCGGACTCGCGGCCCTTCAGGTCATCGCCGTCATCACCGGACACGTACTCGGAGTGATCGCCGCCCACGACCGCTCCGTACGGCTCTTCCCGCCCGCCAGGGCCGTCGCGGGGCAACTCCCGCTGCTCGCGCTGATGATCGCGTACACCGTCGGCGGGCTCGCCCTCCTGCTCAACTGACCGCACGGGGAGCGGAGGCACCGCACGCGATGCGCGAAGACGGGCCCGAACGCTGGACGGAGGAGCCGTGAGCGGCATGATGGACCCCGTGCCTCCCGCCCATCCCCTGCGCCGGACCCCCGTCCAGCAACGCAGCGCCGACCGCCTCGTACGGATCCTCGACGCGTGCGCCGAACTGCTCGACGAGACGGGCTACGAGAACCTCAGCACCCGGGCCGTCGCCCTGCGCGCCGGGGTCCCCATCGGCTCGGTCTACCGCTTCTTCGGCAACAAGCGGGCCATGGCCGTCGCCCTGGCCCACCGCAATCTCGACCGCTACGCCGACGGCATCCAGCGGCGCCTCGCCGAGCTGCCCGCCGGTCGGTGGCAGCCGGCGGTCGACGCGGTGCTGGACGAGTACCTGGCCATGAAGCGCAGCGTCCCCGGGTTCGCCCTGGTCGACTTCGGCGTGCCGGCGCCGCCCGCCGACGGCCCGGCCCCCGACCCCAACCACCAAGTCGCCGCCCGACTCACCGAACTGCTCTGCGCGCACCTCGGACTGACCCCCGACGCCGACCTCCGCCGGGCGGTCCTGGTCGCCGTCGAGGCGACCGACGCACTGATCCAACTCGCCTTCCGCACCGACCCGGCCGGAGACCCCGGCATCGTCGCCGAAACCCGGGCGATGATGCGGGCCTACCTGGCACGCGTCCTCGACTGATCCGGCCCGTCGCCGGCCTCCCCACGCCGAGACCCCATGCGCGCGATCTTCGCCGCCGCGTCGGGGCCCCTGCCTCGGGCATCCGGACCCGGGCCTCGCCCTCCGGGGTGGCGTTCCCGGTCGGGTCCCCGACGCGAGGCCCGGGCCGTCGCCCCCGTCCGTCGGTCCCCGTCGTCGGCCCCTCGCTCCCGGTCCAACCCGTCGCCGCCGACCCCTCCCGCCCGTCCCTACCGGTCGGTATGCTCGGGGTCGCCCGCTGCCCGTCCGCCCCCGCGGCCGGGTCCGGCCCGTGTCCGCGCCGCAGCCCGCCGCCTCCCAGGAGCGCCCATGCCTCGCACCGCCCCGCGCATCTGCCCGCTCTGCGAAGCCACCTGCGGCCTCACCCTCACCATCGAGGGCGCCGACGTGATCGGGGCCCGCGGCGACCGCGACGACGTCTTCAGCCGCGGTTTCATCTGCCCCAAGGGCGCGGCCTTCGGTTCGCTCGACGCCGACCCGGACCGGCTGCGCGCACCCCTCGTCCGCCGCGACGGACGGCTGAGGGAGGCCACCTGGGAGGAGGCCTACGACGCCATCGCCGCCGCGGTGCCCGCACTCGTCGCGGAGCACGGAGACCGGTCCGTCGGCGTCGTCCTCGGAAACCCCAACGTCCACACCATGGCCGGAGCCCTCTACCCGCCGCTCCTCATCAACGCCCTCGGCACCCGGAACCTGTTCACCGCAAGCACCCTCGACCAGATGCCCAAGCACGTGTCCAGCGGGCTCCTGTTCGGCGACCCCTTCGCCATCCCGGTCCCGGACCTGGACCGCACGGACTTCCTCCTCGTCCTCGGCGCCAATCCGGTCGAATCCAACGGATCGCTCTGCACGGCCCCCGACTTCCCCGGCCGCCTCAAGGCACTTCGGGCCCGCGGCGGCACACTCGTGGTCGTCGACCCGCGCCGTACGCGCACCGCCCGGCTGGCCGACCGTCACCTCGCCCCGCGCCCCGGCAGTGACGCCCTGTTGTTGGCCGCCCTCGCACACACCCTGATCACGGAGAAGCTCGCGGAGCCCGGCCCGCTCGTCGAACACCTGGAAGGACTCCGGGAACTCGGCGACGCCCTCGCGAGTTTCACCCCTGAGGCCGTCGCCCCCGCCTGCGACCTACCGGCCGCCGAGATCCGCGCCCTCGCCCGCGACCTCGCGGCCGCGCCGACCGCCGCCGTCTACGGGCGGATCGGCAGCTGCACCGTCGAGCACGGCACCCTCGCCAGTTGGCTGGTCGACGTACTGAACATCCTGACCGGCAACCTCGATCGTCCGGGCGGCGCCCTCTTCCCGCTCTCCGCGACCGGCCCGCGTCCCCGCGCCGCCGGGCCGGGCCGGGGGTTCGCACTCGGTCGCTGGCACAGCCGGGTCAGTGGCCACCCCGAGGTGAAGAGCGAGCTGCCCAGCGCCGCGCTGGCAGAGGAGATCGACACGCCCGGGGAAGGGCGGATCCGCGCCCTGATCTGCATCGCGGCCAACCCGGTGCTGTCCGCGCCCGACGGCCGTCGACTCGATGCCGCCCTGGCCGGACTCGACTTCATGGTCAGCGTCGACCCGTACCTCAACGAGACCTCGCGCCACGCCCACGTCGTCCTGCCCCCGCCCCCGCCCTCCCGGAGCGCGCACCACGACTTCGCCTTCAACGGGTTCGCCGTCCACAACCAGGTCCGCTACACGCGCCCGGCCGTCCCCCTCGAAGCGGACCGGCTGGACGAGTGCGAGATCCATGCCCGCCTCGTCCTCGCCGTGTCGGGCATGCACGGCGCAGCCGAGCCCGCCGCCGTGGACGACCTCGCCATCCGCGCCACGCTCGCCAAGGAGACCGCAGACCGGCGCTCCCCCCTGCACGGCGCCGACCCGGAACGCCTCGCAGGTCTCCTCACCGGCGAGAACGGTCCCGAGCGGCGCCTCGACCTGATGCTCCGACTCGGCCCGTACGGCGACCGCTTCGGGACGACCGATGCCGAACCGGGCGCCGGCCCTGCCGGCCCCGGCGCACCGGACGGCGGCCCCGGTGCACCGGCGCGCGACGCCGGGCTCAACCTCGAACGCCTCCTCGCCCACCCGCACGGCATCGACCTCGGCCCGCTGCGGCCACGCCTGCCGGGCGTGCTCAGGACCCGCAGCGGCAGGATCGAGTTGCTCCCGGACCCGATCGCGGCCGAGCTCCCCAGGCTCCGCGCGGCGCTCGCCGAACGCCCCGCCGCCCTGGTGCTCGTGGGCCGCCGCCACCTGCGGTCCAACAACAGCTGGTTGCACAACGTCCCGGCCCTCGTCGGAGGTTCCAATCGCTGCACCCTTCAGGTCCATCCGCAGGACGCGGCGCACCACGGCCTCACCGACGGCGGTCGCGCCCGGATCAGCGCGGACGGCGGCAGCCTGGACGTACCCGTCGAGGTCACCGACACCGTCCGCGCGGGTGTCGTCAGCCTTCCGCACGGCTGGGGCCACGACCGGTCCGGCACCCGGCTTTCGGTGGCCGCCGCCGATCCGGGCGCCAACGTGAACCAGCTGCTCGACGGCACCCGGCTGGACCCCCTGTCGGGCACGGCGGTGCTCAACGCCTTCCCCGTCCACCTGGCACCCCTGCCCTGAGCTGGGGTTTTGCTCGTATTGCTCACGCGCGGACATCTTGTTGGGCGTAGCGGAGGGCACCTACGTTCCCTGCATGCTGACCTTCCTGGGCTTCGCCATGATCGCGACCTTCCTGGTCCTGATCATGCTGAAGAAAATGTCGCCCATCGCGGCGCTCGTGCTCATCCCCGCGCTCTTCTGCGTGTTCGCCGGCAAGGGCGCGCATCTCGGGGACTACGTCATCGACGGGGTCGGCAAACTCGCGCCGACCGCCGCGATGCTGATGTTCGCCATCGTCTACTTCGGCCTGATGATCGACGTCGGCCTCTTCGACCCGATCGTGCGCGGCATCCTGCGCTTCTGCAAGGCCGACCCGATGCGGGTGGTGGTGGGCACGGCCGTGCTCGCCGCCATCGTCTCGCTCGACGGGGACGGTTCGACCACCTTCATGATCACGGTTTCGGCCATGTACCCGCTGTACAAGCGGCTCGGCCTGAGCCTGGTGGTCATGACCGGTGTCGCGGCCACCGCCAACGGCGTCATGAACACCCTTCCCTGGGGCGGTCCCACGGCCCGTGCCGCCACGGCGCTCAAGCTCGACGCCGCCGACATCTTCGTCCCGATGATCCCCGCCCTCGCTGCGGGCCTGCTCTTCGTCTTCGCCCTGGCCTACGTTCTGGGCGTCAAGGAGCGCCGCCGGGTCGGTTCCCTGGTGATGCCCGGCGGAGAAGGGGCGGGGCACGCGGAGGAAGCGACCTCGCAGGACATGGCCGCGTCCGGCACGCGCACCGCCGCCACGGCCACCGCCGGCGCCGCCGCCTCCGTGACCCGCTCCGCCCTCCCGGCCTCCGGTGACGCGCGCGGCGAACACGGTCCCGGCTCCACCGGATCGACCGGCTCCACGAAGACCGCCCCGACCGCAGCGCCCCCCGCACCCGCCCCGCGGACCGGAACCGACGCGAGCGACACCGCGCCGGACGCGGACGGCTTCCAGGGCCTCGACCCCCACCGCCCGACGCTGCGCCCCCGCCTCTACTGGTTCAACGCGGGTCTGACCGTCGCCCTGCTGTCGGCCATGATCATGGAGTTGCTGCCGATCCCGGTGCTCTTCCTGCTCGGCGCCGCCCTCGCGCTCACCGTGAACTTCCCGCACATGCCCGACCAGAAGGCCCGGCTCGCCGCACACGCCGAGAACGTGCTGAACGTGGCGGGCATGGTCTTCGCCGCCGCCGTCTTCACCGGGGTGCTCACCGGTACGGGCATGGTCAAGGACATGGCCGACTGGCTGGTCGGGGCCATCCCCGAGGGCATGGGACCGCACATGGCCCTGGTCACCGGACTGCTCAGCCTGCCCCTCACCTACTTCATGTCGAACGACGGCTTCTACTTCGGCGTCCTGCCGGTGCTCGCCGAAGCGGGCGCCGCCCACGGGGTGTCCCCGCTGGAGATCGCCCGTGCCTCCCTGGTCGGCCAGGCCCTCCACATGTCCAGCCCGCTGGTTCCGGCCGTCTACGTGCTCGTCGGCATGGCCAAGGTCGAGTTCGGCGACCACACCCGCTTCACCGTGAAGTGGGCGGCCCTCACCTCCCTCGTGGTGCTCGCCGCGGGGATGCTTTTCGGCATCATCTGATCCGGACCACCTCTGGCCCCGGAAAACTACCGACGCTAGTTTGTAGGGTGTTGGTGACGTCAGGTCTACGCGCTCGTGCGTGCTCGGGAGGAATGCCATGAAGGCCCACGACGGGATGTACATCGGCGGGGCGTGGGTGCCCGCTGCCGGCGCCGGCCGGATCGAGGTCGTCAACCCGGCGGACGAGCAGGTCATCGCCGAGGTCCCGGCCGGCGGCGCCGAGGACGTGGACGCGGCCGTACGGGCCGCCCGCGCGGCCTTCCCCGGCTGGGCGGCCACGGCCCCGGCCGACCGGGCGGCCCTGATCGGCGCACTGCGTGACGTACTGGTCGCGCGGAAGAGCGAGATCGCCGAGACGATCACCGCAGAGCTCGGTTCCCCGCTCGGATTCGCGGAAGCCGTGCACGTCGGGTCGCCGATCGCGGTCGCCGGCTCGTACGCCGAGCTGGGGGCCTCGTACGACTTCGAGGAGCGGATCGGGAACTCCACCGTGCTGCTGGAGCCGGTCGGCGTGGTCGGGGCGATCACGCCCTGGAACTACCCGCTGCACCAAGTCGTTGCCAAGGTGGCACCCGCACTCGCCGCCGGCTGCACCGTCGTCCTCAAGCCCGCCGAGGACACCCCGCTGACCGCACAGCTCTTCGCCGAAGCCGTGCACGAGGCGGGCATCCCGGCCGGGGTCTTCAACCTGGTGACCGGTACCGGTCCGGTCGCCGGGCAGGCCCTCGCCGAGCACGAAGGGGTGGACCTCGTCTCCTTCACCGGCTCGACCGCCGTCGGGAAGAAGATCGGCGCGATAGCCGGCGCGTCCATCAAGCGGGTCGCCCTCGAACTGGGCGGCAAATCGGCCAACGTCATCCTGCCCGGGGCGGACCTCGCCAAGGCCGTCGCGGTGGGCGTCGGCCACGTCATGAACAACTCCGGTCAGAGCTGCAACGCCCTCACGCGCATGCTCGTCCACCGGGGCCAGTACGAGGAGGCGGTCACCCTCGCGACCGCCGCCGTCGCCAAGTACCCCTCCGGGGACCCCCGCGACCCGGGCACCCGCCTCGGCCCGGTCGTCAACGCCACCCAGCGCGACCGCGTCCGCGCGTACATCGCCAAGGGCGTCGAGGAGGGCGCGCGCCTCGTCGCGGGCGGTCTCGACAGCCCGCACGAGCAGGGGTACTTCATCACCCCGACGGTCTTCGCGGACGTCACCCCCGGGATGACCATCGCCCAGGAGGAGATCTTCGGCCCCGTGCTGGCGATCCTCCCCTACGAGGACGAGGACGACGCCCTGCGCATCGCCAACGGCACCGTCTACGGTCTGGGCGGCGCGGTGTGGGCCGCCGACGAGGAGACGGCCGTGGCCTTCGCCCGACGCATGGACACCGGGCAGGTGGACATCAACGGGGGCCGCTTCAACGTGCGCGCGCCCTTCGGCGGGTACAAGCAGTCGGGTGTCGGCCGCGAGCTGGGCCCGCACGGCCTGGGGGAGTACCTCCAGACCAAGTCCCTGCAGTTCTGACCGCCCGAGACGGAGAAAAGATCATGGTCCGCGCCGCCGTCCTTCCCGCAGTCGGAGCCCCGCTGGAGATCCGGGAGATCGTGCTGCCCGAGCCCGGCCCCGGCCAGGTCCGGGTGCGGCTCGCCGCAGCCGGCGTCTGCCACTCCGACCTCTCCCTCACCAACGGCACCATGCGGGTGCCCGTTCCGGCCGTCCTCGGGCACGAGGGCGCGGGGACGGTCCTCGCCGTCGGCGAGGGCGTCACCCACGTCGCCCCGGGGGACGGGGTGGTCCTCAACTGGGCGCCCTCCTGCGGGGAGTGCCACCACTGCCTGATCGGCGAGGTATGGCTCTGCGCCAACGCGCTGACGGGTGTCGGGGCCGTGCACGCCCATGACTCCGAGGGGAACGAGCTGCATCCCGGGCTGAACGTCGCGGCCTTCGCCGAGGAGACCGTCGTCGCGGCGAACTGCGTACTGCCCGCGCCCGCCGGGATCCCGCTCACCGAGGCCGCGCTGCTCGGTTGCGCCGTCCTCACCGGCTACGGCGCCGTGCATCACAGCGCGCAGGTCTTCCCGGGCGAGTCGGTGGTCGTGTTCGGGGTCGGCGGGGTCGGCCTGGCCGCGCTCCAGGCGGCCCGGATCGGCCAGGCGGGCCCCATCGTCGCCGTGGACGTGTCACCGGCCAAGGAGGAACTCGCCCGCGCCGCCGGGGCCACCGAGTTCGTGCTCGCCTCGGACACCACGGCCAAGGACGTCCGCGCGGTCACCGGCGGACGGGGCGCGGACGTCGCCATCGAGTGCGTGGGCCGCGCGGAGTCCATCCGCGCCGCCTGGGACGCGACGCGGCGGGGCGGCCGGACGACGGTCGTCGGGATCGGTGGCAAGGAGCAGCAGGTCACCTTCCACGCCCTGGAGATCTTCCACTTCGCGCGCACCCTCAGCGGCTGCGTCTACGGCAACAGCGACCCCGCCCGCGACCTCCCGGTGATCGCCGAACACGTTCGGGCCGGCCGCCTCGACCTGGGGAGCCTCGTCACCGACCGCATCACCCTCGACGGCATCCCGGCCGCGTTCGACGCGATGCTCGCGGGCAAGGGAGGCCGCTCGCTGGTCGTCTTCTGACCCGCGCGCGGGTGGGCCGGCACGCGGTTGCCGGCCCACTCGTGGTTCGGACGCCGGCACGGTCGGCCCGCAACCGGTCCGGCCCCGACGCGGTCCTGACGCGGGCCGGGCCCGCGCCCGGCCCGGCACCCGACCCCGCCTGACCTCCGCCCCCGTCGGGCGGGGGTCAGTCGGGGTCGGACGGAAGGGCTGCGAACTGGAGGGTCAGGCCGTCCAGGAGGGCGGCCAGGCCCGTCTCGAAGGCGCCGTCGTCCACTTCGCGATGCCGCTCCGCCAGGAGGTGGGCCTGGCCCAGGTGGGGGTAGTCCGCCGGGTCGTAGGCCGTCTCGTCGTCGACGAACCCGCCGGCGAAGGAGGCCACCGCCGAGCCCAGGATGAAGTACCGCATCAGCGCGCCGATCCGGGTCGCCTGCGCCGGGGGCCACCCGGCCTCGGTCATCGCGCCGAACACCGAGTCCGCCAGCCGCAGTCCCGCCGGGCGTCGGCCCGGCCCCCGGGCCAGGACCGGCACGATGTTCGGATGGTCCGACAGGGCGTCGCGGTACGAGTGCGCCCAGGCGTGCAGCGCCCGACGCCAGTCCCGGCAGTCCTCGAACATCGACAGGTCGACCCGCGCGCTGACCGCGTCCGCGACCGCCTCCAGGATCTCGTCCTTCGTACGGAAGTGGTTGTACAGGGACGGCCCGCTGACTCCCAGCGCGGCGGCGAGCCTGCGCGTCGACACGGCCTCCAGGCCCTCCGCGTCCACCAGCGCACCGGCCGCCTCGACGATGCGGGCTCGGCTGAGGAGGGGCTTGCGCGGTCTGGCCATGCGCCACATAGTAGGGCCTGCCCGCCGTAAACTACCGGTGCTAGTTAAAGGTCGGTCGAGACGTCCCGGAGGTGCCCCGTGAACCTGGAACCGAGTGAGGAGCAGAACGCCGTACGCCGGCTGGCCCGCGCGTTCACCGATCGTGAGATCGTTCCGTACGCCGCGGCCTGGGACCGGGCCGAGAGCGTGGACCGGGGCATCGTGAAGAAGCTCGGTGACCTGGGGTTCCTCGGCCTGACGGTGCCCGAGGAGTACGGGGGATCCGGCGGGGACCACATGTCCTACGTCCTGGTCACCGAGGAGCTCGGGCGCGGCGACTCGGCCGTGCGCGGCATCGTCTCCGTCTCCCTCGGCCTCGTCGCCAAGACCATCGCGGCCTGGGGCGACGAGGAGCAGAAGCGTGACTGGCTGCCCCGTCTGTGCTCCGGAGACGCCCTCGGCTGCTTCGGCCTGACCGAGCCCGGCACCGGCTCCGACGCGGGCAACCTCACCACCCGGGCCGTGCGCGAGGGGGACTCGTACGTCATCGGCGGCAGCAAGATGTTCATCACGAACGGCACCTGGGCCGACGTCGTGCTGCTCTTCGCCCGTACGAACGACACCCCCGGCCACCGAGGGATCTCCGCCTTCCTGGTGCCCGCAGACGCCCCCGGGCTCACCCGCCGCGAGGTCCACGGCAAGCTGGGCCTGCGCGGCCAGGCCACCGCCGAACTCGTCCTCGACGGCGTCCGCGTGCCCGCCTCCGCGATGCTCGGCCCCGAGGGCAAGGGCTTCTCCGTCGCGATGTCCGCCCTGGCCAAGGGCCGCATGTCGGTCGCCGCGGGCTGCGTCGGCATCGCCCAGGCTGCGTTGGAGGCGGCCGTCTCGTACGCCGCCGGGCGCGAACAGTTCGGCAGGCCGATCGCCCACCACCAACTCGTCCAGGAGCTCATCGCCGACATCTCGGTGGACGTCGACGCCGCGCGGCTGTTGACCTGGCGGGTCGCCGACCTCATCGACCGCGGGCAGCCCTTCGCCACCGAGTCCTCCACCGCCAAGCTCTTCGCGTCGGAAGCCGCCGTGCGCGCCGCCGGCAACGCCCTCCAGGTGCACGGCGGCTACGGCTACATCGACGAGTACCCCGTCGGCAAACTGCTGCGCGACGCCCGCGTGATGACCCTCTACGAAGGCACCAGTCAGATCCAGAAGCTGCTGATCGGCCGCGCCCGCACGGGGGTCTCCGCGTTCTGAGTACCCGGCTGAGTACGTGCGCCCATGTGCGGCCGGCCGCCGCCGCCGATGCTGGACCCATGAACGAGACACCGGTCAAGCAGCAGAACACGGGGGCCTATTACGGCCAGGCCGTCGCCTCCTTCGGCGTGGCCATCGCCGCCGTGGCGCTCGGGATCTACAACATGGACGCCGACGGCTGGGTCCGCGCCTTCCTCGGCATCGCGGTGCTCTACCTGACCACCTCGGCGTTCACCCTCGCCAAGGTCATCAGGGACCGCCAGGAGGTGACGCAGATCGTCACCCGCGTCGACCAGGCCCGGATGGAGAAGATCATGACCGGCTACGACCCCTTCGCGCCGAAGCCCCCCACCCAGGACCGCTGAGCGCGCGTCCCGGGCCCCCGGGACGCGCCCCCGCCGACAGGACCGGCCACCCGCCCTCCCGAAGCGCTAAGCGCTTGCTCACCCTCCGGTAGGGTGTTCCTTCCTACAAGCGGAAGAGGTGGACGGGCCATGGAGAGCGCGGCGGAAACCGGCGGATACCAGCCGTGGTCGGAGGTCACCCCCGACGCCGCGCGGCGGCTGCTCGTCGCCGCCGTCGAGGCCTTCGCCGAGCGCGGCTACCACGCGACCACCACCCGGGACATCGCGGGCCGGGCCGGGATGAGTCCGGCCGCGCTCTACATCCACTACAAGACCAAGGAAGAACTGCTCCACCGCATCAGTCGCATCGGTCACGACAAGGCGCTGGAGATCCTGGAAACCGCCGCCTCCGGTCCCGGTACCGCCGCCGATCGGCTCGACGGTGCCGTGCGGTCCTTCGTCGGTTGGCACGCGGCGCACCACACCACCGCGCGCGTGGTCCAGTACGAGCTCGACGCCCTCGCGCCGGAGCACCGCTCCGAGATCGTGACCCTGCGCAGGCGGACCGACGCGGCCGTGCGGCGCATCATCGCCGACGGCGTGCGGGCGGGGGAGTTCGCCGTCCCGGACGTCGCGGGCACCACCCTGGCCGTGCTGTCGCTGTGCATCGACGTGGCCCGCTGGTTCAGCGCGGCCGGCCCGCGCACGCCCGACGAGGTCGGCGCGCTCTACGCCGACCTCGTGCTCCGCATGGTGGGCGCGACGCCCGCCGGGGCCGCTCAGAAGTAGTAGCGGGACACCGACTCCGCCACGCACACCGGCTTCTCGGCCCCCTCGCGCTCCACGGTCACCGTCGCCGCCACCTGCACACCTTCGCCGACCTCGGTGACCGAGGTGATCAGCGCGGTGGCGCGCAGGCGCGAACCGACGGGCACGGGGGCGGGGAAGCGCACCTTGTCCACGCCGTAGTTGATGCCCATCCGCATGCCCTCGACCAGCATGATCTGCGGCACCAGGCTCGGCAGCAGCGACAGCGTGAGGTAGCCGTGCGCGATCGTCGAGCCGAACGGCCCGGATGCCGCCCGCTCGGGGTCGACGTGGATCCACTGGTGGTCACCCGTCGCGTCCGCGAACAGGTCGATCCGCTTCTGGTCCACCTCCAGCCATCCGCTCGGACCGAGCGGCTCGCCGATGCCGGCGCGCAGTTCCTCGGCGGATGTGAAGATCCTCGGTCCGGCCATGCCCTGCCCCTGTCTGTCGACGTCTGCTGGGCGCTCTTCGGCACGTCCACCCGGCCGCCCCGATCGAATAAGCGCTTGCTCAGCATGCTGCGCCGCGTGTGTGAATGTCAACGGACCTCCGACTAGGCTCGGTCGGGTGCCGCAGATTCCCGAGAAGATCCACGAACTCACCGTCGGTCAGCTGTCCATGCGCAGCGGGGTCGCCGTCTCGGCGCTCCACTTCTACGAGACCAAGGGCCTGATCAGCAGTCGGCGCACCTCCGGCAACCAGCGCCGCTACAGCCGGGACGCGCTGCGCCGGGTCGCGTTCGTGCGCGCCGCGCAGCGGGTGGGCATCCCGCTCGCCGACATCGGCGAGGCGCTGTCCCAACTGCCGGAAGGGCGCACGCCGAACCGCGAGGACTGGGCGCTCCTGTCGGAGGCCTGGCGTTCCGAACTCGACCAGCGCATCGAGCAACTCAGCGACCTGCGGGACCGTTTGACGGACTGCATCGGCTGCGGCTGCCTCTCCATGAAGACCTGCGCGCTGTCGAACCCGGACGACGTCTTCGGTGACCGCATGAGCGGCTCCAGGCTCGCGTACTGACGCCGCCCCCACCCGGGCCGGGCATCACCGCCCGGCCCGACCGGCGGACTCCCTCTCCCGGCCCCCCGCCGGAGCGGCTCCGGCAGTGATCCCCACGGCGGCCGCCACCAGTTCGGCGTTCGACCGGGCGGGCCTGCCGTCCGGCAGGTGCAAGACCTCTCCTACGCCGATCCGCGCACCGGCACCGCACCGGGAGGCCAGCCGCAGTACGGGCCAGGCCGCGCCCTCCCTGCCGTACAGCACGACGGGTACGGGAGGCAGCCACCGCAGCCCCGCCACCAGGGCGGGATCGGCCCGCGCCAGCTCCGCCACCAGCCGCACCCGCCGGTGGTCGGTCGGGGCCCATGCCAGGAACCGGGCCAGCGGCTCCGGCCCGGCCCCACCGCCCAGCGGCACCACCGCGTCGACCGCCACCCCGCGCGCCAGCAGGGCGGAGCCCAGCTCGCCGGCGTCGGGCTCGGCGAAGGACACCGTCGCCCGGTCCGGCAGCACCCGCCAGTCCCGCACCCGCTCCCGGCGCCCCGCCGGATCAGGCTCCGCCGCGATGGAGGCGGGCACCGCCAGGGGTACGCGGACCCCCGCGCCGCGCAACTCCTCCAGCAGGGGCCCGACCACCCGGGGCGAGAGGCTCTCCCGACCGCACGGGGTCCGTGGGTGCACCAGTACCTCGTCGGCCCCGGCGGCCACCGCGGCCAGCGCCGCCTCCGCGAGCGCCCGCGGGGACATCGGTACGGCCACCCCGTCGGCGGCGTCCCGCGAACCGTTGAGCCCGACCTGGAGCCGCGCGCCGGCCCCGCCCCGGAGCGGCGGCCCGCCCCGACCGGCCGATCCCGCGCCCGACCCCGTCCCGCTCATGCCGCGTCCACCGCGGCCGGACGCACCACCGCGGCGTAGGTGAGGGCCGGCCCGGGAACCACGATCCCGCAGCCCCCGCACACCGGCCCCTCGCACGCCCAGGCCCCGCCCCAGTCGCCGTGCCCGGACTGCGCGGCCGGCCAGCGCAGCTCCTCCTCGCCACACACCGGACACGAGGTCCCCGGCTCGGATTCCAGCACCGTCACCAGCCTCCGCAGCACCTCGGCCAGCGTCCCCTCCGGCCGGACCCAGGGGTCGGCGCAGCGCACCACCGCGTCCCCGTTGGCGCCCCAGGCCCACTCCGGGCGGCGCACCCCGTCGTGCTTCTCACGTCTGCGTCGCGCCGCGAACTGCCGCTCGTACTCCAACCAGACCGCCCGCGCCTCTTCCAGCTCCTCCAGCGCCGCGACCAGCCTCAGCGGGTCCGCACCCCGGTCCTCGGGGGCGATCCCGTGCCGGTCGCACAGGTGCCACCACGTCGCGCGGTGCCCGTACGGGGCGAACCGTTCCAGGCAGCGGCGCAGCGAATGGCGCCGCAGGGCCCGGTCGTTGCGCGCGTCGCGCACCTGATAGGCCAGACTTCGAAAACCCGCCATCGCACCTTCACCTCCGCCGTCCCCCCACACCCGTGCCCGTGCCACTCCGTCGAACGAAGCAGCCCGCCCCGACGTGCCCAACATGCCCGGCGGGATGTGGGCGCATGCGGGGGCGGTCGAGGCGTGTGGGTGGCACATGGCCGGAATTCAGCGCCCCATGCGCCCCGCGGACACCACGAGCCGGGCCAATTCCTCGTGGCAGATGTCACTGTGCGCCCCCGACGGAGCCCCTCCCCGGCGGACCACGGAGCCCGCATCGACGCTGACGCAGCCGGTACGCGGCAGTCCGTCGCGCAGCGCGGCGGCGAGGTCCAGCCGGGGCGCGCCCGGTAGGGCCCGCACCCCGTCGTGCCCGATCGCGCCCCACCGCTCGTCGAAACCGAGGAGTCCGGCCGAATCCCCCGCCATCCGGGAGGCCAGCGGATAGAACACCCCGAGCGAGGAATCGTGTGCGGAGTGACAGGCCACGAGGGGGCCGTCCACCCGGCTCTGGAGCCCGCGCAGGGCCCCGCCGCGGCTCGGGTCGTGGGGGAGTCGCTCGCTGAAGGCGTAGTGCGAGAAGGCTCCTTGGAGCAGCGTCAACGACTTCGGGTTCCGTCCCCCCTCGGGCAGGGCACGCAGCGCGAAGGACACCACGCGAGCGCCGAAGCTGTGGCCGATGAGGTGGACCCGCAGGGCGGGCCGGCGTCCCGCCAGGTCCGCCAGGACCGGTCCGAGTCCGCGTTCGCCGACCACCCCGGCCCGCCTCTTCATCTCGTAGTACGTGGCCTGCCGCAACAGTTCCTTGGCCCCGCTCCACAGGGCCCGCAGCCCGCCCCCGAGCGCCAGGCCCGGCGCCCCGGCGGGCGCGGGCGCCGCGTCCGCGTCGGCGTCCCGCGCGCCCCCCACCTGCTCCAGCGCGTCCGCGAGGCTCCGGCAGACCGCCAGGACGTCCTCGGCGAAAATGGCCGGTACGTCGTGCCGGGCGGCCGCCCCGGCGCCGGCCCCGGCCGGTTCCGGGGCCGGCATGGGGCCGAGCAGGTCGACGGGCGTGCCGACCCGGTCCGCCCGCAGCAGCTCCCGCACCAGCGCGCCGAACTCGACGAGGGCCGCAGCCGACTCCGGCCGCTCCTCCAACAGCTCCGCGATCCGGCCGAGTTCCGCCTCGCGGCCCGGCCAGAACTCCGCGAGGGCCCGCCGCGTCCCGGGGTCCAACGCCGTTGCGGAACCCGGCGGGGCCGCCGCGCCACGGGGTTCGAAATCGGGTATCGGCTCGTCGGAGAACCGGATCGAAGGCCATACGACACCCACGTACCCGAGCCGCACGCCCGTCCCCACCAGCTCGGGGAAGGGCGCGAAGAACCGGTCGTAGAGCCGGGTCGCGGTCGAGCGGTCGCTGTTCCAGCCGTGTGCGAAGACCAGCAGGTCCGTGGCCTCGATGCGGGCCACCGTCTCCCGGGTCGCCGGGTCCACGTCGCCCTGCGCGTCGAAGGTCAGCTCCCGGTACGGGCCGACGCCGATCCCGGCCGGGACCGCGGCCGGGCCGACCGCCGCGACGCCTCCAAAGCCCCGGCCACCCACCCCCGCCCCGAACGAGCCCTCCGCCCCGAACGAGCTCCCCGCCCGGGCCCGAGGCGCCGCCGCCCCGCCCGCCGTGCCCGTGGTCCCGGTCCCGCCGTCGGATCCGCCCGGCCGTCCACCCGCCATGAGGTCCCCCCTCCGCGCCGCGCCTGTGCTGCATGCAGCATCCCGCCGCGCGGGCCGCCCGACCAGCCCCGCGACGCCACGGATCGGGGGCGGGCCGCCCGGCGGTCAGGGGTAGAGCAGGTACTTCTCCCGCACCGCCGCGAAGCGCGCCAGTCCGGCCGACCAGTCGTCCACGATCTCCGGCACCCCGGCCCCGGCGTCCACCATCGTGCGCACCCGGTCCGAACCCGTCAGCCGGTCGATCCAGTGGTCGGAACGCCACGCGAACCCGGACCACACCCGGCGCGCGGTGACGAGCAGCCCGATCCCGGTCCGCACCGGATCGAAGGCGTCCCGGTCGTGCACGATCAGCCGGACCCCGCCGCAGACCTTCCCGGAGTGCTTGGAGAAGGACGGGGTGAACCAGGTCTCGCGGAACCACACCCCGGGCAGCCGCAGGTCGTTCGCCGCCTCGGCCCACCGCCGGTCGACGCCCTCCGCGCCCACCACCTCGAAGGGGGTGGTGGTGCCCCGGCCCTCCGACAGGTTGGTCCCCTCGAACAGGCAGGTCCCCGCGTAGGCGAGCGCCGTGTCCGGGGTCGGCACGTTCGGGCTCGGCGGCACCCAGGGCAGCCCGGTCGCCCCGAAGAACGAATCCCGCCGCCATCCGGCCATCCGTACCGTCAGCAGCCGCACCGGCCCCTGCGGGAAGGCCGTGCCCCGGAGGAACTCGCCGTTGAACAGCAGCGCCAGCTCGGCCGCGGTCATCCCGTGCGCCAGCGCGATCGGCTCCCGACCGACGAAACTCGCGTACGGCCGTTCCAGCACCGGTCCGGCCGCCCGCCGCCCACCGACCGGGTTCGGCCGGTCCAGCACCACCACCGACTTGCCCGCGAGCGCGGCCGCGCGCATGCAGTCGTAGAGGGTCCAGACGTAGGTGTAGAACCGTGCCCCGACGTCCTGGATGTCGAAGACGACGGTGTCGATGCCCGCCTTGGTGAACAGGTCGGCGAGCTGTTGCCCGCTGGTGGAGTACGTGTCGTACACGGGCAGCCCGGTAGCGGGATCGCGCCCCGCCCCCTCCGAGCCGCCCGCCTGGGCCGTGCCGCGGAATCCGTGCTCCGGCCCGAACACCGCGACCAGGTCGACCCGTTCGTCCTCGTGCAGGACGTCGACCAGGTGACGGGCGTCCGCGGTGATCCCGGTGGGGTTGGTGACCACCCCGACCCGCTGCCCGGCCAGCGCCGCGTACCCGTCGGCGGCGAGCTGTTCGAAGCCGGTACGGACCCGCTCCGATCGCGGGCCCGCCGCCGCGGCGGCCCCCGAGTTCGCCCCGAGGGCGCCCACGGCCCCCGCCAGTCCCAGCACCCCGCGTCGTGACAGCGTCATCCCGCCACGCTAGGTCCTCCCCTCCGGATCCCGCCCGACCCACGCCGTCCGGTGGCGCGCCCGAGCGGGGACGGGCACGGGGCTTCGGCGCGATCCATGGGCGCCACGCCCTTCCGGCCGGGCATACCGACTGGTTAGTCTGCCCGGAACCGGCCCCACCGGGGCAGCGACGAAAGGTGACCCCCGTGAGCGCGTACCAGGACCAGCGAGTCGTCGTCACCGGCGCGGGCGGCGGTATCGGCGCGGCACTCGCGCACCGGTTCGCCGCCGAGGGCGCGACCGTCGTCGTCAACGACCTCGACCCCGCCAAGGCCGCCGCCGTGGCGGACGCGATCGGCTCCCGGGCCGTCGCCGTGCCCGGCGACGCCTCGACGGTGGTCGCCGAGGCCCGGGAGGCGCTGGGCGGAGCCGTGGACGTCTACTGCGCCAACGCCGGTCTCGCGTCCGGCGGTGACGCCTTCGCGGACGAGGCCGTGTGGGAAGCCGCCTGGGACACCAACGTCATGGCCCACGTGCGCGCCGCGCGTACCCTGCTGCCCGACTGGCTGGAGCGGGGCGGCGGCCGTTTCGTGTCCACCGTCTCGGCCGCAGGGCTGCTGACCATGATCGGAGCGGCGCCGTACAGTGTGACCAAGCACGGCGCCCTCGCCTTCGCGGAATGGCTCTCGCTGACCTACCGGCACCGGGGCGTTCTGGTCCACGCCATCTGTCCGCAAGGGGTGCGCACCGACATGCTGACGGCCGCCGGATCGGCGGGCGAGCTGGTCCTGGCGCCGACCGCGATCGAGCCCGACGCGGTCGTGGAGGCACTGTTCGACGGTATGGAGAAGGGCCGGTTCTTGATCCTCCCGCACCCCGAGGTGGCGGACTACTACGCCGCGCGCGCCACGGAACCCGACCGCTGGCTGAGCGGCATGAACCACCTCCAGCAGAAGTGGGAGTCCTCGTGACCCCGGCCCACGCCGCCCCGCCACCCGAAGCCCCGACCGCTTCCCCGGCCGCCGCAGCCCCGCCCGTCGCCGTCGACCCGCCCGCCGGGGCCCTCGGCTCCCGGTACGCCGCCCGCCCCTGGCTGCGGCAACTGAGTCCCGCCCAGTCGGCCGCCGTCTCGCCGCCGCCCAGCGTGCTGCACGCGTTCCGGGCGGCCGTCGCCCGCGCACCCGGCCACCCGGCCCTCGCGTACTTCGACGGCCGGATCTCCTACGCGGAGGCCGAGGCCCTCTCCGACTCCCTCGCCGGTCACCTGTCCGCGCGGGGCGTCGGCCGGGGCGACCGGGTCGCCGTCATGCTGCAGAACACCCCGCACTTCGTGCTCGCGGTGCTGGCCGCCTGGAAGACCGGGGCGGTGGTCGTCCCGCTCAACCCGATGTACAAGTCCGCCGAGGTCCGCCGCGCCCTGCGCGACTCCGGCGCCGTCGCGCTGGTCTGCGAGGAGCGGTCCTGGCCGGCGTACCTGCGGGAGGCCGTGCGCGGGACGGGCGTACGGGCCGTCCTGACCGCCCGCGACCGGGACTTCCAGACCCGCGACGACCCCCGCGTCCTGCCCGAGGGCCCCCCGCACGCCGAACCCCCGCACGCCGAGCCCCCGTACCCCCCGGAGGACGCCGCCGACGCCGCGCGCGGGGCCGAGGTCCCCGTCCCCGTCGACCTCGCCGAGACGGCCCGCCTGGGGCACCGGGCGCCGCCCGACCCGCACCTGACGGCCGCCGACACCGCCCTGATCAGCTACACCTCCGGTACCTCGGGCACCCCCAAGGGCGCGGTGAACCCGCACGGCGCGCTCACCTACAACGCCACCCGCCAGGTCACCGGACACCCCCTCCCGGAGGGCGCCGGCTACTTCGCCCTCGCCCCGCTCTTCCACATCACCGGCATGGTCTGCGAGCTCGCCGCCTGCTTCACCAACGCCGGCACCCTCGTCCTCGCCCACCGCTTCGACGCCGGGACCGTGCTGGACGCCTTCCTCGAACACCGCCCCGCCTACACCATCGGGCCGGCCACCGCCTTCATCGCGCTCGCCGCTCACCCCGCCGTCACCCGCGACCACTTCGCCTCCTTCCAGGTGGTCTCCTCCGGCGGCGCACCGCTGCCGCCCGCGCTCGTCGCGCGGCTGCGCACCGCCTTCGGCTTCTACCTGCGCAACGGCTACGGACTCACCGAGTGCACCGCCCCCTGCGCCTCCGTCCCCGCCCACCTCGAAGCCCCGGTCGACCCCGCCTCCGGCACCCTCTCGGTGGGTGTCCCCGGCGCGCAGACCCTCGTACGGATCCTCGACGAGCGGGGCGCCGAGGTCCCCTTCGGCGAGACCGGGGAGATAGCCGTCCGCGGCCCGCAGGTGGCGCTCGGCTACTGGGGGCTGCCCGAGGAGAGCGCCGAGGCCTTCCCGGACGGCGAACTGCGCACCGGTGACGTCGGCTTCATGGACCCGGACGGCTGGCTCTACGTCGTCGACCGGAAGAAGGACATGATCAACGCCTCCGGGTTCAAGGTGTGGCCGCGGGAGGTGGAGGACGTCCTCCACACCCACCCCGCCGTCCGCGACGCGGCCGTCGTCGGGGTGCCCGACCCGTACCGGGGCGAGAGCGTGAAGGCGTACGTGAGCCTGCGGCCGGGGGCCTCGGTGGAGCCCGCCGAACTGGCCGCCCACTGTGCCGAACGCCTCGCCGCCTACAAGTACCCGCGCGTAGTCGAGATCCTGCCTGTTCTTCCCCGGACGACCAGTGGCAAGATCCTGCGACGGGAACTGCGCGAACGAGGCTGAAAACAGTCGGATGGTCGTACGACGCAGCAGCTGGAACATCAGGAGAGGAAGGCGAGCGCCATGGCAGCCAGGACCACCACGGAGCCGGCGGAGAACAACCGGGAGACCCCGGTGCCGCAGCGGCTGCTGGCCGTGGCCACCAGGCTGTTCGCCGAGCGCGGCTACGACCGCACCTCCGTCCAGGAGATCGTCGAGGCCGCGGGCGTCACCAAGGGGGCGCTGTACCACTACTTCGGGTCGAAGGACGACCTGCTGCACGAGGTGTACGCGCGCATGCTGCGCCTCCAGCAGCAGCGGCTCGACGCGGTGGCCGGATCCGATGCCCCCGTCGAGGAGCGGCTGCGGGCCGCGGCCGCCGACGTGGTGGTCACCACCATCGAGAACCTCGACGACGCGATGATCTTCTTCCGGTCGATGCACCAGCTCAGCCCGGAGAAGTACAAGCAGGTGAGGGCCGAGCGCAGGCGCTACCACGAGCGCTTCCGGGCCCTGGTCGAGGAGGGCCAGCGCACGGGGGTGTTCGCCGCGGCCACCCCCGCCGACCTGGTGGTCGACTTCTACTTCGGCTCCGTCCACCACCTGTCCACCTGGTACCGCACGGACGGCCCGCTCACCCCGCTCCAGGTCGCCGACCACCTCGCCGACCTGCTGCTGCGCTCCCTGCGCCCCTGAGCGGCGGTCCTGCTCACACGCGGGCCAGGGCGGGGTAGTCGGTGTACCCCTCCGCGCCCCGCACGTGCATCAGGAACTCCGGGCGGAGCTCGTTGAGCGGGGACCCGGCGCGCAGCCGTTCCACGAAGTCCGGGTTGGCGATGAAGCCCCGCCCGAGCGCGATCAGGTCGGCGCCCGCCTCCAGCAGCCGCTCGCCCCGCCGCTTGCCGCCGTCGTCCGCGACCTCCTCGCGCGTGAGCGCGGGGTTGGCGATCAGCGTGCCCGGCCAGGCCGCCCGGAGCCCGGCGAAGCCCGGCCCGTCCGGATCGGCGTACACCTGGTGCAGGTAGACCGGTCCGACGTCCGCCAAGGCCGCGATGAGCGCCGGATAGATCTCCTCGGTGTCGCCCTCCTCGATGCCGTTGACCCCCAGCCCGGGCGAGACGCGCACGCCCACCCGGTCGGCGCCGATCGCCTCCACGACGGCCCGGACCACCTCGACGGTGAAGCGGATCCGGTGGCGCACGGGGCCGCCCCAGTCGTCGGTGCGGCGGTTCGTGTTCCGCGAGAGGAACTGGTGGAGCAGGTGCCCGTTGGCCGAGTGCACCTCCACACCGGCGAAGCCCGCCTCGACGGCGTTGCGGGCGGCGGTCGCGAAGTCGGCGACGGTGGCCCGGATGTCGGCGACGGTCATCGCGCGGGGCGGCAGGGCGTCCCGGAGCCCGGAAGGGGTGTGCAGCGGTTCGGGGAAGCGGACCGCGGACGGGGCGAGCGGGACGAGCCCGCTGGTGGCGGGGTGACCGACCCGACCGCCGTGCTGGAGCTGGAGGAACATCCGCCCGCCGGCGGCGCGCACCGCGTCGGTGACCCGCCGCCAGCCGGCGATCTGCCCGGGGGAGTGGATGCCGGGGATGTACGGGTACGTCTGGCCGACGGCGTTCGGGGTGGTGCCCTCCGCGATGATCAGCCCTGCCGAGGCGCGTTGCGCGTAGTGGGCGGCCATGAGCTCGCCCGGCACGCCGTCGGCCCCGGCCCGGTTGCGCGTCAGCGGCGCCATCACCAGGCGACTGGGCAGTTCCAGGCCGCCGAGGCGGGCGGGCTCGAAGAGGCGGGATGCGGCGGGTACCTGCTCGGTGTGCGTCATGCCGGTACCGTAGAACCTCACATCGGTGTCAGGTTCAAGGTCTCGGGTCGGGGGACGGCATGCGGATCGGTGAACTGGCGGCGCGCACCGGGGTCGGCGCGCGGTCGCTGCGCTACTACGAGGAGCAGGGGCTGCTGGCCTCCGACCGGACCCCGGGTGGCCACCGAGACTACCCGGAGCGGGCCGTCGACCGGGTCATCCGGATCCAGGAGCTCTACGCGGCCGGACTGCACAGCGGGAGGATCGCCCGGATCCTGCCCTGCATGCGGGACGAGGACGGTGGCCCGTCGGTGCGCGCGACCCCGCTGCTCGTCGCCGAACTGACCGCCGAACGGGAACGGATCGACCGGATGATCGGCGATCTGGAGCGTTCCCGCGACGTGCTGGACGAGGTCATCGGCACGGCCGCCGGCCTGCTCGCCGCCGACGGCCCCGCCTGATCGTCCCCGGGACCTCAGCCCAGCGGGAGGACCTTGCGGCCCCAGGTCTCCTCGGCCACCACGGCGAAGGAGACGTACCAGGCGATGCCCGCGCACAGCAGTCCGAGGAAGCCGCCGACGTGGCCGAGGGCGGTGACCTCGGTGAGGTCGCCCAGGGCCAGGAAGAGGAAGGTCAGGGCGAGCACGGTGAAGAGCAGTCGGTGCGCCAGGTCCAGCTTCAGGGCGGCGACGGCCATGTAGGCGGTGAAGACGAACCAGGCGATGAGGAACCAGCCGGTCGCGATGTGGGCCTGGCCGGCGGGCAGGGTCGGGACGACGAACTTCACGTACCCCGCGAAGGACATCCAGAACGCGCCGTAGGAGACGAACGCCGTGGTGGCGAAGGTGTTGCCGCGGCGGAACTCCATCGCGCCGGCGACGAACTGCGCGAGGCCCCCGTAGAAGAGGGCGAGCGGCAGGACGACCGCGCTCAGTGCCGTGTCCGCGATCAGGCCGGAGTTGAAGAGGCTGAGCACGAAGGTGGTCAGCGCGAACGCGGCCAGGCCCAGCGGGCCCGGGTTGGCGACGCGGGGCGCCGGCTCTCGCGGGGCGGCCTGCGGGGCGGTGATCCGCGGGGCGGTCGTGCCGGCCGGGGCGGGGGCGGCCGGGGTCAGGGTGGAACTGGGCATGGCGATATGCACCTTCGGTGGGGGGATGTTCCGAATATAGCCCACCGTGCGGGACCCCTCCGACCGGTTCGACCGGGACCCGGCAGGGCCGAGGTCCCGTCCCGAAGGGGCCGATCGGCCGGGTCGGTCGAGGGGTCCCGCCCGGCGGAGGCGCCCCGCACGACGGACCGGCCCGCCCCCCGGCGCGCCCCTGGTGGGGGCGGCAGGAGGACGGGCCGGTCCGGTTCATCGACTGTGCCCGGTGCGTCCGGTACGTCGGGTCACCCGTTACGGGGCGACCTTCAGCAGCTTGTTCGCCGTGCCGGTCGAGGGGTTGGTGACCGCTCCCGCGGTCGCCGCCGCGGTCAGGGCCGCCGCGGTCTGCGCCGGGGTCGAGTCCGGGTGCCCGGACAGGTAGAGGGCTGCGGCGCCCGCCACGTGCGGGGCGGCCATCGAGGTGCCGGAGATGGTCTTCGTGCCGGTGTCGCTGTCGTTCCAGGCCGAGGTGATGTCCGAGCCGGGAGCGTAGAGGTCCACCACGGAGCCGAAGTTGGAGAAGTCGGACTGCGCGTCGTCGATGGTGCTCGACGCCACGGTCAGGGCCTCCGTGACCCGGGAGGGCGAACCCTGACCCGCGTCGCTCGACTCGTTGCCCGCCGCGACCGAGAAGGTGACGCCCGCGGCAACGGCACGCCGCACCGCCTCGTCGAGCGCCTCGTCGGCGCCGCCGCCCAGGCTCATGTTGGCGACGGAGGGGCCGGAGTGGTTCTTGGTGACCCAGTCGATGCCGGCGACGACCTGCTCGGTGGTGCCCGAGCCGTTGTCGTCCAGCACCCGCACCGCCACCAGCTTCGCCTTCTTGGCGACGCCGTGCGCGGTCCCCGCGACCGTGCCGGCGACGTGCGTGCCGTGGCCGTTGCCGTCGTCGGCGCTGTCGTCGTTGTCGACGGCGTCGAAGCCGTGCGTGGCACGACCGCCGAAGTCCTCGTGCGTCACGCGTATGCCGGTGTCGATGACGTACGCCGTGACCCCTTCACCGGCCTTGTCCGGGTAGTCGTACTTCTTGTCACCTTCCTTCGCGGTCTGGTCGATGCGGTCCAGCCCCCAGGACGGCGGGTTGGGCTGACTGGCCTTGATGGTGAACTTCTTGTTCTGCACGACCTTGCCGACGGCAGGGTCCGCCGCGAGCCGCTTGGCCTCGGTCTCGCTCAGCCCGGAGGCCGAGAAGCCGTTGACCTGGGAGCCGTAACTGCGTTGCAGTTCGCCTCCGTACTTGTTGGCGAGCTTCGCCTTGTCCGCGGATTCGTCCAGGATGACGACGTAGCTTCCGCTGATCGCACCGGGGGCGCCCAGTCCGTAGACCGTGCCCTCGGCCGGCGCCGCCGCCCCCGCGAAGGGGGTGGCGATCAGGGTCACGGCGGCCGCGGTGGCGGCTCCCGCACCGATGGCCGCGTAACGGAAACCGCGCGAACGCTTGTGAGTTGCCATGTGGAGGGTTCTCCTCGTGGGTGACGTGTGGGGCGTCGAACCTTCTGGAGAACCCTGTTCCGATTGACAGGCGCAAATCAAGATCGCCCCTGCCTTTCAGCCTTATTCAACAAGGTTTCTTAAAAGGCCCCCCGCATCGCCTTCACCGTGCACACACGTTCACCCGAACTCCCGCACGAATGCCCCACTTTCAGGGTCGGCCGCCCGCGTACTTCCTCAGCTCCCGGCGCGCCAACGAGCGCTGGTGCACCTCGTCGGGCCCGTCGGCCAGCTGCAAGGTCCTTGCCGCGGCCCACAGTTCGGCCAGCGGGAAGTCCTGACTCACACCACCCGCGCCGTGCAGCTGCACCGCCCGGTCCAGGATCCCCACGACCGTGCGCGGGGTCGCGATCTTGATGGCCTGGATCTCCGTGTGCGCCCCCCGGTTGCCCACCGTGTCCATCAGCCACGCCGTCTTCAGCACCAGCAGCCGCAACTGCTCGACGGCGACCCGCGCGTCCGCGATCCAGCCCTGCACGACCCCCTGGGCGGCCAACTCCTTGCCGAAGGCGGTACGTCCCACCGCGCGCCGGCACATCAACTCGATGGCACGCTCCGCCATGCCGATCAATCGCATGCAGTGGTGGATCCGCCCCGGGCCGAGGCGGGCCTGCGCGATGGCGAAACCGCCGCCCTCCTCGCCGACCAGGTTCCCCACCGGGACCCGGGCCCCGTCGAAGACCACCTCGGCGTGCCCGCCGTGATCGTGGTCCTCGTACCCGTACACCTTCATCGCCCGGCGGACCTCCACTCCCGGGGTGTCGCGCGGCACCAGGACCATGGACTGCTGGCGGCGCGGATCGGCGCCCTCCGGGTCGGTCTTGCCCATCACGATGAAGACCTTGCAATCCGGGTTCATCGCCCCGGAGATGTACCACTTGCGTCCGGTGACGACGTACTCGTCACCCACCCGCTCGATCCGCGTCTCGACGTTCGTCGCGTCCGACGAGGCGACCTCGGGCTCGGTCATCGCGAACGCGGAGCGGATCTCGCCCGCCAGCAGCGGCTCCAGCCACTGCTTCCGCTGCGCCTCGTCCCCGAACTGCGCGAGCAGCTCCATGTTCCCGGTGTCCGGGGCCGCGCAGTTCGTCGCCATCGGCGCCAGGTGCGGACTGCGGCCGGTGATCTCCGCCAGCGGGGCGTACTGGAGGTTGGTCAGACCGGCGCCGTACCCGGTGCCCGGTCCGCCGTGCTGGTCCACGAAGAACAGGTTCCACAGGCCCTGCCGGCGCGCCTCGGCCTTCAGTTCACCGAAGACGGCCGGGGTGTCCCAGGGTGAGGCCAGCCGTGCGCGCTGCTCGGCGGCGACTGCCTCCGCCGGGTACACGTACTCCTCCATGAACGCGAGCAGTCGCTCGCGGAGTTCCTCGGTCCGGGTGTCGTATGCGAAGTCCATGGGGAGTCCTCAGCCCTTCTGAAGTTCTTCGAGTGTGGTCAGGCCGTGCTCGATGAAGACCGGGACCAGCTCGCCGATCCGGTCGAAGCCCGCACCGACGGTCTGCCCGAGCGTGTAGCGGTAGTGGATGCCTTCGAGGATCACCGCGAGCTTGAACCAGGCGAAGGCCGTGTACCAGGCGATGGCACCGGTGTCCCGCCCGGAGCGGACGGCGTAGCGCTCGATCAGCTCGGCGGGCGCCGGATGCCCCGGGGCCCGGCTCGTGGTGCTGACCGGGGAATCGACGAGGCCCAGGTCGGAGCTGTACATCACCAGCAGCCCGAGGTCGGTCAACGGGTCGCCCAGCGTGGACATCTCCCAGTCCAGCACCGCCCTGATGGTGTCGTCCGGCCCGCCGATCAGCACGTTGTCCAGCCGGAAGTCCCCGTGCACCACCGTCGGCGCGGGGGAGCGGGGCAGGGTCCGGCCCAGGGTGTCGTGCAACTCACCGATCCCGGCGAGCTCCCGCCCCCGGGAAGCCGCGAGCTGCTTGCCCCAGCGCCGCAACTGTCGTTCCAGGAAGCCGTCGGGCCGGCCGAAGTCGCCCAGCCCCACCGCTTCCGGATCGACCGCGTGCAGGTCGACGAGGGTGTCCACCAGGCCGAGCACCGCCCGCCGGGTGCGCTCGGGCCCGATCCCGGCGAGCTGGTCGGCCGTCCGGTAGGGGACGCCGTCCACGAACTCCATCACGTAGAACGGCGCCCCCTGCACGGACCCGTCCTCGCAGAGCAGCAGGGGCTCCGGCACCGGCACGGCCGTCCCGTGGAGGGCCGCGATCACCCGGTGTTCGCGCCGCATGTCGTGCGCGGTCGCCAGGACGTGGCCGAGCGGCGGGCGGCGCACCACCCACTGGCCGACGCCGTCGGTGACCACGTACGTCAGGTTCGAGCGGCCGCCCTCGATCAGTCGGCCGCTCAGCGGACCGGACACGAGGCCGGGCAGATCGGCGTCGAGGCGGTCGCGCAGCCTTTCCAGGTCGAGGCCTCGCGGATGGTCCGGGGCTGGGGTCATGGTGGGCACCTCCGTACGGAGTGGACGGCAACGGGCTGAACATCCGGGAGCCATCATGCCGACCAGTCGGTATGCCGTCCAGAGCATGGCCGTGGGAAACCCCGTCCGGCCGCACGGACCGGCCCGTCCGGGGCGCCGCCGCCGCGCCCGTCCCCCGCGTGCCCCACGTACTCGGCACGCGTATGACGCGCGTGCTCAGCTCACGCGTGGCACAGGATCGGCGTCCCGCCGTTCATCACCGTCATGTCCCGCAGCACCGCCAGGATGTCCAGCGGCGCCCCCTCCGGCTCCCCGGCCAGCTCCGCGTACGCCCGGTGGACGTTCGCCACGAGCCGCTCGCTCTCCCGCCAGGCGGCGAACTCGCCCAGGTCGGCCCGGCCCGCCGTCTCCAGCGGGGTCAGTCCCCGCGCCCGGCCCTCCCGGGCGAGCTCGCCCACGTAGCGCAGGTACCGCTCCGTGGACTCGTACGCCGACGGGTCGGTCAGCGGCCCGTGGCCCGGGACGACGGTCCGCGCGCCCAACTCCCGCAGCCGCTCCAGCGCGCGCAGCGAGCCCGACAGCGAGCCCATCGCCAGGAACGGCGTACCGCCGGCGAAGACCAGGTCGCCCGTGAACACGACCTTCTGCCGGGGCAGCCACACGACCGAGTCCCCGGTGGTGTGCGCGACGCCGGGGTGGAGCACCCGCACCTCGATGCCGCCGACGTGCAGGGTCAGTCGGTCGACGTACGTCAGGTCGGGCGGGGTGATCTCGACCTTGCCGAAGTCCGTCGCGGGCCAGATCATCTCCAGCTGGTGCCCGGCGGCGAGCTGCTCGGTCCGCGCGGCCTCGTGCCCGACGATCACCGCCCCGGGGGCGAAGACGTCGTTGCCGTAGGTGTGGTCGCCGTGGTGGTGGGTGTTCACCACCGTCCGGGGCAGCGGCGCCCCGGCCGCGAGGACGGCCCGGCGCAGGGCCAGGGACCGTCGTTCCGTGGCGGCCGTGTCGACGAGCAGGGTCCGTCCGCCGTCCGTCACGAATCCCGCGTTGTTCAGGCACCAGCCGCCGTCCGGCTGGACGTAGGCGTACACGCCGGGCGCGGGTTGGACGAGGTACGGCTCCTCGACGAGCTCTTCGACGGACATCCGGACTCTCCCCGGGTCGCTGTGACGGTCCGTCGGCATCCTGCCACCCGGCGCCCCGCACGGGGAGGGCGGGTGCCGGGTGGCAGGGTCAGTGGTCGTCGTAGTGGCCCTCGTGCTCGGCGTGCCGGTGCCCGTCGTGCAGGTAGTCCAAGTGGTCGCCGTGGGGGACCGCGTCGTGCCCGCAGCCCGATCCGTGCGCGTGCGGGTGGGCCTCGTGCGTGGTGTGCCCCGAGGGCTCGCACTCGTCCCAGTGGCCGGAGTGCTCCCGGTGCAGGTGCCCGTCGTGCGCGTAATCGACGTGGTCGCCGTGCGAGACCGCCTGGTGACCGCAGGCCGGGCCGTGGGTGTGCTCGTGCGTCGGGTGTTCGTGGTGCAGGGTCGTCATGGCGCAGAGGCTAGTGCGATTCGCCCCGGAACACCCGGTGTGTGCCGCTTCGTGTCGCGGCCGCGTGCGGGGCGGGCGCGGGCACCCGCACGGGAACGGGAACGGGCACAGGCACAAGCGCGGGCACCGGCAGCGGCAGCCGCACAGGCAACGGAAGCGCCGCGGGGCCACCCGTACCGCTCAGAGGATCACCGCGACGGCGAGTACCGCCAGCGCCACCGTGCACGCCACCAACCCGAGGGCGGCCCGCGGCGCCAGACCCCGGGGGCGGACAGCCGCCAGCTCCCGCATCCGCCGGTGCGCCACCCACAGGAAGGCGACCCAGATCAGGACGGTCACCGCCGCCCCGGCCACCTCGGTCGAACTGCCCGTCCCCCGCAGCGCCTGCCGCACGGCGAGCACCGCCACTACGGAGCAGGCCAGCGTCGTACGCCGCCACGCGAGCCGGGTCCGCTCCGGTTGCAGCCCCGCGTCACGGACCTCCCCGGAAACGCTCACCGCCCCGTCGTCCAGCCCAGCAGGACGACGGCGACCATCACCACCGCGACCAGCCCGACGCACAGGCTCAGCACCACGGGGAACCGCGACAGCGGCAGGTCCTCGCCCCGCCGCATCGCCCGCTCGCACCGCGTCCAGTGGTTCACCGCGCGCAGGGCGCACGCCGCGCCCACCGCCAGCAGCGCGAAGGCCATCCCGACGCGTACCCCCCACCGCAGGTCGGGCAGGAACTGGTCCACCGCGAACCCGCCGCCCACCAGGGCCAGCGCGGTGCGGACCCAGGCCAGGAAGGTCCGCTCGTTGGCCAGCGAGAAGCGGTAGTCGGGGGTCTCGCCCTCGTCCCTCAGCCGCGATGGTGCGAACCAGAGGCGCACGTCCTTGACGAAGTCGATCACCCGACCAATCTACTGGCGCGGCCCCCGGAACTCCCGCAGCCGCCGGTACGCCTCCAGCCCGTCCGGCACCCAGGGCCACCGGGTGTCCGCGACGCGCCGCTCCAGTTCGTCGGGAGCGAGCCAGTCGTGCCAGTCCACCTCCGAGACCTGCGGGGACACCGGCAGCTCGCAGCGCACCTCGTACACCGAGGACCACCAGGCCCCGCCCGGACCCTCGTACAGGAACTTGAACAGCGGCGCCGGCGGTTCCAGCCCCCGCACCCCCAGCTCCTCCTCGGCCTCCCGCAGCGCGGCCTCCGCGTAGTCCTCCCCGGCGCCCAGCACCCCGCCCACGAACATGTCGTAGTACGAGGGGAAGACCAGCTTCGACGCGGTCCGGCGGTGCACGAAGACCCGCCCCCGAGCGTCCGTCACCCGGACGAACGCGCACCGGTGGATCAGCCCCCGGGCATACACCTCGCCCCGTGGGGCCCGCCCGGTGACCCGGTCGTCCCGGTCCACCACGTCCAGTACTTCATCACCGGCATTCACGGGATCCATCCAACCACCGCTGTTGACTGGTTACCGCTCCGTAGCCAAGGATCTGCCCCACCACCGACTCCGGAGGACGGGCAACGCATGACGTACGACGCTGACGTGATCGTGATCGGAGCGGGGCTCGCCGGCCTCGTGGCCACCGCCGAGCTCGTCGACGCGGGCCGGAAGGTCATCCTCGTCGACCAGGAACCCGAGCGGTCGATGGGCGGCCAGGCCCACTGGTCCTTCGGCGGCCTGTTCTTCGTGGACTCTCCCGAGCAGCGCCGCATGCGCATCAAGGACACCCACGAACTCGCCCTCCAGGACTGGCTCGGCACGGCCGGGTTCGACCGGGAGGAGGACGCCTGGCCGCGCCGCTGGGCCGAGGCGTACGTCGACTTCGCGGCGGGAGAGAAGCGACCCTGGCTGCACGCCCAGGGCGTCCGCTTCTTTCCCGTCGTCGGCTGGGCGGAGCGCGGCGGCTACGACGCCAACGGCCACGGGAACTCCGTCCCCCGCTTCCACATCACCTGGGGCACCGGCCCGGGACTGGTCGCCCCCTTCGAGCGGCGGGTCCGCGCCGGGGTCGCCCGCGGGCTCGTCCGTCTCGCGTTCCGTCACCGCGTCACCGGCCTCGCCTCGACCGCCGGCGTCGTCGACACCGTCACGGGGGAGGTCCTGGCCCCCTCGGACGCCGAACGGGGCACCGCGAGCAGCCGCGAGACCGCCGGCGCCTTCAGCCTGCGGGCCCAGGCGGTGATCGTGACCAGCGGGGGCATCGGCGGCAACCACGACCTCGTCCGCCGGCAGTGGCCCGCCCGCCTCGGCACCCCGCCCGAGCGGATGCTCTCCGGTGTGCCCGCCCACGTGGACGGGCTGATGCTCGGGATCACCGAGGACGCCGGCGCCAGCCACATCAACAAGGACCGGATGTGGCACTACACCGAGGGCATCGAGAACTGGAACCCGATCTGGTCCCGCCACGGCATCCGGATCCTGCCCGGCCCGTCCTCGCTGTGGCTGGACGCCACCGGCCGACGACTGCCCGTACCGCTCTTCCCGGGCTTCGACACCCTCGGCACCCTCGAACACATCATGCGGACCGGCCACGACCACACCTGGTTCGTCCTCAACGAGCGCATCATCGGCAAGGAGTTCGCCCTCTCCGGCTCCGAGCAGAATCCGGACCTCACCGGCAAGTCCGTCCGTGACGTCATCACCCGCGCCCGCCAAGCCGTACCCGGCCCCGTGAAGGCCTTCATGGACAACGGCGCCGACTTCGTCGTGGAGCGGGACCTGTCGGCCCTGGTGCGCGGCATGAACGCCGTCACCAAGGAGGACCTGCTCGACGAGACCACCGTCCGGCGCGAGCTGGTGGCCCGCGACCGGGAGATCGCCAACCCCTTCACCAAGGACCTCCAGGTCACGGCGATCCACGGCGCCCGCCGGTACCTCGGCGACAAGCTGATCCGCACCGTCGCCCCGCACCGGATCCTGGACCCCGCGGCGGGCCCGCTGATCGCCGTCCGGCTCTCGATCCTGACCCGCAAGTCGCTCGGCGGCCTGGAGACCGACTTGTCCTCGCGCGTCCTGACCCCCGCCGGTGACCCGCTCCCCGGGGTGTACGCGGCCGGCGAGGCGGCCGGCTTCGGCGGCGGGGGAGTGCACGGCTACCGCGCCCTGGAGGGCACCTTCCTCGGCGGCTGCATCTTCTCGGGCCGCGCCGCGGGTCGCGCCGCGGCGAAGGCGGTGGGGTGACCCGGGGAACCCCTACCCCCCCGCCGCCGCCGGCCGGAGGTCCCGGACGAGCCGTTCGGTGACCCGGAACCGCTCCGCGACGACCAGCGTGTCGTCGTCGACCGTGTACCCCGGGTCGCCGAGCACCGCGCGCACCGGCTCGGAGTGCCAGAAGCCCTCGTGCGCCGTGCGCCATTCGGCCACCGACCCGTACCCCTCACCCTCGTCGAGGGCGTGCCGCAGGGGTACGTCCGCCAGCCGCAACACCTCCACGCCGGTGACCTCGACCACGGCCAGACCCGCCTCGTCCGAGTCGACGAGGACGGCCCGGTCACCCGGCGCCGGCAGCGGTTCGCCCTCGGCCTCGTACTCCGCGAGGAGGCCGGTGGTACTGGTCTTCGCGCCGCTCAGCACCGCCGCGACCAGCCGGTCGCGCAAGGGACCGGGGAAACCGAGGAGGTAGGGAGGGAGATCGTCGGGAGATGCCATGCGCCCACCCTATGCGTCGCCCCGAGCCGCTCCGAACGATATTCCGGCCGCCCCAACTGGGGTCTCATGAGCACCAGTTGAAACCCGCCACGCAGTGGACTGGACCTTGACGTGGAGCTGTGCGTACCGCTTAGCTGTATGTGATCATCCGAGTCCTCACCGGCATGATCCAACCCGCACCACCGCACCGTTCACCACCCCGTGCGCTTCCGCGCACGTCGTCCACCCGCGCCCGCGCCCTGGAGGGAACCCGCGGATGTCCCCGCCTCCGCCGCCCCTCGGCCGCGCCCGCAAACGCGACGCGCAGCTCTTCGACCCGGCCCTGTGCGACACCGAACTCGTCGACGTGCGCACCCAGTTCGCGCAAGGCCGATGGTCCCGGGTCCGCGCCCTCCTGGTGGGCACCGGTGACGACTGGGACCGCCGCGGCCACCGCGTCGTCGTCCTGGCCGAGACCCCGGCCGCCACCGCCTGGGCCCGCGAATGGCTGCTCGCCGAACCCGACAGCGCCGACGCGGCCACCCTCCTCGCCTGCGCCAGCGTCTTCACGGCCCTGCGACACAAGGGCACCCCCGAAGCCGCCGACGAGGCCTGCCGCCGCGCCGCGGTCCTGCTCCCCGCCGACCCCACCCCCTGGCTGGGCCTGCTCATGCTCTCCGGGGCCTTCGGCACCGAGGAGGAATTCAGCCGGCACTTCGACCAGGTCCGGGCCCGCCACCGCGAGCACCACCACGCCCACCACCTGATGGTCGCCCGGCTCGCCGAGCGGACCCCCGCCACCGGCCAGGACCCCCTCCACGAGGTCTACGACTTCGCCGCCTGGGCCGCCGAGGAGTCCCCGGCGGACTCACCGCTCGCCGTGCTCCCCGTCATCGCCCACGCCGAGCGCTACCGGGTCCTCGCCGCGGCCCAGGGCCGCACCGCCCCCGGGGCCGCAGCCGAGCACTGGTCCGGCCGCCGCGCCCGCACCGTGCTGCGCTCCGCCTTCGACTGGTGGCTGGAGTGGGAGCGCGAGGACCACCCCCGCAACAGGGTCGACCTCAACTTCCTGGCCCACGCCAAACTCTGCGAGGGCCGCTCCGCCGAGGCGGCCGCCCTCTTCCACCGCATCGGCGCCCACGCCACCCCGGCTCCCTGGTCCTACCCCGACCGGGACCCGCACAAGGCCTTCCTCGCCGCGCGCAGCGTCGCGCTCGGCACCGCCTAGCGCCGGCGCCCCACCGACCGTCCCCGCAGACCGCTCCCGCCCCTGCTCCCGGAAGGAAACCCCGCCATGCCGACGGGCAGATCCACCACGCTCAGCGAACCGACCGAGATACGCACGTACAAGGGCCAGGACCGCGCCCTGCGCGCGGACCGCCTCGGCACCGCCGGGCTGCTGCTCTCCGTACTCGCGGCCAGCGCGCCCCTGATGGTCGTCGCCGGCGTCATGCCCACGATCTTCGGGGTCATGGGCATCGTCGGACAGCCGCTGCTCTTCGTGATCCTCGGCGTCGTCCTCGCCCTCTTCAGCATCGGCTACGCCGAGATGAGCCGGCACGTCCACAACGCCGGTGCCTTCTACGCCTACATCGCCCGCGGCCTCGGCCCCACCGCCGGAGCCTGCGCCTCCCTCGTCGCCCTCGTCGCGTACAGCGCCATGCAGGTCGGCGTCTACGGCATCCTCGGCTTCGAGATCTCCGGCCTCTTCGCGACCTACCTCGACACCGAGGTCGCCTGGTGGATCCCGGCCCTGCTCGCCGTCGCCGCCACCGGCGCGCTCGGCTGGCTGAAGATCGACCTGAACGCCAAGGTGCTCGGAGTCCTGCTCCTCATCGAGTGCGTCCTCGTCGTCATCTTCGACGTGGCCGCGCTCGGCAAGCCCGGACCCGAGGGCCTGTCCCTCAGTGCCTTCGACCCGAGCACCCTCTCCGGCGCCGGTCTCGGCACCGCCCTGTGCTTCTGCATCGCGGCCTTCGTCGGCTTCGAGCAGTCCCCGGTGTACGCCGAGGAGACCAGCAAGCCGCACATCGTCGTCTCCCGCGTGATGTTCCTCGGCGTCGGCTTCGTCGCCCTCTTCTTCGCCTTCAGCGCCTGGGCGCTGACCGTCGCCACCGGCCCCGCCGCGATCACCGACGCCGCCGCGTCCTCCGGCCCCGGCCTGCTCTTCGAGCTGACCGAGACCCGGCTCGGCGCCGGCTTCACCGACGTCCTGCACGTGCTCTTCGTCACGGGCATGTTCGCGGCGATGCTGAGCTTCCACAACGTCGTCGCCCGCTACGCCTTCGCCATGGGCCGCGAGGGCCTGCTCCCGGCCCGCTTCGGCCGCACCAACCCCGGCACCGGCGCCCCGGCCACGGGCTCCCTCCTCCAGACCGGCGTCGCCGCCCTCGTCGTCGTGGCCTTCGCGCTCACCGACGACCTTCCGACGGGCGACCCGACCGCTCCCGTCCTCCACCTGTTCACGTGGATGGGCAGCGTCGGCGCCCTCGGGGTGACCGTCCTCATGGCCGCGTCCTCCTTCGCCGTCATAGCCTTCTTCGTCCGCCGCGGCACCGCCGGCGCCCAGGTCTGGCGGCTCGTCGCGGCGGGGCTCGCCGGACTGGCCCTGGTCGGCATCGCCCTCTACACGGTCAAGGACTTCGCCGTCCTGGTCGGCGCCGAGAAGGGCTCCGCGCTCAGCTGGGCGCTGCCCGCGATCATCGCCGTCGCGGCCCTGGCGGGCCTGGCCCACGGCCTGTACCTGAAGTCCCGCCGCCCCGAGACGCACGCCCGGATCGGTCTCGGCAACGAGGCGTTCCGACTGGATCAGGCGGCGGAGTCCACCCCGCACGACTGACCCGCTCCGCCTCGCATTCGTGCCCCCCGGAGGCCCCCGGCGACCGTTTCCATGGTCGCCGGGGGCCTCCGTGCGCAGGGAACCGATTTTGGCGGGGGACGGAGCCTCATGGTCTCCTGGGGCGACAAAACCACCGGATCGCGGCACGGGGGACACCACCCAGCTCTCCCGCGCGGCCGTTCCGACCTGCCTGTCCGACCCACGAAGGCGAAGTCCGTATGAGTGACCGCACCTTGACCGAGGCCCCCGCCGAGGCGTCGTCCCGCCCCGTCGACGCCGGTGACGAGGGCTACAGCAAGGACCTCAAGTCCCGCCACATCAACATGATCGCCATCGGCGGGGCGATAGGCACCGGCCTGTTCCTGGGCGCCGGCGGCCGCCTCGCCGGAGCGGGCCCCTCGCTCGCCATCGCCTACGCGGTCTGCGGCGCCTTCGCCTTCTTCGTGGTCCGCGCCCTCGGCGAGCTGGTCCTCTACCGCCCGTCCTCGGGCGCCTTCGTCAGCTACGCGCGCGAGTTCATGGGGGAGAAGGGCGCCTACACGGCGGGCTGGCTCTACTTCCTCAACTGGTCCACCACCACCGTCGCGGACATCACGGCCGCCGCGACCTACGCCCACTTCTGGTCGATGTTCACGGACGTCCCCCAGTGGGTGCTCGCCTTCATCGCCCTGGCCGTCGTCCTCACCGCGAACCTGATCTCGGTCAAGTACTTCGGCGAGATGGAGTTCTGGTTCTCCCTGGTCAAGGTGGCCGCCCTGACGATCTTCCTGCTCGTGGGCATCTACCTCGTCGCCACCAGCCACGACATCGGCGGCAACACCCCGGGCCTCGCCAACATCACCGACAACGGCGGCATCTTCCCGGCCGGTGTCCTGCCCATGCTCCTGGTCATCCAGGGCGTGGTCTTCGCCTACGCCTCCGTCGAGCTCTGCGGAGTCGCCGCGGGCGAGACCGAGAACCCCGAGAAGATCATGCCGAAGGCGATCAACTCGATCATGTGGCGGGTGGGCATCTTCTACGTCGGCTCGGTCGTCCTGCTGGCCCTGCTGCTCCCGTACACCGCCTACTCGGACGGCCAGAGCCCCTTCGTCACCGTCTTCGACAAGCTCGGCGTCCCGGGCGCCGCGGGCATCATGAACCTGGTCGTCCTGACGGCCGCCCTGTCCAGCCTGAACTCCGGCCTCTACTCCACCGGCCGGATCCTGCGCTCGATGGCCATGTCCGGCTCCGCGCCCAAGTTCACCGGCGTCATGAACAAGGGCAAGGTCCCCTACGGCGGCGTCCTCTTCACCGCGGCCTTCGGCGTCGCCGGCGTCGGTCTGAACTACCTGATGCCCGAGGACGCCTTCGAGATCGTCCTCAACTTCGCCTCGCTCGGCATCCTCGGCACCTGGGCGATGGTCATGCTCTGCTCGCTGCACTTCTGGCGGAGGGCGAAGCAGGGCCTCCTGGAGCGCCCGTCCTACCGGCTGCCCTGGGCCCCGTACACGCAGATCGTGACGCTGGTCTTCCTCGTCACGGTCCTGGTCCTGATGTGGTGCGACGGCGGCGTCGGCCGCACCACCGTGCTGTTCGTCCCGGTCATCGGCGCCGCCCTGGTCGGCGGCTGGTTCCTGGTCCGCGGCCGGGTGGCGGAGATCGCGGCCTCCCGCCGCTGACCCGACGCACGCACGAAGGGGCCCCGGCCCGGGATCCGATCCCGCGCCGGGGCCCCTTCCCCGTCCCCGCACGCGCGGGAAACGAAGAAGGACCCCGCCGAAGCGGGGTCCTTCTCTTCTGTGTCCGAGGGGGGACTTGAACCCCCACGCCCGATAAAGGGCACTAGCACCTCAAGCTAGCGCGTCTGCCATTCCGCCACCCGGACAAGGTGTCTGTCTCGCGTCCCTCGCGGGCCGTTCCGACGTGGAAAACATTACCAAACATTCCGGGGGCCCGATCACACCCCCCGGTGACCGGGGAGCGCCCTTGGGCGCAGCGCCCCGGCGCGCGAGGATGGGGAGGTAGCCGGTACTGATCAGTGGGAGGAACAGCGTGAGCGAATCGGGCGCGGGCAGGACCGTCTCCGGACAGGACGAGGTCGTCGACCTCTGCCGGGACCTCATCCGGATCGACACCAGCAACTACGGGGACCACTCGGGCCCGGGCGAGCGCAAGGCGGCCGAGTGGATCGCGGAGCAGCTGGCCGAGGTGGGTCTGGAGCCGCAGATCTTCGAGTCCCACAAGGGCCGCGCCTCGACCGTGGCCCGGATCGAGGGGGAGGACCCGTCGCGGCCGGCCCTGCTGATCCACGGGCACACCGACGTGGTCCCGGCCAATGCCGCCGACTGGACCTACGACCCGTTCTCGGGCGAGATCGCCGACGGGTGCGTGTGGGGCCGCGGCGCGGTCGACATGAAGGACATGGACGCGATGACGCTGGCCGTCGTGCGCGACCGCATGCGCAGCGGGCGCAAGCCCCCGCGCGACATCGTGCTGGCCTTCCTCGCCGACGAGGAGGCGGGCGGCATCTACGGGGCCCGCCACCTCGTCGACAAGCACCCCGGCCTCTTCGAGGGAGTCACGGAGGCGATCGGCGAGGTCGGCGGCTTCTCCTTCACCGTGAACGAGAACCTGCGCCTCTACCTCGTGGAGACCGCGCAGAAGGGCATGCACTGGATGCGGCTCACGGTGGAGGGCACCGCGGGTCACGGTTCGATGACCAACAACGACAACGCCATCACGGAACTGTGCGAGGCCGTGGGCCGCCTCGGCCGGCACCAGTGGCCCGTGCGGGTCACCAAGACCGTGCGTTCGTTCCTGGACGAGCTCTCGGACGCCCTGGGCACCCCGCTGGACCCCGACAACATGGACGAGACCCTCGCCAAGCTCGGCGGCATCGCGAAGATGGTCGGCGCGACCCTGCGCAACTCGGCCGCCCCGACGATGCTCGGCGCCGGCTACAAGGTCAACGTCATCCCCGGCCAGGCCACGGCGCACGTCGACGGCCGGTTCCTGCCCGGCTACGAGGACGAGTTCTTCGCCGACCTCGACCGGATCCTCGGCCCCCGCGTGAAGTACGAGGACGTGCACGCGGACAAGGCGCTGGAGACGGACTTCGACGGGAAGCTCGTCGACGCCATGCAGGGCGCCCTGAAGGCCGAGGACCCGATCGCGCGGGCCGTCCCGTACATGCTCTCGGGCGGTACGGACGCGAAGTCCTTCGACGACCTCGGGATCCGCTGCTTCGGCTTCGCCCCGCTCCAGCTGCCCCCCGAGCTGGACTTCGCGGGCATGTTCCACGGAGTGGACGAGCGGGTGCCGGTCGACGGCCTCAAGTTCGGCGTCCGGGTCCTCGACCGGTTCATCGACAACGCGTGACGGGCCACTCCTAACGCCGGGAAATCGGGAAGGTGTGCGGATTCCACTGAGAAGAGTGAATGCGCTCATACGCTCGTAGCCCCGGTGGGAACTCCTCGTTACAGGTGGTGCGGTCCGCGGCTGGGACCGCACTTGCCTACTAGGAGGAACAATGCTCAAGAAGGTTGTCGCCGCTGCGGCTGCTACCGGTGGTCTGGTTCTCGCGGGTGCGGGCCTGGCTGTCGCCGACGCGGGTGCCCAGGGTGCGGCCATCGGCTCCCCCGGTGTCCTGTCCGGCAACGTCGTCCAGGTTCCGGTCCACGTGCCCGTGAACGTCTGCGGCAACACGATCTCCGTGATCGGCCTGCTGAACCCGGCCTTCGGCAACACCTGCGTCAACGCCTGACGCGTCTGAAGACCCGGCCCCGGAGCGCATTCCAGCGCTCCGGGGCCGCCGGGCTTTCACGGCCCGATCCATCGACTTTTCGGCGCACCAGGCAGGGGAGCCTGGACGGCCCGGCCGCCGCGCGCGGCCGTCGACGTACCAACAGGGGACGATTTCAGATGCGACGACCGATCCAGGTCACGAGGAAGACGCTGATCACCATGGCGGCCGCGGGGGGTGTGCTCGCGCTGGCCGGCGGTCAGGCGCAGGCGGCCTCCGGGGCGTCCGGCCATGCCGCGAACTCACCGGGCGTGCTGTCCGGGAACAACGTGCAGGCCCCGCTGGAAGTGCCGGTGAACGTCTGCGGCAACACCGTCAACGTGATCGCCCTGCTGAACCCGGCCTTCGGGAACGGCTGCGCCAACGAGTCGGGCAAGCACCGCCCGCCGGGCAAGCCGCAGCACCCGGACCACCCGGGCGGCCACGAGGAGCCGTGCGACGACCACCCGGGCGGTGGGAACCCCGGTGGCGGGAACCCGGGCGGTGGGAACCCGGGTGGTGGGAACCCCGGTGGGGGTAACCCGGGTGGTGGCAATCCCGGTGGCGAGACCCCCGGTGGTGGCAACCCGGGCGGTGGCAACCCGGGCGGTGGAAACCCCGGTGGTGGCAATCCGGGCGGCGGGAACCCCGGTGGTGGCAACCCGGGCAGTGGTAACCCCGGTGCCGAGACCCCCGGTGGTGGTAACCCCGGTGGCGAGACCCCCGGTGGTGGCAACCCGGGTGGTGAGACCCCCGGTGGCGGCACCCCCGGTGGCGGCACCCCCGGCACCCCGGGCGGGCAGGCGCCCGGTCAGGGCCCCGGCCAGGGGACGGGCGGACAGGGTGGACTCGCGGCCACGGGCGCCGGTGACGCGCTCACGGCCGGAGTGCCGCTCGCGGGCGGACTGCTGCTCGCCGGAGCCGTGCTCTACCGGCGGGCCCGCAACGCCGCCTGACGGACGTTCATGACGTGGGCCCGCTCCCGGGCCCGCGTCACCAGGTCGCGCGGACCTGACGGATGATCCGGCGGCGCAACCGCACTCTGCGGCTGCCGTCCCGGTGGAGCGTCAGGCGGTCCAGTTCCCAGTGGCCGTACTCGGCGTGGTCGGTCAGTAGTCGGGTCGCCTCCTGGCGGGGGGTCCCGCGAGGCACGTACACGTCGACGAATTCGTATTCCGGCATCGCATCTATTGTGCGGGCAGAGCCCGGCTACGGATAGCGTCTGCACTATGTCTGATGCCGCTCTGCCCACTGTTGCCGAGGTCCGCGCCGCCGCCGAGGCGGTCAAGGCCGCTCTCGACCGCCACCTCGCCGCGGTCGAGAGCAGGATCGGGGACGAGGACCCGGCCGTCTACGCCGCCTTCAACGAACTCGCCGCCGCCGCCGAGGAATACGACGAACTGCTCTACGACCGCTACGACGAGGTCACCCCGTTCGAGATCCCCACGCCGGAGGACGGAGTTCCGTACACCGGGCCGGCGGAACCCGCGGCCTTCAGCGTGTTCATCCGCCGTGACTACGCCGTCGTCGAACCGGCCCGCCTGATCGCCCAGGCGGAACGCGTCGCCGCGCACGACCGCGCCTCCGAGTTCGTCGACGACGCCGGCACGGCCGGTGCGCTCGGAGTGCTCTTCGGGGAGTACGAGCCCGACGAGATCGCCTCCCGCTACAAGGAGTTCGGATTGGAGGAGGGCGACTCCACCCTCTGGATCGCGGCGCTCGAAGAGGTCGCGGAACCGGGCGATTGGCTCGACGCGCCCTTCGGACAGACCGACCCCCAGGACGTGCTGCACCGTTTCGACGTCAGCTCCGTCTTCGACGAGGACCCCGAGGACACGGAAGGGCCGGGGGAGTTCGAGGAAGCCGCCGAGCCCGGCCTGACCCCGGCCTGACCTGCTCCCGGCGGAACGCCCCCACCCCTCCCGGGCGGGGGCGTTCCGTCGTCACCCCGGGGTTTCCACTCCCCGCTACTGCGGCGCGGCCTCCTGGGCGGCCGTCAAGGCCCTCAGCAGGCCCGTGAGACGGGTCGTGCGCGGCTTCGGCGGCACCTGGGCCACCGCGTGCGGCAGCGCTTGGTCGACCCCGTGGACGACGGACAGGTGTCGCTCCGCCCGCCCGAACGCCGTGTACACCCAGTCCCGGGACAGGGCCTGCGCGGCGTCCCCCGGAAGGACGACCACCACCGCGGGCCAGCGCGTCCCGACGGCCTGGTGCGCGGTCACCGCCCAGCCGTGCCGCACCTGGGAAGCGACCCGTTCCTGGGGTACGACGATCCGGGCCCCCGCGAGGTCCAGGTGCAGCCCCTCCTCGTCGGCCGACACCACCCGTCCCGGCAGCGCCCGCCCGGGAGAGGGCACGTGCACGATCCGATCGCCGGGGTCGAAGCCGCCGAACCGGCGGGGGCCGGGGTTCAGCCGCTCCTTGAGGGCCGCGTTCAGCGCGCGGGTGCCCGCCGAGCCGCCGTGGCCCGGGGTGATGACCTGCACGGCCTCGGCCGGGATCCCGAACGCGCGCGGCACCGACTCGGCGACCAGCTGCACGGTGCGGTGCACCGCCTCTCCGGCGTCCTGCACCGGGACGATCACGACCTCCTTGCCCGGGGCGTGGACCTGGTTCAGCTCCCCGACCCCGATGCCCGAGACCAACTCGCCGACCGGGCCGGGATCCGGCGTCCGGGACACGACCTGCGGCCAGGCGCGCGCCGCCAGCACATCGGCGAACACCCGCCCGGGACCGGCCGACCCGAGCACCCCGGGGTCCCCGGACAGCACCAGCCGGGCCCCGTCCGGGACGGACTCCACCAGGGCCGCGGCCGTCTCCACGTCCAGCTGCGGCGCGTCCAGCACCACCAGGAGGTCCAGCTCGAACCGCCCGTCGGCATCCCGCCCGGGACCCTGCGCCCCGGTCAGCAACCCGGCCGGGGTGACCCGGTCCGGGCCCGGCGCGTGCGCGGCCAGGACGGCGCGCAGGCCCAGCTTCCGGGCCGCCTCCCAAAGCGCCGTCGGCTCGGCCCGGGCGGCCTCACCGCCGGTGTGGGCCACCACCCCGTGACCGGCGACGGCCCGGATCAGCTCGCTCCCGGTCCCGGTGGCGACCTGCGACCAGTCGGCGGGAACGGTGACGCCGGCCGCCAGCCGGGCCAGGCCGTCGGCGAGGCTCTCCTCGGCGAGGGCGTACTCCTCCAGCCCGACGAGGACCCGTACGGGCCGCTCGATCTCCCCGGCCTCCTGCTCGGCGTCCGCGGCGGGCGTCGGCGCGGGACCGTCCAGGGGCTCCTCGAACACGAGCACCGCGCCCTCGCCGACGGCGTGTTCGAGGGCTCCGGCCGGGTCCGGCACCCCGTACTGGGCGAGGGCCTTCTCCAGTACCGGGGTCTCCAGGGCGGTGTGTCCCTTCTCCGCGGCCCGGTCCAGCAGCCAGCCCACCAGGGCCGCGCCGCGGCGCTCGTCCGCGGGGCCGGCCTCGGCGCCCAACAGGGCCTGCGCGAAGCCGTCCGCCTGGGCCGGGCGGACGCCGGCGACCGCCAGCAGTCGCCAGGGGTCCTCGACGAGCTGCCCCGCGGCGCCCTCCCCGAGGATCCGGGCGGCCGGCCCGGCCAGCGCCTCGGGGGCGCCGCCGCGGGCCAGCACGGCCCGTACGGCCTCGATCTCGGCCGCGGTGGGCTCGGGGGCCGCCGTGACGGGCCGGGGCTGCTGCGGGGGAACGGGGGCGGCCTTGCGGGGGGCGGCCGGGGCCTCGTCGAAGTACACCGGGGCCGGTGCGGCGCCGCTCTCCACGGCGCGCACGGCCGCCAGCAGGTCGGCGGCCTTCCCGCTGAGCTTCGCACCCGCCTCGACCGGGCCCTCCCGCTCGGCCTTGCGCCGCGCGATGCGTTCCCGTTCGACCTTCTGCGCCGCCAACTCGGCCTGCGCCTCGGTGAGCGAGGGCGCCGCCGCCTCCGCGGCGCCGCCCGCGTCCCCGCCGGTGGGAGCGGCCTGCTTCGCGGTGGCGTCCGCGTCGAGGACGCCGTCCCCGTCCGGCTCGCCGGCGGGAGCGGTGTCCTCCGTGCGTCGTTCCTCCGGGTCGCCCGGTGCGGCGTCCCCGTCCGGCGCGTCCTCGTCCGGCTCGTCCGACGCCTCGGAGCCGGCCTCGGAGCCGGCCTCCGGCGCGTCCTGCTCCGGCGCGCCCTCCGCCGGCTCCGGGGCGGGGCCGCCCTCGGGTTGCCGGCCGGCGTCCGCCGTGGCGGGGTCCTCGGGCGCGGTCCCGCCGGCCCCGGCCCCTTCCTCCGCGGCAGCGGGCGCGGCGGCGGCGGTGGTCTCGGGGTCCGTACTCACAGCGTGCTCCAGTCCTGATCGGGGTAGCGGTGCACCGGGACGGAAACGTCGTCCAGCGCACGGCAGATCTCCTCGGGAAGACTAAGGGCCTCCACCGACAGCGCCGCCCCGAGCTGGGTCGACGTCCGCGCGCCGACGATCGGGGCGACCACCCCCGGCCGGTCCCGCACCCACGCCAGCGCCACGTGCAGGGGCGTCACGCCCAACCCCTGGGCGGCGGTGACCACCGCGTCGACGATCCGGCCCGCCGGTTCGTCGAGGTACGGGTCCACGAAGCCGGCCAGGGACTCCGAGGCACCCCGGGAGTCGGCGGGCGTGCCGTCGCGGTACTTGCCCGTCAGCACCCCGCGACCCAACGGGGAGGAGGGCAGCAGGCCCACACCCAGGTCCAGCGCGGCGGGCAGCACCTCCCGCTCCACGCCCCGCTGGAGGAGCGAGTACTCCATCTGCGTCGAGGCCAGCCGGGTCCGTACCCCCGGCACCGCCAGCTGCCACGTCGCGGCCTTCGCGAGCTGCCAGCCGCAGAAGTTGGACACCCCCGCGTACCGGGCCCGACCGCTGCTGACGGCGAGGTCCAGGGTCTGCAGGGTTTCCTCCAACGGGGTACGGGGATCGAAGGCGTGGACCTGCCACAGGTCCACGTAGTCGGTGCCGAGCCGGTCCAGGGAGTCGTCGAGCGCGGCCAGCAGGTGGCCGCGCGAGCCGTTGAAGCGCCGGTCGGGATCCGGCACGCTGCCCGCCTTCGTCGCGATGACCAGGTCGCGGCGCGGAACCAGCCCGGCCACCAGCTGCCCCAGGATGTACTCGGCCTCGCCGCCGCCGTACACGTCGGCCGTGTCGACGAGCGTGCCGCCCGCCTCCCAGAACGTCTTCAACTGCTCGGCGGCGACTTCCTCGCCGGTGTCGCGGCCCCAGGTCAGGGTGCCGAGGCCGATCCGGGAGACGCGCAGTCCGGTGCGGCCGAGATGCCTCTGCTCCATGAGCGCTGAGACTACTGGGGCGCTGACGCGGGAGACCTTGGCGCGCTACAGTCCCCCGCAGACCCACGTTACTGATCGGTAAATCGGCTTCACCGTTAGGGGACGACACATGCGGCTCGGCATCAATCTCGGCTACTGGGGTGCGGGCATGGACGCCGACAACCTCTCCGTCGCCCAGGAGGCCGACCGGCTCGGCTACGACGTCTGCTGGGCCGCCGAGGCCTACGGCTCCGACGCGGCCACCGTGCTGGCCTGGGTCGCGGCCCAGACGGAGCGGATCGACGTCGGCTCGGCCATCTTCCAGATCCCGGCCCGCCAGCCCGCGATGACGGCGATGACCGCCGCCACCCTGGACTCGCTCACCAAGGGCCGCTTCCGACTCGGCCTCGGCGTCTCGGGGCCGCAGGTCTCCGAGGGCTGGTACGGCGTCAAGTTCGACAAGCCGCTCGCCCGGACCCGCGAGTACGTGGAGATCGTCCGCAAGGCGATGACCCGCGAGCGGCTGTCCTACGACGGCGCCCACTGGACCCTCCCGCTGCCCGACGGCCCGGGCAAGCCCCTCAAGCTGACCGTCCATCCGGAACGCGAGCACATCCCGCTCTACATCGCCGCGATCGGGCCGAAGAACCTGGAGCAGACCGGCGAGATCGCCGACGGCGCCCTGCTGATCTTCCCGGCCGCCGAGCACCTGGAGGAGACGGCCCTGCGCCACATCCGCGCGGGTCGCGAGAAGGCCGGCCTGACCATGGACGGCTTCGACGTCTGCCCGACGGTGCCGCTGGCCCTCGGCGAGGACGTGACGGCCCTCGCCGACATGTTCCGGCCCTACACCGCCCTGTACGTCGGCGGCATGGGCAGCCCGAAGCAGAACTTCTACAACCAGCTCGCGCAGCGGATGGGCTACGAGAAGGAGGCCGCCGAGATCCAGACCAAGTACCTGGGCGGCGACAAGACGGGCGCGGCCGCGGCCGTCCCGCACTCCCTGATCGACTCGACCACCCTGTTGGGCTCCGTGGAGCGGATCGCCGACGGCATGCGCGCCTACGCCGACGCCGGGGTCACCACCCTCACCCTGGCCCCCGCCGGCTTCACCCTGGACGAGCGCATCGCCGCCCTGCGGGCCGGCACCGAGGCCCTGGAGCTCGCCGGTCTCGCCTGATCCCGGGAGTCGACGACCCCCGACACGACGACGGAGCCGCGCGTGGTGCGCGCGGCTCCGTCGTCAGGTCCTGCGGCCGTGGTGGGGGCTCGGGGGGTCTTCCCCGCCACGGCCGACACAGCAGACAACGCCCCGCCCCGTCCCCGGGTTACGCCCTCGTGCCGAGCCGCCGATTTCGTTCATTCGGCCGAGTCGGGCGGCCCTCTCGGTTGCCCGCCCGATCGATCCGCATTTGACTCGTTCCATGCTCTCTGCCCGCAGCCTGTTCCAGGAGATCGTCGACCACGACGACGCCTTCCAGCTGTTCTGCTCCATCGCCGCCAGCGGGGAGTCCCAGGGCGGTTGGGAGAACGCACGGATCGCCGCGCTCGTCCCCGCGTCGATGCGCGACCTGGCCCCCAAGATCACCCGGCACGGCGCCGACGAGGACAAGCACGGCAGGATCTTCCAGGCCCTGCTCCGCAAACGCGACCTGCGGCCCGTACCCGTGCCACCGGAGACCGACTACACGATGCTGCTGGAGCGCCGCGGCATCGGCCTCGCCCACGAGAAGCTGCGCGGCGACCGGCCGCTGACCGAGGAGGACATCGTCCTCTATCTCGCGCACAGCCGGGTCACCGAGCAGCGCGCGGCCGACCAGATGGTCATGCTCGTCCGGTACTTCGGCGACCACCCCGAGCTCGGCAGGGCCGTCCGCATGATCAGCGCGGACGAGGACAACCACCTCGCCTACTGCCACGAGGAACTGCTGCGCCTCGCCCGGCGCGGCCACGGCCGCACCATCCACCGGATCCTGCGCGAGAGCGCCCTCGCCGAGATCGGCGTGTACCGGGACGTCAGCCTCGCCGTCATGGCCCACATGGGCCGGCTCCTGCGCTGGCCCGCGCCCAAGTCCGCCGCCCTCGCCGCCGGCATCCGCGCCGCGTACGCGTACGAGCGCTTCAGCGGCTGGCACCGGGCGGTCCGCCTGACCCCGCCCGAGCGGGTCGACGCCCTCGGAGGCGCCCCTGTACCCGCACCGGGGCTCGCCTGACCGGGCACCGGCCCGTCCGACCCGCCCCTCACAGCCAGCCGCGGCGCTTGAACATCCGGTGCAGGCCCAGGCACACGGCGACCATGAGGGCCACCACCCCCGGATAGCCCCACCCCTGCCGCAACTCCGGCATGTCCTCGAAGTTCATTCCGTAGATCCCGGCGACCATCGTCGGGACCGCGGCCATCGCCGCCCATGCGGAGATCTTGCGCATGTCGTCGTTCTGCCGGACACCCATCTGCGCCAGGTGCGCGGCCAGCGCGTCCGACAGCAACCGGTCCAAGCCCTCGACGTACTCGTTCGCCTTCGTCAGGTGATCGGCGACGTCCCGGAAGAAGGGCTGCGCGTGCTCGTGCACGAACGGCACGTGCCCGGACGCGAGCCGGTCCATCGGCTGGAGCAGCGGGCTCGTCGCCCGACGGAACTCCAGCACCTGCCGCTTGAAGCCGTAGATCCGGGACGCCGTGTTCTTCGAGTCCGGGGCGTTCGGCGCGAACACCTCCGCCTCCAGCTCCTCCAGATCGCCCTGGAGCTCGGCGGCCACCTCGATGTAGTGGTCGACCACCGCGTCGGACACCGCGTAGAGCACCGCCGTCGGCCCGTGCCGCAGGACCTTGGGATCCTGCTCCAACCGGTGGCGCACCGCGGTCAGTGCCGCGCCCTCGCCGTGCCGGACCGTGACCACGAACGAGTCGCCGATGAACACCATCAGCTCGCCCGTCGTCACCGTGTCCGCGTCGTCGTCGTACAGCACCGGCTTCAGGACGACGAACAGCGAATCGTCGTACACCTCCAACTTCGGCCGCTGGTGCGCCGTCAGCGCGTCCTCCACCGCCAGCGCGTGCAGCCCGAACTCCCGGCTCACGTGCTCGAACTCGGCCTCCGTCGGCTCGTGCATGCCGATCCACACGAAGGCGTCGCCCCGGGCCCGCGCCTCGGCCAGGGCGTCCGAGAAATCGGCGGGCGCCGCGGAACGGCGGCCGTCACGGTACATCGCGCAGTCGACAATCACGCCGCGCATTCTCCCCCGACCTCCCCCGGCCCGCACCCGGGCGACACCCCTACCCTGTACCCATGGCCACGTTGATCCTCGTACGGCACGGGCGCTCCACCGCCAACACCGCGGGCTTGCTCGCCGGATGGACTCCGGGAGTCGGCCTCGACGAACACGGAGCCGGGCAGGCCGCAGCACTGCCCGACCGGCTCGCCGGGGTCCCGCTGGCCGCCGCCGTCACCAGCCCCCTCCAGCGCTGCCGGGAAACCCTGGCGCCCCTCCTCGCCGCCCGCCCCGAGCTGCCCCTGCACACCGACGAACGCATCGGCGAGTGCCACTACGGCGACTGGTCGGGCCGCAAACTCTCCGAACTCGCCGGAGAACCCCTCATGAAGATCGTCCAGCAGTACCCCTCCGGCGCCGCATTCCCCGGCGGCGAGTCCATGCGCGCCATGCAGGCCCGCGCCGTGGACGCCGTACGGGAGTGGAACGCCCGGATCGAGGACGAGCACGGCAGCGACGCCGTCTTCCTGATGTGCTCGCACGGCGACATCATCAAGTCCCTCGTCGCCGACGCGCTCGGCATGCACCTCGACCTCTTCCAGCGGATCCACGTCGACCCCTGCTCGGTCACCGCCGTCCGCTACACCCCCACCCGCCCCTTCCTGCTGCGCCTCGGCGACACCGGCGACCTCACCCCGCTGATCCCGCGCCCCGCCCCGATCGCCGAGGGCGGGTCCGAAGGCGACGGGAACGCCGTCGTGGGGGGCGGCGCGGGCGCGGCGTGATCGAACGGCGCAGTAGGGTGGCATGGCCGATACGCGTGCGCGGACCCGCCCACGCCTGAGACTTGGAGACTGGACGTGCCCCGTCAGGTGTTCCTTTACGATCCGCCGGACCGCTTCGTGGCCGGCACGGTCGGTCTGCCTGGGCGCCGTACGTTCTTCCTGCAGGCCTCCGTGGGTACCCGCGTCACCAGCGTCTCCCTGGAGAAGACCCAGGTGGCGGCGCTGGCCGAGCGGATGGACGAGCTGCTGGACGAGGTCGTGCGGCGCACCGGCGGCAACGCCCCCGTCCCGGCCGTCGCCTCCACCGAGGCCGCCGACACCGCCCCGCTCGACGTGCCCGTCGAGGAGGAGTTCCGGGTCGGCACCATGGCCCTCGCCTGGGACGGCGAGGAACAGCGGATGATCGTCGAGGCCCAGGCGCTCGTCGAACTCGACGCCGACTCCGACGAGGACCTCGCCGAAGCCGAGGAACGCCTCCTGCAGGACGAGGAGAACGGCCCGCCGATGCTCCGGGTGCGCCTCTCCGGCGCCCAGGCCCGGGCCTTCGCCAAGCGCGCCCTGGACGTGGTCAACGCCGGCCGCCCCCCGTGCCCCCTGTGCAGCCTCCCGCTCGACCCCGAGGGACACGTGTGCCCCCGCCAGAACGGCTACCGGCGCCAGGCGTGAGCGCCGTGAGCACGATCGAGGAACTGCTCACCCGGGGTGAGCTCACCGTCCGAGGACGGATCGCCGAGGCCTCCAACGCGGTCCTGCTGTGCACCGTCGCCCACGACGGCCGCACCGCGGACTGCGTCTACAAGCCGGTCAAGGGCGAGCGACCGCTGTGGGACTTCCCCGACGGGAACCTCGCCCGCCGCGAGCGCGCCGCCTACCTCGTCTCCGAGGCCACCGGCTGGGGCCTGGTCCCCGCCACCGTCCTGCGCGACGGACCGTACGGCGAGGGCATGGTCCAGCACTGGATCGACTCCGGGGAGACGCCCGAGGCGGATCTCCTCGCGCTCGTCGAGGGCGAGGAGGCGGCGGACGGCTGGAAGCCCGTCGCGCTCGCCGAGGTCGGCGAGGGCCGCACCGCCCTCCTCGTGCACGCCGACGACCCCCGGCTGCGCCGCCTCGCCGTACTCGACGCCGTGATCAACAACGGCGACCGCAAGGGCGGCCACCTGCTGCCCGCCCCCGACGGCCGGCTGTACGGCATCGACCACGGCGTGACCTTCCACGCCGAGGACAAGCTGCGCACCCTGCTCTGGGGCTGGGCGGGGGAGCCCCTCACCGACGAGGCCCGCACGGTGCTGCTCTCCCTGGAATCCCAGCTGGCCGCGGGAGGGCCGCTCGCCACCCGGTTGGCCGAACTGATCACCGACACCGAGCTGGACGCCGTACGGGCCCGCGTGGCCGCCCTGCTGCGCACCGGGACCCATCCGCAACCCTCGGGACAGTGGCCCGCCATTCCCTGGCCCCCGGTCTGACCAGGCACGGCACGGGACGCACAGAACCGGCCAGACGGCAAGAGCGCGGTTCAGGCCAACAGTGACGCTCCGGTTCGTTTCCGGAACACTCGTCCGGTTAGTCTCAAGGCATGCATGCCTGGCCCGCTTCTGAGGTCCCCGCCCTGCCCGGCAAGGGCCGCGACCTCCAGATCCACGACACCGCGACCCAGGGGACGATCACCCTCGCCCCCGGTCCCGTCGCCCGTATCTACGTCTGCGGGATCACTCCGTACGACGCGACCCACATCGGTCACGCGGCGACCTACAACGCGTTCGACCTCGTTCAGCGCGTGTGGCTCGACAACAAGCGGCAGGTCCACTACGTCCAGAACGTCACGGACGTGGACGACCCGCTCCTGGAGCGGGCGCTGCGCGACGGACACGACTGGACCGAACTCGCCGAACGCGAGACCGCCCTGTTCCGCGAGGACATGACCGCCCTGCGGATGCTGCCCCCGCAGCACTACATCGGAGCGGTCGAGGCCATACCCGGCATCGTGCCGCTGGTCGAGCGGCTCCGCGACGCGGGCGCCGCCTACGAGCTCGACGGCGACGTCTACTTCTCCGTCGAGTCCGACCCGCACTTCGGCGGGGTCTCCCACCTGGACGCGGAGGCGATGCGGCTGCTCTCCGCGGAGCGCGGCGGCGACCCGGACCGCCCGGGGAAGAAGAACCCGCTCGACCCGATGCTGTGGATGGCCGCCCGCGAGGGCGACCCGAGCTGGGACGGCGGCTCGCTGGGCCGCGGCCGGCCCGGCTGGCACATCGAGTGCGTCGCCATCGCCCTGGACCACCTGGGCATGGGCTTCGACATCCAGGGCGGCGGCTCCGACCTGGCGTTCCCGCACCACGAGATGGGTGCCTCGCACGCCCAGGCGCTGACGGGCGAGTTCCCGATGGCCAAGGCCTACGTCCACGCCGGCATGGTCGGTCTGAACGGCGAGAAGATGTCGAAGTCCAAGGGCAACCTGGTCTTCGTCTCGGCCCTGCGCCGCTCCGGGGTCGACCCGGCGGCCATCCGCCTCGCCCTGCTGTCGCACCACTACCGGGCCGACTGGGAGTGGACGGACGCGGTCCTCGCCGAGGCGGTGGCCCGTCTGGAACGCTGGCGCGCGGCGGTCTCGCGCCCGGACGGCGTTCCGGCGGACGCCCTGGTCGAGGAGGTCCGCGAGGCCCTCTCCCGCGACCTGGACGCCCCCGCGGCGCTGGCCGCCGTGGACCGTTGGGTCGAGCTCCAGCTGGCCACCGACGCCGACGACGAGTCGGCGCCGGGCCTGGTCTCCCGCACGGTCGACGCCCTGCTCGGCGTCGCCCTCTAGGAGCGACGAGAACGCCGGGCCGGCCGCGGGTGCGGCCGGCCCGGCGTTCTCGTTCGACGGCCCTGCTAGGCGTCGGGGGAGGCCCCCGGTGCCTCGGGCGCCTCCGGCTTCTCCGGCGACTCGGGCGACGTGGGCGTGCCCGCCGTCCCCGCAGCCTCCTGGGCTCCGGCAGCACCGGACGCCTCCTCGGCCCCGCCGACGGCCCCGTCGGGCGTCGGCGCGACGGGCGGCTCCGGCTCGGGCCTGCGCTTCGAGGGCCGGCTCAGGCCACCGGCGGTGTCCCGCAGGTACGAGGCGTCACCCGGATCCGCGGTCGCGGAGGGGTCCCGTCGCCGCAGGTACCGTTCGAACTCCCGGGCGATCGCGTCGCCGGAGGCCTCCGGCAGGTCCGCCGTGTCCCTCGCCTCCTCCAGCGTCTGGACGTACTCCGCCACCTCGCTGTCCTCGGCCGCCAGCTGGTCCACGCCCAGCTGCCAGGCCCGTGCGTCCTCGGGCAGCTCGCCCAGCGGGATCCTGATGTCGATCAGGTCCTCCAGCCTGTTGAGCAGCGCCAGCGTGGCCTTCGGGTTCGGCGGCTGCGACACGTAGTGCGGCACCGCCGCCCACAGCGACACCGCGGGAACGCCCGCGTGCGTACAGGCCTCCTGCAGCACGCCCACGATCCCCGTCGGACCCTCGTACTTCGTCTCCTCCAGGTCCATCGTCCGCGCCAGGTCGGCGTCCGAGGTCACCCCGCTGACGGGCACGGGCCGCGTGTGCGGGGTGTCCCCGAGCAGCGCGCCCAGGATGACGACCATCTCCACGCCCAGCTCGTGCGCGAAGCCGAGCAGCTCGTTGCAGAACGACCGCCACCGCATGGACGGTTCGATGCCCCGCACCAGCACCAGGTCGCGCGGCTTCGCACCGCCGATCCGGACCACGGACAGCCGCGTCGTCGGCCAGGTGATCTTCCTGACCCCGTTGTCCAGCCACACCGTCGGCCGGTTGACCTGGAAGTCGTAGTAGTCCTCGGCGTCCAGAGCCGCGAAGACCTCGCCCTTCCACTCCCGGTCCAGGTGCGCCACCGCACCGGAGGCGGCGTCACCCGCGTCGTTCCAGCCCTCGAACGCGGCCACCATGACCGGGTCGATCAGCTCGGGCACGCCCTCAAGCTCGATCACCCAGGTCTCCTTCCGAAGTTCCCTTGCGTACGTGGGTCAGCCTAAGCCTTGAGGTGGCACCGACCACAGCCCACGACGGAGGGGCGGTTCCCCTCGGAACCGCCCCTCTTCCCCACCTGCGCGGGAGCTATGCCTTGTGACCCAGCATCTCCTCGACGCGGGCGCGCACGGAGGCGTCGTCCAGACCACGCACCGTCACCGTCGTGCGGCGGCGCAGCACGTCGTCGACCGTCTCGGCCCACTCGTTGTCACGGGCGTAGGCGACCTGGGCCCAGATCTCCGGACCGTCCGGGTGGATGCGCTCGGCCAGCGCCGGGTCCTCGTTCGCGATGCGCGCGATGTCGAAGGCCAGCGAACCGTAGTGCGAGGCCAGGTGGCGGGCCGTCAGCGGGTCCATCCGGGTGCCGGGCTCGCGGTCCACCAGCAGTCGGTGCGCGACCGCGTTCGGGTTGGCGACACCGGGCAGCGGGATCCGGCGCACCAGCGACTTCTGCGGCTCCATGTCCTCGGTCAGCGGGCTGCCCGGGAGCTTGGCCAGCTTGTCCATGACCACACGGCCGATGTGACGGTACGTCGTCCACTTGCCGCCGGCCACCGACAGCATGCCGCCCGCGCCCTCGGAGACGACCGTCTCGCGCTTGGCCTTCTCCACGCCGCCGGGACCGCCGGGCAGCACCCGCAGGCCCGCGAAGGCGTACGTCATCAGGGAACGGTCGAGGTCCGCGTCGTTCACGGAGAACGCCGCCTCGTCGAGTATCTGCTGGATGTCGGACTCGGTGGCGCGCACGTCCGCCGGGTCGCCCTCGTAGACCTCGTCGGTCGTACCGAGCAGCAGCTGGTCCTCCCACGGGAGGGCGAAGGTGATGCGGTACTTGTCGATCGGGGTGGCCATGGCGGCCTTCCACGGCGACTTGCGCTTCATCACGATGTGCGCGCCCTTGGACAGGCGGATCGACGGCATCGAGTGCTTGTCCTCCATGCGCCGCAGGTGGTCCACCCACGGGCCGGTGGCGTTGAGCACGACACGGGCGTCGACGCCGAACTCGGTGCCGTCGAGGCGGTCCTTGAGCTCGGCACCGCTGACCCGGCCGCGCGTCATGCGCAGCCCGGTGACCTCGGCGTGGTTGAGGACGACCGCACCCGACTCGACGGCCGCGCGGACCGTCATGACGGCGACGCGGGAGTCGTTCATCTGGTGGTCGTAGTAGACCGCGACGGCCTTCAGGTTGTCCGTCTTCAGGCCCGGGTTGTCGGCGACGGCGCGGGCCGGCGAGATGACCTTGCCGATCCCGTCACCGAAGGCCGAGAGCGCCGAGTACGCGAACACGCCCGCGCCCAGCTTCGCCGCGCCGACCGGACCGCCCTTGTACACGGGCAGGTAGAAGGTCAGCGGGTTGACCAGGTGCGGGGCCACGTCCTTGGCCAGCACCCGGCGCTCGTGGTGGTTCTCCGCGACGAGCTTGACCGCGCCGGTCTGCAGGTAGCGCAGACCGCCGTGGACGAGCTTGGAGGAGGCGGAGGAGGTGGCGCCGGCGAAGTCACCGGCGTCCACCATGGCGACCCGCAGACCCGACTGCGCGGCGTGCCAGGCCACCGAGGTGCCCAGGATTCCACCACCGATGACCAGCAGGTCGTACGTGGCCTTGGCCAACTGCTCACGGGTCTCGGCGCGGCTCGCGTTGGAACCGGCTGTCGGGTGCGTACCCAGGGTGGGGACGCTCTGCAGGCTGCTCATGTCTCTTTAGCTCCTCGTCGATTCGTCAGCCGGTACGGTCAGCTGGCGTCTTCGTCGTCGACCCAGCCCATGGACCGCTCCACGGCCTTGAGCCAGCTCTTGTACTCGCGGTCCCGCTGCTCGGCGGGCATCCGCGGGGTCCACTCGGCCGCGCGGCGCCAGTTGGCGCGCAGGGCGTCGGTGTCGGGCCAGAAGCCGACGGCCAGGCCGGCGGCGTAGGCGGCGCCGAGGCAGGTGGTCTCGGCGACCATCGGGCGCACCACGGGTGCGTCCAGGAAGTCCGAGAGCGTCTGCATCAGCAGGTTGTTGGAGGTCATACCACCGTCGACCTTGAGGGCCGCCAGCTCGACGCCGGAGTCCTTGGTCATGGCGTCGGTGATCTCGCGGGTCTGCCAGGCGGTGGCCTCCAGGACGGCACGGGCGATGTGCGCCTTGGTGACGTACCGGGTCAGGCCGGTGATCACGCCGCGGGCGTCGGAGCGCCAGTACGGGGCGAACAGGCCGGAGAAGGCCGGCACGAAGTAGGCGCCGCCGTTGTCCTCGACCGAGGAGGCCAGGGTTTCGATCTCGGCGGCCGACTTGATCAGGCCCATCTGGTCGCGCATCCACTGGACGAGCGAGCCGGTGACGGCGATGGAGCCTTCCAGGGCGTAGACCGGCTTCTGGTCGCCGATCTGGTAGCCGACCGTGGTCAGCAGGCCGCTGTAGGAGTTGATGATCTTGTCGCCGGTGTTCATCAGCATGAACGTGCCGGTGCCGTACGTGGACTTCGCCTCGCCCTCGGCGAAACAGGTCTGTCCGAAGAGGGCGGCCTGCTGGTCACCGAGCGCCGAGGCGACCGGGACGCCGGCGAGGACGCCTTCCTTGACGTGGCCGTAGACCTCGGCGGAGGACTTGATCTCGGGGAGGACGTTGAGCGGGACGCCCATCGATTCCGCGATCTTGTCGTCCCAGGCCAGCGTGTGCAGGTTCATCAGCATGGTGCGCGAGGCGTTGGTGACGTCGGTGACGTGCACGCCGCCCTGGGCGCCGCCCGTGAGGTTCCAGATGACCCACGAGTCCATGGTGCCGAAGAGGATGTCGCCCGCCTCGGCGCGCTCGCGCAGGCCCTCGACGTTGTCGAGCAGCCAGCGGACCTTGGGGCCGGCGAAGTAGCTGGCGAGGGGGAGCCCGGTCTCGCGGCGGAAGCGGTCCTGGCCGACGTTGCGACCGAGCTCCTTGCACAGGGCGTCGGTGCGGGTGTCCTGCCAGACCAGCGCGTTGTGCACCGGCTCGCCGGTGTTCTTGTCCCACAGCAGGGTGGTCTCGCGCTGGTTGGTGATGCCGACGGCCTTGACGTCGGCGGCGGTGATCTCCGCCTTGGCGATGGCTCCGGCGACTACCTCCTGGACGTTGGTCCAGATCTCGGCGGCGTCGTGCTCGACCCAGCCCGGCTTCGGGAAGATCTGCTCGTGCTCCTTCTGGTCGACGGCGACGATGCGCCCGTCGCGGTCGAAGACGATGCAGCGGGAGGAGGTGGTGCCCTGGTCGATCGCGGCGATGAAGGGGCCGGTGCTGCTGGTCATGATGGCTGCTCCTGGCAGGTCTGGTGAGTTGGCGGAATCAGGAGTGCGGTGCGGATCTTACGAGCGCTGCAGATGCTGATCAGGCGAACGCGATGTTGTACAGACCGCCGGCGAGAACGGCACCGACGAGCGGGCCGACGACCGGGATCCAGGAGTACCCCCAGTCCGAGCCGCCCTTGTTGGGCAGCGGGAGCAGGGCGTGCACGATGCGCGGACCGAGGTCGCGCACCGGGTTGATGGCGTAGCCGGTGGGGCCGCCCAGCGAGAGGCCGATGCCGACGACCACGAACGAGGTGATCAGGACACCGATCACACCGAGTCCCTTGCCGTCGTCCTGGAGGCCCTGGGTCAGGATGGCCAGGACCAGGACGGCGGTGCCGATGATCTCGGTGGCGAGGTTCTGCACGACATTACGGATCTCGGGGCCCGTGGAGAAGATGCCGAGGACCGGGCCGGCTTGGTCGTGCGGGTGCGGGTCCTCGGGACCGAGCTTGGCGTCGCGGATGTGCTCCGGGTCCGACAGGTGCACGCGGAACTGGCCGTAGTACGTGATCCACATCAGCACGGCACCCAGCATGGCACCGAGGAGCTGTCCCGCGAGGTACACGGGGACGTCGCCCCACTCGCCGGTCTTGACGGCGATGCCGAACGTGACGGCCGGGTTCAGGTGGGCCCCGGAGAGCGGAGCGGAGACGTAGGCGGCGATCAGTACGGCGAAACCCCAGCCGAAGGTGATCGCGAGCCAGCCCGCGTTGCGGGCCTTGGAGCTCTTGAGGGTGACGGCGGCGCAGACGCCACCACCGAGAAGAGTGAGCAGGGCGGTACCGATGGTCTCGCCGATGAAGATGTCGGAGCTGGACACCCGCGACTCCTTTGTTCTTACGTCCAGGGGTGGGTGGACACCGGGTCCCTCCGGTGGTCCACACACTCGGTGAGTGCTGCACCGGTCCTTGGCCTCGCCATAGCCTAACGCGTATTGCCGGTAGGTGTTCGACAATGCCGACCGATGAACGGCAGTTTTCCGCCTGGATGAAGAACGCGTCAAGGGTTGGCCAGGTCAAAGAACCGGATCGTTACCACACGGTACGATCGCCCAAATCAGGCCATTGAGCGGTCCGGAAATGACAAAACCCACCCAAAGAGCGCCTGAAGCGCCCCTTGGGTGGGCCGAACGAATCAAGTCAAGCTCAGAACCGGCCCGCCCCGAGATCGCGCGAAACCGACCGTGCGCAGTCCCGGACCGAGGCCACCAGTGACGCCCGGGGCTCCCCGCCCTCCCCGCAGACCCGCTCCACGGCCCCCGCGACGGCCACCGCCCCGACCGGCATCCGGCGCCGGTCGTGGATGGGCGCCGCGACCGACGCGATGCCCTCCCAGGTCTCTTCCACGTCCGCGGCCCAGCCGCGCGCCCGGGTCAGCGCCAGGACCTCCTCGAAGCCCACCGCGTCCGTGACCGTGCGGGGCGTGAACGAGTCCCGCTCCACCTCCACCACCTGCGTGTGCGCGACCGGGTCGTAGGCCGACAGGACCTTGCCCAGGGCTGTGGAGTGCAGCGGCTGCATGGCCCCCACCTCCAGCACCTGACGGCTGTCGTCCGGCCGGAACACGTGGTGCATGATCAGCACCCCGCTCTTGTGCAGCACCCCCACGTACACGCTCTCGCCGCTGGCCCGGGCCAGGTCGTCCGTCCACACCAGGGCGCGGGCGCGCAGCTCGTGCACGTCCAGGTAGCTGTTGCCCAGGCGCAGCAGCTCCGCGCCCAGCTGGTAGCGCCCCGACGCCGGGTCCTGCTCGACGAAACCCTCGGCCTGCAGGGTGCGCAGGATCCCGTGCGCCGTGCCCTTGGCCAGGCCAAGGGACGACGCCACATCCGAAAGTCCCAGTCGGCGCTCCCCGCCCGCCAGGAGCCGCAGCATCGCAGCGGCTCGTTCGAGCGACTGGATGTTCCGTGCCATCGCGCAGCCTCCTGCTGACGTAGTTCGACAATGCTGAACACTATCGGTCGATGCCGACCTTGTGCATGGTTGGGCGATTCCCGCAGTCAGTGCACACCGTCACACCCCCGGGCGTAGTCCCGCGCACAGAATGCAGTCCGCCACGTGGGACGCCCCCACCGGGGTTGTTGCCGCACGGTTACCCTGACCGCGTGCACCCTTGACACGAGGGGGTGCAAAGCCGACAGCCGTCGCATCCCAGGGAGCACAACCATGGCCTCGTTGCCGAACCCGCCCGCAGACACCCAGACCCGGGCCGACGCCCTTCGGGAGGCGCTCGCCACCCGTGTGGTCGTCGCCGACGGAGCCATGGGAACGATGCTCCAGGAGCAGGACCCGACGTTGGAGGACTTCCAGCAGTTGGAGGGCTGCAACGAGGTTCTGAACGTCACCCGACCGGACATCGTCCGCTCGGTCCACGAGGCCTATTTCTCCGTCGGTGTCGACTGCGTCGAGACGAACACCTTCGGCGCGAACTTCGCCGCCCTCGCGGAGTACGACATCCCGGAACGCAACTTCGAGCTGTCGGAGTCCGGTGCCCGGATCGCCCGCGAGGTCGC
>NZ_JBVIVP010000017.1:0-176263 GCF_055595445.1 Streptomyces sp. NPDC040432 | reverse complement strand
CCGACGCGCCACAACGTCCTCGCTGTGTAATTGCCTGCAAGCATCACCCGAAGGCGACCCCACAGGTCTTTTTCAAAGGAACCTCATCCACCGAAATGGACGGGGTATCAACTTTTGGCGTTGATTTTTGGCACGCTGTTGAGTTCTCAAGGAACGGACGCTTTCTTTGTACTCACCCTCGCGGGCTTTCCTCCGGGCTTTCGTTCTGTTGTCCTGCTCTGTTCTTGCGTTTCCGACTCTATCAGACTCTTTCGGGCCCGATTTCCTCGGTGCTTTCCAGGTCCTGCGCTTTCGCGCTTTCCCTTTCCGGCGATTCCGACTCTATCAGATTCATTTCCGTGTCGTTTCCGACTCGATTTGAATTCAGATGGCCTTCGGAGGGCCTTTCCCTTTCGGGCGGATCAGACTTTATCAGGTTTCCCCGGGTCTTCGATCCCACCCACTCGCAGATCGGTCCGGGCGCACGTGTGTGCTCGGGGCCCTGCGAGGTGGAGACGTAAACGTACTGGAGCGGGGCCCCCGGATGCAAATCCGGTTGCCCCGCTCCGGTGTGGTCGCTACGGGCGAGGTCAGACCTCGACCACGACCGGGAGGATCATCGGGCGCCGGCGGTATCCGTCGGAGACCCACTTGCCCATGGTGCGGCGGATGAGCTGCTGGATCTGGTGCGGCTCGGCCACGCCGTCGGCGGCGGCGCGTGCGATGGCTTCCTCGATCTTCGGCAGGATCGCCGCGAAGGCGGAGTCCTCGATGCCGGAGCCGCGGGCCTGGATGTTCGGGCCGGTCACGACCTTGCCCGTGGTGCTGTCCACCACGACGAAGACCGAGATGATGCCCTCGTCGCCGAGGATGCGCCGGTCCTTGAGGGAGGCCTCGGTGACGTCGCCGACCGAAAGGCCGTCGACGTAGACGTAGCCGGCCTGGACCTTGCCCGAGATGCGGGCCTTGCCGTCGATCAGGTCGACGACCACTCCGTCCTCGGCGATGACGATGCGGTCCTTGGGGACACCCGTCATCGCGCCGAGCTCCGCGTTGGCGCGCAGGTGGCGCCATTCGCCGTGGACCGGCATGAGGTTCCGCGGCTTGCAGATGTTGTAGAAGTACAGCAGCTCGCCGGCGGAGGCGTGTCCGGAGACGTGCACCTTGGCGTTGCCCTTGTGCACGACGTTCGCGCCCCAGCGGGTCAGGCCGTTGATCACGCGGTAGACCGCGTTCTCGTTGCCCGGGATCAGGGACGACGCCAGGATCACGGTGTCGCCCGGGACGATCCGGATCTGGTGGTCGCGGTTGGCCATGCGGGACAGCGCGGCCATCGGCTCGCCCTGCGAGCCCGTGCACACCAGCACGACCTCGTCGTCCGGCAGGTCGTCGAGGGTCTTGACGTCGACGACGAGGCCGGCCGGGACCCGGAGGTAGCCCAGGTCACGGGCGATGCCCATGTTGCGGACCATGGAACGGCCGACGAACGCGACCCTGCGGCCGTACTCGTGGGCGGCGTCCAGGATCTGCTGGATGCGGTGCACGTGGCTCGCGAACGAGGCCACGATGATCCGCTTCTGCGCGCTCGCGAAGACGCCGCGGATGGCGTTCGAGATGTCGCGCTCCGGCGGGACGAAGCCCGGGACCTCGGCGTTCGTCGAGTCGGAGAGGAGGAGGTCGATGCCTTCCTCGCTCAGCCGCGCGAAGGCGTGGAGGTCGGTCAGACGGTTGTCCAGCGGCAGCTGGTCCATCTTGAAGTCGCCCGTGCAGACGACCATGCCGGCGCCGGTGCGGATGGCCACGGCCAGGGCGTCCGGGATGGAGTGGTTGACGGCGATGAACTCGCAGTCGAACGGGCCGAGGCCCTCGCGCTCGCCCTCCTTCACCTCAAGGGTGTAGGGGCGGATGCGGTGCTCCTGGAGCTTCGCCTCGATGAGGGCGAGGGTCAGCTTGGAGCCGATCAGCGGGATGTCCGGCTTCTCCCGCAGGAGGTACGGGACTGCGCCGATGTGGTCCTCGTGGCCGTGCGTGAGGACGATGCCCTCGATGTCGTCGAGGCGGTCCCGGATCGACGAGAAGTCCGGCAGGATCAGGTCGATGCCCGGCTGCTCCTCCTCGGGGAAGAGGACGCCGCAGTCGACGATCAGCAGGCGACCGTCGAACTCGAAGACGGTCATGTTTCGGCCGATCTCGCCGAGACCGCCCAGCGGGGTGACCCGGAGGCCGCCCTTCGGGAGCTTCGGCGGCGGACCGAGTTCAGGGTGCGGGTGGCTCAAAAGTTTCTCCTTCACCACGCGCGCCACGTACCCCTCAAGGCACGTGGCGCGCATGTCATTCGTGCACTTTGCGTTCGTCTTCGTGGTCTTGCTTATTGAGTTGTGAAGTCTGTTGTCAGAGCTGTACCCCGCCCGCGGCAAGATCGATCTTGAGCTGCGCGGTCTCTTCGGCGGACAGCTCGACCAGCGGAAGTCGCAGCGGGCCCGCGGGCAGGCCCTGCAGGTTCAGCGCGCCCTTGGTGGTCATCACGCCCTGGGTGCGGAACATGCCGGTGAAGACGGGAAGTAGCTTCTGGTGGATCTCGGTGGCCTTCTGCACGTCGCCGCCCAGGTGCGCTTCGAGCATGGCGCGCAGCTCGGGGGTGACCACGTGGCCGACGACGGAGACGAAGCCGACCGCGCCGATCGACAGGAGCGGCAGGTTCAGCATGTCGTCGCCCGAGTACCAGGCCAGGCCGCTCTGGGCGATGGCCCAGCCGGCACGGCCGAGGTCACCCTTGGCGTCCTTGTTGGCAACGATACGGGGGTGCTCGGCCAGCCGGACCAGGGTTTCGGTATTGATCGGAACACCGCTGCGGCCGGGAATGTCGTAGAGCATGACCGGCAGTCCGGTCGCGTCCGCGATGGCCGTGAAGTGGCGGCGGAGGCCCTCCTGCGACGGCTTGCTGTAGTAGGGGGTGACGGCGAGCAGGCCGTGGGCGCCGGTGCGCTCGGCCTGGCGGGCCAGCTCCAGGGTGTGGCGGGTGTCGTTCGTACCGATGCCGGCGACGACGTGGGCGCGGTCGCCGACCGCCTCCAGTACGGCTCGTACGAGGTCGTTTTTCTCCGCGTCGGTGGTCGTGGGCGACTCACCGGTGGTGCCGTTGATGATCAGGCCGTCGTTGCCTGCGTCCACCAGATGGACGGCGAGACGCTGCGCGCCGTCGAGGTCAAGTGCGCCATCCGCCGTGAACGGCGTGATCATGGCGGTGAGGACCCGCCCGAAGGGGGTCTGCGGAGTCGAGATCGGAGCCATGGGTAACACGCTACTCGCTGCCACGCTCGCGGTGTCCCCTCGGGTGACGTCAACAGGGGGAACCTCCGAGTCGCGGCTCCCGGGGGTTGTTGGATCCCGGCACTGCCTGCTCGGGGGTTCAAGCAGTGCCGGGTCCGTTTGATCAGCCTAGATGAACTTTACGAAACGCCGCAATACGGACACTTGGGACTTGTCTCCGCACATGTGTACGCCGCTCGTGCATCGAGCCTTACGGGGCAACGCGGCCGTTGCCGTTGAAGGCCGCGTAGGTCAGCGGCATGAGCTGCGCCCAGTGCTGCTCCATCTTCTCGCCGACCATCTCGATCTCCCGCTGCGGGAAGGACGGGACCGCCGCCAGCTCGTGCTGGGTGCGCAGACCGAGGAAGTGCATGAGCGAGCGGGCGTTGCAGGTGGCGTACATCGAGGAGAACAGACCGACCGGCAGGACCGAACGGGCGACCTCTCGCGCCACGCCCGCCGCCAGCATCTCCTGGTACGCCTCGTAGGCCTGGCGGTACGAGTCCTCCATGACCCGGCCCGTCAGCTCCTGCTGCGCCTCGGTGCCCTCGACGAAGACGTACTTGCCGGGGCGGCCCTCCTGGACGAGCTTGCGCTCGGCGTCCGGGACGTAGAAGACCGGCTGGAGCTCCCTGTAGCGGCCGGATTCCTCGTTGTAGGACCAGCCCACACGGTGCCGCATGAACTCGCGGAACACGAAGATCGGGGCGCTGATGAAGAAGGTCATCGAGTTGTGCTCGAAGGGGCTGCCGTGGCGGTCGCGCATCAGGTAGTTGATGAGGCCCTTGGAACGCTCCGGGTCCTTCTGGAGCTCCTCCAGGGACTGCTCGCCGGCCGTGGAGACGCGGGCTGCCCACAGCACGTCGGAGTCGGCGGCGGAGTGCTTCACCAGCTCCACCGTCACCTCACTACGGAAGCTGGGTTTCAGGTCTGAAGCAGCGGTCTCGCTCACACGGGGTCCTTCCGAACGGTCTTACCTGGGGCGCGCCCACTCTACGGCGCGCGAGGTGGCTCCCCGCGCAGCCGCAGGGACCGCCGCCGTCGCCCGGACAGCTGACGGGATGCCAAGTTTTTTGGTTGATGTCCCGATTTCAGGCACCGATCGGGGAGTTCGTACGTCCTACAGGGAGAACCCCAACCGTCCCGACCCCATGGCCTCCGGGCCCTGATCGTGAGGAGAGTCGCTCCCATGTTTCGCCGGCGCGAACCCGTCCCGTTCGCCTTCGTCGCCGAGGCCGACCGTTTCCGCAGTAACGTCACTCCGCCGCCGCGCGAGAGTCTGAGCAGGACCCAGTTGGCCGCCCGTAGTCTGGTCGGACTGACCGTGGTGGCGGGGCTCGTCGGCTCGTTGCTCTTCGGTATGCCCGCACTGCAGCCGTACGAGGCGACCGGAAAGGCGCAGCAGTCCCAGGCGTCCGAAGGACGGTAGCCTCACGGGCACTGCCCAATCGAACGTGCACGTGAGTGAGGTCCTGCCGTGCCCCTGCCCTTCTTGACGGCCGACGGCGTTTTCGACGCACATGAGGACGAAGCCCTCCCCCACGCGGATCCGGAGCGCTGGCGCCGGCCCTACCGGCCCGGTCCCTGGCGGGTGGCCGGCTCGGCCGTCCTGCTCCTGCTGGCGGCCTTCATGCTGCTGGCCACGATGATCATTGCTTTCGCCGGGACCTGGTTGGGGGCGGGCATCGCCCTGGCCGCCTCGCTCGTCGTCGTCGGCTCCGCGCTGCGCATGCTCCGTACGGGCGTCTGGGTGAGCCCGCACGGGTTGCGGCGGGTCGGGTTCTTCCGGACCCGCTCGGTCGCCTGGAGCGGGATCGACTCCATCCGGACGGTCCAGCAGCCGGTGCGCTGGCTGGGCCTTCCCCGGACCGTCCAGGGTCAGGCGCTGACCGTGGCCGGTCCCTCCGGTGCGGAGCTGCCGGTGCTGCTGACCGACCACAACGCCGACTTCCTGTCCCGGGGCGAGGCCTTCGACCGGGCCGCCGGGGTGCTGGAGGCGTGGGCGCAGGAGTACCGGCCCGTAACGGCCTGACAGGTCGGGCGTGGCCGCCGGAAAGCCCGTACGGGGATCAGACCCGTGCGGGCTTTCCGGTGTGGAGGGCGATGGCGCGTTGCATCGCCTTGCGGGCCCGCGGGGTGTCGCGGGCGTCGTGGTAGGCGACGGCGAGCCGGAACCAGGTGCGCCAGTCCCCCGGCGCGTCCTCGGTCTCGGCCTTGCGGCGCGCGAAGACCTCGTCGGCCGAGTCCCGCAGGATCCGGCCGTACTCGTCCCGTTCCAGCTCGTCCACCGGGAGGCCGCCCTCGGCCTCCAGCTCGGTCGCGAGCTGGTTGGCCCGGGTGACGAACTGGGTGTTCTTCCAGAGGAACCACACGCCGATGACCGGGAGGATCAGCACGGCCACGCCGAAGGTGACGGTGATCCAGGTGCCCTGCCGGAGCAGCATCAGGCCCCGGCTGCCGACCAGGACGAAGTAGACGACCAGGACGGCGGCCGTGATGAAGTACGTGATCTTCGCGCGCATGGGACTACTGCCTCATCAGCCGAGGTCGAGGAAGTTTTCCAGGCCGAAGGTGAGGCCCGGGGTCTGCGTCACGCGGCGTACGCCGAGCAGGATGCCCGGCATGAAGCTGCTGTGGTGCAGGGAGTCGTGACGGATCGTGAGGGTCTCGCCCTCACTGCCGAGCAGCACCTCCTGGTGGGCCAGCAGGCCCCGGAGGCGGACGGCGTGCACCGGCACCCCGTCGACGTCCGCGCCGCGGGCGCCGTCGAGGGCGGTGGCGGTGGCGTCGGGCTGCGCGCCGAGGCCGGCCTCGGCGCGGGCGGCCGCGATGAGCTGCGCCGTACGGGTCGCGGTGCCGGAGGGCGCGTCGACCTTGTTCGGGTGGTGCAGTTCGACCACTTCGACGGATTCGAAGTAGCGTGCGGCCTGGGACGCGAACTTCATGGTCAGGACGGCCCCGATGGAGAAGTTCGGGGCGATGAGCACCCCGGTCCGCGGGGAGCCGGCGAGCCAGGTGTTCAGCTGTCCGAGGCGGCCCTCGGTCCAGCCGGTGGTGCCGACCACGCCGTGGATGCCGTGGCGGACGAGGAAGTCCAGGTTCTCCATGACGGAGTCGGGCGTGGTCAGCTCGACCACGACCTGGGCGCCGGCCTCGGCCACCGTCTCCAGCTTGTCGCCGCGGCCGAGGGCCGCCACCAGCTCCATGTCCTCGGCGGCCTCGACGGCCTTGACCGCCTCGGAGCCGATGCGGCCCCGGGCGCCGAGGACCGCCACGCGCAGCTTGCTCATGTTCCGTCCTTAAGTGTGTGCAGCCTTGTTACGGGTACGGGCCCGGGCCCGTACGGAGCTAGGCCACCGCTTCGTCGAGGCGGGCGGCCTGCTTCTCCTTCAGCGGCCCGATCACCGCGAGGGAGGGGCGCTGTGCCAGTACGTCCGCGGCGACCGCGCGGACGTCGTCCGGGGTCACGGCGGCGATCCGGGCCAGCATGTCGTCGACGGACATCTGGTCGCCCCAGCAGAGCTCGCTCTTGCCGATGCGGTTCATGATCGCGCCGGTGTCCTCCAGTCCGAGGACGGTGGAGCCGGAGAGCTGGCCGATGGCGCGGCGGATCTCGTCGTCGTCGAGTCCGTCGGCGGCGACCTTGTCGAGCTCGTCGCGGCAGATCCGCAGGACGTCGTGGACCTGGCTGGGTCGGCAGCCTGCGTAGACGCCGAAGAGGCCGGTGTCCGCGAAGCCCGAGGTGTACGAGTACACGCTGTAGGCCAGGCCGCGCTTCTCGCGGACCTCCTGGAAGAGGCGCGAGGACATGCCCCCGCCGAGGGCGGTGTTGAGGACGCCCAGGGCCCAGCGGCGTTCGTCGGTGCGGGCGAGGCCCGGCATGCCGAGGACGACGTGCGCCTGCTCGGTCCTGCGGTTGACGAGTTCGACCCGGCCGGAGGTGCGGATCCGTTTGGTTCCGGTGCGCGGGCCCACGGGTTCGGCGTCGGTGCGGGTGAGCGCGCCCGCCTTCTCGAAGGCGGCGCGGACCTGGCGCACGACCTTGTCGTGGTCGACGTTGCCGGCCGCGGCGACGACCAGGCGGGTCGGATCGTAGTGCTTCTTGTAGAAGCGGCGGATCCGGTCGGCGCCGAGGGCGTTGATCGTGTCGACGGTGCCGAGGACGGGGCGGCCGAGCGGCGAGTCCCCGTACATGGTGCGGGCGAACAGGTCGTGGACCACGTCGCCCGGGTCGTCCTCGGTCATCGCGATCTCTTCGAGGATGACGCCGCGCTCGGCGACGACGTCCTCCTCGCGGATCAGCGAGCCGGTGAGCATGTCGCAGACCACGTCGATGGCCAGCGGCAGGTCGGTGTCGAGCACCCGGGCGTAGTAGCAGGTGTACTCCTTCGCCGTGAAGGCGTTCATCTCGCCGCCGACCGCGTCGATCGCGGAGGAGATGTCGAGGGCACTGCGCTTCTCGGTGCCCTTGAAGAGGAGGTGCTCCAGGTAGTGGGTGGCGCCGTTGAGCGTGGGCGTCTCGTCCCGGGAGCCCACGTTCGCCCAGATGCCGAAGGTGGCGGAGCGGACGGAGGGCAGCGTCTCGGTGACGATGCGCAGTCCGCCGGGGAGGACGGTGCGTCGGACGGTGCCGATGCCGTTCTGCCCCTTGAGCAGGGTTTGGGTACGGGCGACGGCCCGCCCCTCCGAAGAGGGGCGGGCCGTCACACGGGAACTACGCGACGTCACTTGTCGGAGTCGTCCTTGTCGGCGTCGTCACCGGCGGCTTCGCCGTCGATCACGGGGATCAGGGACAGCTTGCCGCGCTGGTCGATCTCGGCGATCTCGACCTGCACCTTGGTGCCGACCGCGAGCACGTCCTCGACGTTCTCCACGCGCTTGCCACCGGCGAGCTTGCGGATCTGCGAGATGTGCAGCAGGCCGTCCTTGCCGGGCATGAGGGAGACGAAGGCACCGAAGGTGGTGGTCTTGACGACCGTACCCAGGTACCGCTCACCGACCTCCGGCATGGTCGGGTTGGCGATCGCGTTGATCGTGGCGCGGGCGGCCTCGGCGGCCGGGCCGTCGGAGGCACCGATGTAGATGGTGCCGTCGTCCTCGATCGTGATCTCGGCGCCGGTGTCCTCCTGGATCTGGTTGATCATCTTGCCCTTGGGGCCGATGACCTCACCGATCTTGTCCACCGGGATCTTGACGGTGATGATCCGCGGGGCGTTCGGGGACATCTCGTCCGGCGTGTCGATCGCTTCCATCATCACGTCGAGGATGTGGAGGCGGGCGTCACGGGCCTGCGTCAGGGCCGCGGCCAGGACGGAGGCGGGGATGCCGTCGAGCTTGGTGTCCAGCTGGAGCGCGGTGACGAACTCCTTGGTGCCGGCGACCTTGAAGTCCATGTCGCCGAACGCGTCCTCCGCACCGAGGATGTCGGTGAGGGCGACGTAGTGGGTCTTGCCGTCGATCTCCTGGGAGATCAGGCCCATGGCGATACCGGCGACGGGGGCCTTGAGGGGCACACCGGCGTTCAGCAGCGACATGGTGGAGGCGCAGACCGAGCCCATGGACGTCGAACCGTTGGAGCCGAGGGCCTCGGACACCTGACGGATCGCGTAGGGGAACTCCTCGCGGGTCGGGAGGACCGGCACGATCGCGCGCTCGGCGAGCGCGCCGTGGCCGATCTCGCGGCGCTTCGGCGAACCGACGCGGCCGGTCTCGCCGACGGAGTACGGCGGGAAGTTGTAGTTGTGCATGTAGCGCTTGCGGGTCACCGGGGAGAGGGTGTCCAGCTGCTGCTCCATGCGGAGCATGTTGAGGGTGGTGACGCCCAGGATCTGGGTCTCGCCACGCTCGAACAGCGCCGAGCCGTGCACGCGCGGGATGGCCTCGACCTCGGCGGCGAGGGTACGGATGTCCGTGAGCCCGCGGCCGTCGATGCGGACCTTGTCCTTGATCACGCGCTCGCGGACCACGGCCTTGGTGAGGCTGCGGTAGGCGGCGGAGATCTCCTTCTCGCGACCCTCGAAGGCCGGGAGGAGCTTGTCGGCGGCGATGTCCTTGACGCGGTCCAGCTCGGCCTCGCGCTCCTGCTTGCCCGCGATGGTCAGCGCCTGGGTGAGCTCGCCCTTGACGGCGGCCGAGAGGGCCTCGTACACGTCGTCCTGGTAGTCCAGGAAGACCGGGAACTCGCCCTCGGGCTTGGCGGCCTTGGCGGCCAGGTCGGCCTGGGCCTTGCAGAGGACCTTGATGAAGGGCTTCGCGGCGTCCAGACCGGAGGCGACGATCTCCTCGGTCGGCGCCTCGGCGCCGCCCTTGACGAGGGCGATGGTCTTCTCGGTGGCCTCGGCCTCGACCATCATGATCGCGACGTCGCCGTCTTCGAGCGTGCGGCCCGCGACGACCATGTCGAAGACGGCGTCCTCAAGCTCGGTGTGCGTCGGGAAGGCCACCCACTGGCCGCGGATCAGCGCGACGCGGACGCCGCCGATCGGGCCGGAGAAGGGCAGGCCGGCCAGCTGGGTGGACGCGGACGCGGCGTTGATCGCGACGACGTCGTACAGGTGGTCGGGGTTGAGCGCCATGATCGTCGCGACGACCTGGATCTCGTTGCGCAGGCCCTTCTTGAAGGACGGGCGCAGCGGGCGGTCGATCAGGCGGCAGGTGAGGATCGCGTCCTCGGAGGGCCGGCCCTCACGACGGAAGAAGGAGCCGGGGATCTTGCCGGCCGCGTACTGCCGCTCCTCGACGTCCACCGTCAGGGGGAAGAAGTCGAGCTGGTCCTTGGGCTTCTTCGACGCGGTGGTGGCGGACAGCACCATCGTGTCGTCGTCCAGGTAGGCAACGGCGGAGCCGGCGGCCTGGCGGGCCAGACGGCCCGTCTCGAAGCGGATGGTGCGGGTGCCGAAGGAACCGTTGTCAATGACGGCCTCGGCGTAGTGGGTCTCGTTCTCCACTAGCGTTTTCTCCATTTTCGTCGTCTCCGTCCGCCACCCGTGTGGTGGTGGACGGTTCCGGAGAAGCGCTCCTGGCGTGCGGGCCGGTCTTCGATCGAAGCACCCGGTTCTGAGCCCCGTGGCGGGGCTTTCCGGATACCACTACCGAGGACCGGCGGCGTAGGGAGGGCGCTCCTCCTCTTCCTCTTGTGCGCTGTTTCCAGACTACAAAGCGTCCGGTGCGTCGCGCACGTACAGCAAAGGGAGCGGCCCCATCGTTGTGGGGTCCGCTCCCTTCACAGCGTCTTTACTTGGCGCCGGCCGCACCGCGACGGATGCCGAGGCGCTCGACCAGCGCACGGAAGCGCTGGATGTCCTTCTTGGCCAGGTACTGCAGCAGGCGGCGACGCTGGCCGACCAGGATCAGCAGACCACGACGGGAGTGGTGGTCGTGCTTGTGGGTCTTGAGGTGCTCGGTCAGGTCCGAGATGCGGCGGGACAGCATCGCGACCTGGACCTCGGGGGAGCCGGTGTCGCCCTCCTTGGCACCGAACTCTGCGATGAGCTGCTTCTTGACTGCGGCGTCGAGCGGCACGCGTACTCCTTGTAATAGGTCTTCGTTGCCTTCGAGTGCCCCAGGTCGAATTCTCTGGGGATCTTCCGTGACTCGGGAGGCGGGGTCCGCTGAGCGCAGTCCACAGACCCTCTGTCGAGAGATCCGGGGGACGCGTACACAAACGGCCGTCACACAGCGTACCAGGCGTGCGGGTCTCGCCGTCTCAGCCGGTGAGAGCGCGGGCGCGGTCGTGGACGTCGAGCACGGCCAGGGTCAGCGGAACCAGGCTTAGCAGTACCGCCGCCTCGGTGAGGTCGAGCAGCCGTCCCCAGAAGGGTGACAGGCCCTTGCGGGGGATGACAAGCGCAATTCCCGTGAGGAGGGCCGCGCCGGCGGCGACGGCGCCGGCGAGACGGAGCGTACGGAGGTCCCCGTCTCCGCCCGGGTGGGGGCCGGCGGGCCCCTGGAGCAGGCCGTCGGGGGCGTGCAAGGCCAGGGCCAGGACCAGCAGGCCGATCGCGGCGATGCCCGCGGTCAGGGCGCAGACGACCTGCGCGGTGCGGCGGAAGAGACGGGCCCGCAGGAGCATCGCGAGTCCGGTGGCGAGGGCGAGCAGTCGGGCCCACGGGTCGCCCGAGGCGCCGAGGACGGCCGCGGAGGCGACGGTGACGGCCGCGCAGCCACCGAGCAGACCGAGGAGCAGTTCGTGTCCCCGGCGGGCCCGGGCCGCGATGAGGTCGGCGTCGAGGGGGGCGGCCGGGGCGGCGGCGGAACCGTACGGATCGGCGTCGGGGCGGTCCGGGGTGGTGGCGTACCCGGTGTCCTCGGGCGCGCTCCGGGGTGCCGCGTAGCCGATGGACAGCCGGGCGGAGCGAGCGGCGAGGCCCGGGAGGAAGGCGACGAGCCCGATGGCGACGGGGCCGCAGACGGCGGCGCCGGCGGTCGCGGAGGCCCCGGTGGTGAGGACGGCGAACCCGGCGAGGCTGCCGGTGGCGGCCAGGAACGCGGCGGCCACGAAGGGGGCGTCGCCCTGCGGGGTGAGGGCGACCAGGGCGGCGGAGGCGACGAGGACGCAGACGCAGCCGAGGAGGAACTGGAGGCGGCCCGGTCCGGCACCGGGCCCGGGGGCGACGAGACCGGCGCCGGCGATCATGAGGAGTGGGAGGGCACCCAGGCCGAGGACGGCGGCGCAGGCCCGGTCGCGGTGGACGCGGGCACGGGCCCCGGCCGCGGCGGTGAGGACGAGGCCCAGGGCTCCGGCGGTGAGGGCGGGCGGTCCGTGGACGTCGTGGCGGACCGGGTCGGCGTACCGGAGGACGACGGCGAGCAGGACCAGGAGCAGGGCGGCGCCGGTCAGGCCCGCGCCGCGCAGCATGTCGTCGTTCCAGCGGCGGCGGTCGCGGACGACGGCGGAGGCGACGGCGTCGCAGACGTCGTCGAACACGGCGGGCGGCAGCGACTCGGCGAAGGGGCGCAGGCCGAGCACCTCGCCGTCGAGGACGTGCTGGGCCGCGAGGGTGCGGGCGCCGTCGAGGACGGCGCCGGAGCAGCGTACGAGGTGGAAGCCGGTGGGGGCGCCGACGGGCTGGGGCGGGCGGGTGAGGCGCAGCAGTTCGGGGTACACGTCGGCGACGGCGATGTCCTCCGGAAGGGCGACGTCGACGCGGCTGTCGGGAGCCACGACGGTGACCCTGCGGAATCCCGTAGCCCCGGCCGTACTCACCTGTGTGACCCCCTTTTTTCGGCGCCTCGCGGCGGGCCCCGGTTCGGGGTCCGCGCGTACTGCGGGCGTCACCCTAACCGGGCTTTCGGGGGCCGTTCGGCCACTAGGATCACCGGCCCGCGATGGAATTCCCCTTTCTTGAGCGGGACTTGGGGGCGTCGGTCGTGGCGGCCCGGCCGTCGTCAAGGGACTGGTGCTCCGGTGAGTCAGATCGTCGTCAAACGCCCGCCCCGGTCGCTGCCGCCGGAAGTTCCCTCGGAAGAGGTGCGGTTGGAGCCGCCCCCGGTCCTGCCGCGGGGGCAGGAGGACGGGGTGCTGATGCAGCTCCTGCCGATGCTCGGCATGGGGTCGTCGGTCGTGTTCTTCTTCCTGCCGACCGGTGGTCCCTTCATGAAGGTGATGGGCGTGCTGATGCTGGCGTCCACGGTGGCCATGGTCATCGCGCAGTTGGTGCGCCACCGGCGCGGTACCCAGGGGCGGATGGCGGACGTGCGCCGGGACTACCTGGCGCACCTGGCGCGGACGCGCCGTCGGGTGCGCGGTGCCGCGCGGGCACAGCGCGACGCGCAGTTGTACCTGCACCCGGCGCCGGAGCAGCTGTGGGCGGTGGTGGCGGGCGGGTCCCGGGTGTGGGAACGGCGGCCCGGGGATGCGGACTTCGGCCAGGCCAGGCTGGGGCTGGGCCCGCAGCGGCCCGCGTCCGCGCCGGTGGCGCCGGAGACGGCGCCGGTGGACGACCTGGAGCCGCTGGCGGCGGGCGCGTTGCAGCGCTTCCTGGAGGTGCACTCCTGCCTGGACGGGCTGCCGGTGGCGGTGTCGGTGCGGGCGTTCTACCACCTGACGGTGTCCGGGGACGCCGGGTCCGCGCGCGGGACCGCGCGGGCGTTGGTGGCGCAGCTGGTGGCGTTGCACTCCCCCGACGACCTGGTGGTGGCGGTGGTGGCCGCGCGGGACGCGGCGCCGTTGTGGGACTGGACGAAGTGGCTGCCGCACGCGCAGCTGCCGGGCGAATTCGACGGCGCCGGTACCAGGCGGCTGTTCGGTGACGACCCGGGTGAGGTGGAGGAGCTGCTGGCGTCCCGGTTGGAGGGGCGGCCGCGGTTCGGCCGGGACGCGTCGCCGGTGCTGGACCGGCCGCACCTGCTGGTGGTCCTGGACGGGGCGGCGGTGGCGGCGGATTCGGCCTTCGCGGCGGTGGAGGGCCTGCAGGGCGTGACCGTCGTGGAGGTGGTCGCGGGCGAGCTGGACGCGCCGCGCGGTGGGCTGTCGGTCGTGGTCCGGCCGGGGCTGCTGCGCCTGGAGGCGGGTACGGGCGACGCGTACGAGGGCGTCCCGGACGTGCTGTCGCTGCCCGAGGCGGAGGCCCTGGCCCGGCAGCTGGCGCCGCTGCGCACGGATGGCGGTGACGACGAGCCCCTGCTGACGAACCTGGACTTCACCGACCTGCTGGACCTGGGCGACGCCGCCGCCGTCGACGTGGCACGGACCTGGCGTCCCCGGTCGGCCGGGGACCGGCTGCGGGTGCCCATCGGCGTGGGCGAGGACGGCGCGCCGGTGATGCTGGATCTGAAGGAGGCCGCGCAGGAGGGCATGGGTCCGCACGGGCTGTGCGTGGGGGCGACGGGTTCGGGCAAGTCGGAGCTGCTGCGGACGTTGGTGTTGGGGCTGGCGGTGACGCACGATTCGCAGACGCTGAACTTCGTCCTGGCGGACTTCAAGGGTGGTGCGACGTTCTCCGGGATGGGGCGGCTGCCGCACGTCGCGGCGGTCATCACGAACCTCGCGGACGATCTGACGCTGGTCGACCGGATGGCCGACTCGATCGGCGGAGAGCTCCAGCGGCGTCAGGAGCTGCTGCGCGCGGCCGGCAACCACGCGAACCTGCACGACTACGAGCGGGCCCGCGCGGCCGGGGCGCCACTGGAGCCGCTGGCCTCACTGGTCCTGGTGATCGACGAGTTCTCCGAGCTGCTGACGGCGAAGCCCGACTTCATCGACATGTTCGTGCGGATCGGCCGCATCGGGCGGTCGCTGGGCGTGCACCTGCTGTTGGCCTCGCAGCGGCTGGAGGAGGGCAAGCTGCGGGGGCTGGACACGTACCTGTCGTACCGGATCGGGCTGCGGACCTTCTCCGCGGCGGAGTCGCGGACGGCCCTCGGCGTGCCGGACGCCTACCACCTGCCGTCGGTGCCCGGTTCGGGGTACCTGAAGGCCGGTACGGACGGGATGACCCGCTTCAAGGCGGCGTACGTCTCGGGCGCCCACGGCGCCGGCGGCCCGGTTCCGGTGGCGGGGCCGTTCCCGGCGGTGCGGCGGCCCGCGCTGTTCACGGCGGGTCCGGTGGCGCCGGCCTGCGCGGATCCGGCGGCGGCGCCCGGGGATGCGGTGGACGCGGACGCGGTGGACCCGGCGTCCCGGGTGGATCCGGCCGGGGACGACACGCCGGGCGACACGGTGCTGGACGTGATCGTGGGACGGCTGGAGGGGCAGGGGGCGCCCGCGCACCAGGTATGGCTGCCGCCGCTGGACCAGGCTCCCCCGCTGGACCGGCTGCTGCCCGCCCCAGCGGTGGACGACGTACGGGGTCTGCACGCGCGGGGGTACGACCGGCCGGGCGGGCTGGTGGTGCCGCTGGGCCTGGTCGACAAGCCGTTCGAGCAGCGGCGCGAGGCGCTGCTGCAGGACTTCTCGGGGGCGACGGGGCACCTGTTGGTGGTGGGCGGGCCGCGGTCGGGCAAGTCGACGCTCGTGCGGACGCTGATCTCCTCGTTCGCGCTCACCCACACCCCGCGCGAGGTGCAGTTCTACGGGTTGGACTTCGGCGGGGGCGCACTGGCGTCGATCGCGGAACTGCCGCACGTGGGCGGTATCGCCTCCCGCCTCGACCCGGAGCGGGTGCGGCGGACGGTCGCGGAAGTGGTGGGCGTCCTCGGCCGGCGCGAGGAGTTCTTCCGGGCGAACGGGATCGACTCCGTGGACGGGTACCGGCGCCGGCGCGCGGCGGGCGAGCTGCCCGACGAGGCCTGGGGGGACGTCTTCCTCGTCATCGACGGCTGGGGCGGTTTCCGCGGGGAGTACGAGGGCCTGGAGCCGGTGGTCACGGACATCGCCTCCCGGGGTCTGGGATTCGGCATCCACGTGGTGGTCACCGCGTCCCGGTACATGGAGGTCCGCCCGGCGCTGAAGGACCAGATGCCGGGGAGGCTGGAGCTGCGGCTCGGCGACGTCATGGACTCCGAGTTCGACCGACGGGTCGCGGCGAACGTACCGGCGGGCGTCCCGGGGCGCGGCCAGGTCCCGGAGAAGCTGCACTTCCTGGGGGCCCTGCCGCGGATCGACGGGGGCCACGGCACGGACGACCTGGGGGAGGCCACGGCGGCTTTCGTGGCGGCGGTGCGATCGGGCTGGGCGGGGCCGCCGGCTCCCGCCGTGAGGCTGCTGCCGAGGTCGCTGCCCGCGGACCGGCTGCCCAAGGGCGGGGAGTTCCCCGAGCGCGGCATCCCGATCGGCGTCGGCGAGAGCGACCTGGAGCCGGTGTTCGTCGACTTCGCGTCGGACCCGTTCTTCCTGGTGTTCGGCGAGAGCGAGTCGGGCCGGACGAACCTGCTGCGCCTCATCGCCCACCGGATCGCCCAGCGGTACACCCCGGACGAGGCGAAGCTGGTCGTCGGGGACTACCGGCGCGGGCTGCTCGGGGCGCTCCCGGAGGAGCACCTGCTGGAGTACGCGCCGACGTCGGACTCGCTGCACCTGCACATGGAGGCGCTGGTCGGGGTGTTCTCGCGGCGCCGACCGCCGGCGGACGTCACCCCGCGGCAGTTGCGGGACCGCAGCTGGTGGACGGGCCCGGACGTGTTCGTCATCGTCGACGACTACGACCTGGTGGCCGGCGGCCAGGGCAATCCGCTGGCACCGCTGACGGAGTTCCTGCCCTTCGCCCGGGACGCCGGTGTCCGGTTCGTCATCGCGCGCGACTCGGCGGGGGCCTCGCGGGCGCTGTACGAACCGTTCATGCAGCGGATCAAGGAGTTGGGCGCGCAGGGCGTGGTGCTGTCGGGCGATCCGTCGGAGGGCGATCTGCTCGGCACGGTCCGGCCGCGTCCGATGTCCCCCGGTCGGGGCCACTTCGTGTCGCGCCGGCGCGGCACCTCGCTGGTGCAGCTCGGGCGGATGCCGGGGCTGTAGCGGGGATCACCCGGAAAACCGCACCCGGGAGCCGTGTTCCGCCGATAATCGGCAGCGAAGAGCCGAGCAGCACCGCACGACCGAGGGAAAGGCCGCACATGGGCACCCAGCAGGAGAAGGACGAGCTGTACGCGCTCGACATCAGCGGCGTCGAGTGGCAGGGCCCTCCGGGGACCAGCCCGGACGAGGAGCGGGTCGAGATCGCCAAGCTGCCCGAGGGCGCGGTGGCCATGCGGTCCTCGCTGGACCGGGAGACCGTGCTGCGCTACACGGCCGCCGAGTGGGAGGCCTTCGTGCTCGGTGCGCGGGACGGGGAGTTCGACCTGACCTGAGGTCCGGTGCGGGCGGGGAACCGCCCGTCGCGGGGGCGCGCCCGGTGCGGGCGCGCCTCTTCGTGCGCCGGGTACGGGGTTCAGTAGGCCTCGGTGAACAGGCGCGAGGCCTTCAGGTCGGTGGCGCGGTAGTCGCCCTTGCCCTGTTCGATGAGCCGGGCCACGGACTCCAGCTGCCGGCGCATGTGGTCGGCCCTGCGGTGGTACTTCGTCTGGAGCGCGACGTACTCCAGGTGCGCCTCGCCGTCCCAGGTGTCGGTGACCACCTTCACGGCCTGCTCCATCTCGGCCAGGTCCTTGACGATGTTGTTCGAGACGGTTCTGATGCGGTCCGCCATCTGCTGGACGCTGTCGTACCGGACCCGGGTGTAGCCGTCGGTGCCGGACATGTCGTTCTCCTTCGGGGGGTGGTTCGCCGGAGCTGGGGGCGGGCGGGCGTGGGGGTCAGACGCCGTTCAGGCCGGACGGACCGCCCGGGGTGATCGCGGCGAACACCGAACGGACCTCCTCGTCCTGCGCGTTGGTGAGGTTCTTGGTCTGCGCGACCGCGTGGTGCAGGACGCCGAGCAGGCGGCGGATCTCGTCGTGGTCGATGTTGAGGTCCGCCTGCGCCTTCTTGAACCCCTCCGCGCCGGCGCCGGTCCAGCCCGCGCCGGCGGTGGCGAGGATGTCGGCCAGTTCCCGGGACTGGGTGGTCACGGCGTTGGCCGTCTCGGAGATCTTGTTGGCGGCCCTGACGACCGGATCGTCGGCCAGTCCGAAGGTGTTCGTCATCCGAAGCTCCTCGCTCCTCGTTTTCTTGCGGGGGGTGTGACGGGTCCCGCCGGGCGTGACGACCGGCAGGCCGCGCGGAGGTCATCGCGGGGTCGGGCGGGTGCGGGCATCGCGGACCACGCTCGCCGTCCCGGCGATGACGGCCACCAGGAGCCCGCCCGCGCCGAGCGCGTACGTACCGATCCGCACCTCGCGCTCCCGCGCCGTCACGGCCGGGCCCAGCGGCGCCGCCTGTGGGGCGGGGGCCGGGCCGGGGTCGGGGGCGGGGGGTCCGGGTGGTACGAGGTCCCGGGTGACGGCGCGCACCGGGTCGACGACCCCCCAACCGAGCTGGTCGTCACGGCCGTTGATGCCGCGCTCGGCCGTGCTCTGGATCTGCCGCACCACCTCCGGGGCGGTCCAACGGGGGTGCTCGGCGCGCAGCAGGGCGGCGACGCCCGCGACCCAGGGCGCGGAGAAGCTGGTGCCGTTGTCGACGCACTGACCGGAGCCGGGGACCGTGGAGACCATGTCGACGCCGGGGGCGGCCACCCCGATGAAGTCGCCCGATTGGGAGAAGGGGGCGCGTTCGTTGTTGCGGTCGGAGGCGGCCACGGCGAGGACGCCGGGGAAGGCGGCCGGGTAGGTCCTGCGCCCGTGACCGGCCGGGCCGTCGTTGCCCGCCGAGGCGACGACCACGACGTTCGCGTCGAGGGCCCGTCGGACGGCCCGGGCCAGGTCGGAATCGGTGGTGAGGGGTGCGTCGGTGTCCTGGGAGATGTTGATGACGTGGGCGCGCGCGGCGACGGCGTGGTCGATCGCCCGGGCGAGTGTGGTGGCCCCGCCGTTGCCCCGGCCGTCGTTGTGCCGGATCGGGATGACGGTGGCCTCGGGGGCGAGACCGACGAAGCCGGTGCCCCGCCGGGGTCGGGCCGCGATGATTCCGGCGACCTTGGTGCCGTGCCCGACGGTGTCGTTCGTCCCGTCTCCGCCCTTCGGATCGACGAAGTCCTTCCCGGCGGCCGTGTCGAGGGCGCCGGCGAGTTGCGGGTTGATCCGGTCCACCCCGGTGTCGATGACCGCGACGCGCACGCCCTTGCCCTTCGTCCCGGCCCACAGGGCGTCGAGGAGGAGCCGCTGGAGGGCCCATGGCCGCTCGGCGATCTGCCGTTTCATGGGAAAGGTGCACTCGCCCGTGCCGTCGAGCACGAGCGCAGGCCCGCGCTCGTACGCCCTCCCTTGCTCGTACGGGGTGTGCGGCGCGGGCGTTCCCGCCGTGCCGCACGCCACGAGGAGCCCGCAGGCGGTCACGAGACGGCCGGCACGGGAGGGCACCGTGCGGGACGAAGGGGACTCCGGGGGCCGTCGGGTGAAGGGCCTCTTCATGAACCCTGCGTCCGGCGCGCGGAGTTGGTGTCCAGGCGCGGCCCCTTGGACAGGAACTCCGACCAGGCGATCGGCACCGGGACCGGGACCACGCCGGCGTAGCCGAGTCGCGCCTGGGCCTGACCGGGATCGGCCCGCCCGACCCCGGTCCCGCCCGTGTCGCCGTCGCCGGCCTGGACCGCGTAGCGCAGGCCGGTGTCGGTGAGCAGGAACAGGGTGCCGCCGGTATCGCTCCGGAGGCCCTGGATCTGCCGGTAGAGGAGGCCGGAGCCGGGGGTGACGTACGAGCCGGTGCCGCTCGCGGTGATGTCGACGGGGAAACCGGGGCCCGCCCAGGTGCTCAGGGTCGTGCCGCCGCGAGCGTCGACGGAACGCAGGACGCTGCAGACGGTGTCGCGTCGGGCGCCCGCCCGCCCCCCGCCCGGCGCGGTATCGACCCGGTTGACCTGGGCGCCCCGAGAGCTCGGCCATCGGGCCCCCGCCCCGAAGTCCGCGGTCCCGGAGGGGAGGGACTGGAGGTCGACCTCGCGGGCCCGGCCGTGCATGTCGAGGGTGTCGGTGGCGGGTGCGGCGATCAGCAGCCGGGCGACGAACTCGGTGACGGACGCGACCCGGCCGGGCAGGACGACGTAGTACTGGGTGCCGGAACCGGTCTGGGCGCTCAGGACCATGCCGACCCGGTCGTCCCCGGCAGCCAGGCCCCGGACGCCGGCGTGCGCGCCGGGGGTGCCGGGCAGGCGCGGGAAGCCGAGGCGGTCGCCGGAGCCGAGGGTGGCCAGCCACTGTTCGGTGACGGGTTGGGGAACGGCAGCGGCGCCGACCAGGGCTGTGGTCAGGGTGCCCGCTTCGGGCCCTCCCTCGGGGAACGCGTACTTGATGCCCGCCGCGTCGACCAGGTACCGCTCCTTGCCGGCGCCCGTGCTGCGGACGTACAACACCTGCCCGTCGGTGGTGCGGCGCCCGCCGTCGAGCAGGCCGGCCTCGCGGTCGGCGAGCACGAAGACGGCGCTCTGCACGCCCTCGCCGTTGCCGCCGGGCCGTTGGCATACGGCCCAGCGTTTGCTCCTCCCCGCGTCCTTCCCGTCGGGCAGCCGGTCGGGGGCGTAGGGGATGCCGATGACGGGCCCCCGCGGCGGCCGGCCGACGTCCAGCACCTTGTCCTCCACGTGGACGACCTTGAACTTCGCCGGATCGAGGAGGAGTCGGGCCGAGGCCAGGTTGAGCACCGGGTGCAGCCGCGGCCGGCTCACGCCGGCGACCTCGGTGGAGAGGACCACGTAGCGCGTCGTCGACTGCTTCCCGACGATGACCCGCGCGCCGGGCTCGTTCCACCCCTTGGGCGCCTGCGGTCGGAACATGCCCCAGGCCCCGAAGCCGACCAGTACGAGGGCGCCGACGATCAGGGAGGGGAGCACCGCGCGCAGCGGCCTGGGGGCGCCCTCCTCGCTCCCCGTGACGGAAGGCTGGAGGAACGCGGCCACCGTACGGCGCTTCGCAAACGTGTACGCATTGAACTCGTCGCGTCGTGATGCCAAGACCGCCTGCTCCCCCCACATCGCCCGGTCCGCGCGTCCGACCCGGGCCCCGACCCACGGACCGGGCCCTACTATGCCCCTTGACGGGGAGGCGACCCGGCGGCGCCGGCCGCACCACCCTCTCCCTGGGTGAACAATTCGGCTTTTGGCAGGGTGATTTGAGCGGGGGCCGGGTGGGGCGGCAGTGGTCGCACCGCACTGGAATCCCCTGATCCACCCGTTGCGGAGAGGGAGGTGCGCGTGTGGGAACCGGCGTGACGCAGCAGCGCGGGGACGTGGCCGCACCCTCGCACGAAGGGGTGACACCGCGTCCGGTGTCGAGCCCCGGGACGTGCGGACCGTTCCGATTGCAACAGCTCGTGCTCCTCCAGCTGGCGTGCGCGGCGCCGCTGGTGGCGGGAGTCGTGGAACCGCTCCTGGTGGTGCCCGCGGGCGTGGTGGCCCTGATCCTGGTGCTCCTCGCGGTCGTACGACGCCACCGGCTCTCCCTCCCCGAGTGGCTCGGCGTCGTCCTCGCGCTGCGGGGCCGCCGTCGTCGGGCCGCCGCCCTGCCCGCCGGGGTCGCGGCGGGGACGGTGGTGGAGGCCGATCCGGCGCTGCGCACGCTGACGTACGACTGCCGCGACCGCCGGCCGGTCGGAATGGTCGGCGACGGCACCTTCCTGACGGCGGTGCTCCGGGTGGACGCGGACGCCACCGCGCTGCGGGCGGACCGCACGGCCCGTCCGCTGCCCCTGGCCGCCGTACGGGACGTCCTCGAAGTGGACGGGATCCGACTGGAGTCGGCCCAGTTGGTGCAGCACACCCGGCCCGCCCCGGCTCCCCACCTGCCGGCCGACTCCGCGGCGGCCCGCTCCTACACCCCGCTCCAGGCCCTGGCGGGCACCCCTGCCGTACGGCTGACCTGGATCGCCCTCAAGCTCGACCCGGAACTGTGCCCGGAGGCGGTCGCCGCGCGCGGTGGCGGGTGGGAGGGGGCGCAGCGCTGCCTGGTGCGGGTCGCCGACCAGCTGGCGAGCCGACTGGCCGGGCACGGGTTCCGGGCCACGGCGCTGACGGAACAGGAGCTGACGTCCGCGCTGGCCACATCCGGCTGCGCGAACCCGACGGCCCTCCCCCGGTCCGACCGGCCGGCCGGCGCGGGCCGCCGCACGGAGGAGACCTCCCGCGCCTGGCGCTGCGACGACCGACGGCACGCCACGTACCGGCTGGGCCGTTGGCCCTTGCTGGGCGGCCCGGGGGCGGGGCTCCCGCAGTTCGTGGCGCTGCTGACCTCGCTGCCCGCCCTCGCCGTCAACTTCAGCCTCACGATGGCCCCGGCGGGGCGGCAGGGGGTGGCGCTGACCGGGCACGTCCGGGTGACGGGGCGCGGCGACCGGGACCTGGCCGTCGCGTGCCGCGAGTTGGAGCGGACGGCGCGCGGCGTACGGGCCGGGCTGGTGCGGCTCGATCGGGAGCAGGTGCCGGGGCTGCTCGCCTCGCTGCCGCTGGGAGGCTCCCGGTGAGGGGCGGGTCGGGCCTGTTCTCGGCGGCGCTGGGCGGCTTCGGACTGCCGGCCCCGCGCCGCGAGCGGCACGTCGTCACGGCGGCGGAACTCGACCTGTTGGCGGTGCCCGTCGGGGACGACGGGGTCGTCATCGGTGAGGACGCGGAGGGCCGTCCGGCGGTGCTCGGTGTCAACCGCCCCACCCCGTACGAGATCACACTGATCGGCGGCCTGTGGACGGCGCAGGTGCTGGCCCTGCGCACGGCCGCCGCGGGAGCCCGGGTCGCGGTGGAGACCGGACGCGGGCGGGCGTGGGCGGACCTGGCCCGCGAGGCGGGCGGCGGGCAGCCGTGCGTGACCCTGCACGAGGTGGGACGCGTACCGGCGCAGGGCGCTTCGGCGGGCGGTCCCGTACTGGTGGTCCGCGACTGCGGGATGCGGCCGCCGCGGGGGCGGGTGGTGGCGGGCGCCTGGCAGTCCGTACTGACCCTGCTGCCGTACCTGAGCCCGACGGCCCCCCGGCTGCTGCGGGGTTCCGCGCTGGTGGGGGTGCAACGGGTGTCCCCGGACGAGGCGGAGCGGATCGGTGAACTGATGCGGCTGCCGCGGTCGGCGGTGGAGGCGTTGCCCACCCTGGGGGACGCGGTGACGCTGTGGTGCACGCCACGGGACCGGAAGTTCGTCCGGACCCGGGGGACGCCGGAGGAGACGGCCCTGTTCGGGGCGGCCCGGCGCGTCGACTGACCGGGGCGGGGCTCGCGGTGGGCGGTGACGGTTGCTCAGGGCGCGGGGTCCCTGTAGGCAGGACTCCGGGGGCGCCACCTCGCGGGATATTGCGGGCCGGCCGCGATTAGGCTGAGCGCGGGGCGCGGCGTCGAGTGTCGAAAGTCGAGTGTCGAGTTGGGCGCCCGACCGTGTTGACAGACCAGGAGGACCAGTGACCGGCGATCGGAACGAGAGGCGCGGCGGGGCGTGGGACGTCCCGACGGACGATCAGTCCGACGCGGAGCCCGAGGGGACGGGCGAGTTCACCATCGACTACACCCCGCCGGCCTGGTACACCCAGGGCGCTCCCGCCCAGGACGTCCCCGGCCTCCCCGAGGGCAGCGGCTTCGAGCCGCACCGCCCGTCGGACGTGGTGTCACCCCCGACGATGCGGATCACCCCGTCGGCGATCCCCCGGCAGCCGCAGGCGGAGGGGGACCCGGAGTTCGCGGCGCCCGTGACGGGCGTGGAGGCCGCGAAGGCCCCGGAGTTCGACCCGAAGCCGGTCGACATCCCGCCGCCCTTCCCGCCCCCCGCGTTCCCGCCCGCCCCGCCGACCCCGCCGCACGCCCCGGAGCCGACACTCGCGGCGGACGCGGGCGGCACCGACGCCCCGGGTGCCGCCGACGGCACGGCGGCTCACACCCCGAGTGGGTCCGACGGCCCGGACCCGGCCGGCGCCCCGGGTGCGGCCCACGCCCCGGGTGCGGCCGTCACGTCGGGCGCGGCCGGTGCGCAGACCCCTGCCGCCCCGCCGTCCCCGGCCGACGCCCCTCGTCCGGGGGACGTTGCCGCCCCCGCCGCCACCCCTGATGTGACCGGACCACCGGCCGCCATCCACCCCCCGGCCCCGGCCGACGCCCCACCCGTGGCGGGCCCCCCGGCCGTACCCCGGCCCCCGGGAGCACCGGGCGCCGAGTCCCCCGTTCAGGACACGCCGCCCGCGGCCTACGCGGCCCAGGCACCGGCGTTCCCGGCTCCCCTCGGTGGCGCCCCGGCACCCGCCCACCCGGCCGTACCGCCGGCCCCGGTGCTCCCGCCCACGCCCGCCGCGGAAACCGCGCTCACGGATGCCCCACCCGCGGCGCCCGCCCACCCGGCCGCCGTACCGCCGGCCCCGGGAGCACCCCGCCCGGAAACCCCTGTGCGGGACACCCCGCCCACGCCCTACGGGTCCCCGACACCGGCACACCCCGCCGCGCCCGCCATGCAGGCCGCTGCCACGGCCGGTCCGCCCACGGCACCGGCGTACCCCGCCGCGCCCCACCCGGAGCTGCCCCGCACCGAAGCCGCCGCCACGGACGCGCCGCTCCCGCATGCGTACCGGTACCCGGGCGCACCGGTCGAAGTACCGCGCGTCGAGGCCCCCGTGACGGACGCCCCGCCCACGGCACCCGCGTACCCCGCAACGCCGGACGCGCAAGCACCGGTCGCAACACCGGCGTTCCCGGTTGCGGAGCCGGCGGCGGCGCCGGTCGCTGACGCCCCGCCCGGCCCCCACGAGCAGCCGTACGCGCCGGCGCCCACCGAGGAGCCCCTCGCGGACGCGGCGCGCGCTCACTCCGCCGTGCGGGCACCGGCACCGTACCCGCCCGCGGCACCCACGGATCCGGCCGCCGGAACGCCCGTCGCGGACGCCCCTCCCACGCCCTCCCCGGCTCCCGTACCCGCCGCCGCGCCGGTTCCGGGGTTCCCGGCGCCGCCCGCCCCGGGTGGCGCGGAGGAGCTGTCGGCGACCGACTCCGAGCGGACGCCCGCTCTCCCCGAACAGGGCCCGTACGCACCGCCGGCCGCCCCTGTGGCTCCCCAGCAGGGCCATGGGCAGCCGTCGTTCGAGGGGTCCACCGAGCAACTGCCGCCACCGCCTTATGAATTCAGTTCCCCGGTGACACCGCATGGCTCCGACTTCCCGCAGGCTCCGACACACGAGCAGGCACAGGCACCCCAGCAACCCCAGGGCTACGGCTTCCCGCCCACCGGCCAGCCACAGCCGGGGTACGGCTTCCCCCAGCAGCAGGCACAGGAGCAGGCACAGCCGCAGGGCTACGGCTTCCCGCCCACCGGGCAGCCGCAGCCACAGCCCGGCCACGGCCTCCCGCAGGCTCCGACACACGAGCAGGCACAGGCACCCCAGCAACCCCAGGGCTACGGCTTCCCACCCACCGGCCAGCCACAGCCGGGGTACGGCTTCCCCCAGCAACAGGCACAGGAGCAGGCACAACCGCAGGGCTACGGCTTCCCGCCCGGCGCCGCCCAGCCCCAACCCCAGGCCGACCCCCGGGCCTCCGCCGCTCCGTGGCCCCCCGGGGCCCAGCAGCCGCACGCCCCGTCGCCGGCCCAGCCGCACGCCCAGCCGCAGGCGCAACCGCACCCGCAGCAGGCAGCCGCGTACCAACAGCCCGGCCAGGGCCACGGCGGGGCGCCGCTCGGCTACACCGCGGCCGTCGAGCTGTCCTCCGACCGGCTGCTGCGCTCCAAGCAGAAGCCGAAGGGCGGCCGTTCCGGCTTCCGTTTCGGTGGCAAGGCCGCGGAGGCGGACCGTCAGCGCAAGCTGGAACTGATCCGGACGCCGGTGATGTCCTGCTACCGCATCGCCGTCATCAGCCTCAAGGGCGGCGTCGGCAAGACCACGACCACGACCGCGCTCGGCGCCACCCTCGCCACCGAGCGGCAGGACAAGATCCTGGCGATCGACGCGAACCCGGACGCCGGTACCCTCGGGCGCCGCGTGCGCCGCGAGACGGGCGCGACGATCCGCGACCTGGTGCAGGCGATCCCGTACCTGCACTCGTACATGGACATCCGGCGGTTCACCTCGCAGGCCCCCTCCGGTCTGGAGATCATCGCCAACGACGTGGACCCGGCCGTCTCGACGACCTTCAACGACGAGGACTACCGCCGCGTCATCGAGACGGTCGGCCGTCAGTACCCGATCATCCTCACCGACTCGGGCACCGGGCTCCTCTACTCCGCGATGCGCGGCGTGCTGGACCTGGCCGACCAGCTGATCATCATCTCGACCCCGTCCGTGGACGGTGCGAGCAGCGCCAGCACCACCCTCGACTGGCTCTCCGCGCACGGCTACTCCGAGCTCGTCGCCCGCTCCCTCACCGTCATCTCCGGGGTCCGCGAGACCGCCAAGATGATCAAGGTCGAGGACATCGTGCAGCACTTCGAGACCCGCTGCCGCGGCGTCGTCGTGGTCCCGTTCGACGAGCACCTCGCGGCCGGCGCCGAGGTGGACCTCGACCTGATGCGGCCGAAGACCCGGGAGGCGTACTTCACCCTCTCCGCGCTGGTCGCCGAGGACTTCACCCGGGCGCAGCAGCAGGCCGCGCAGGCGCATTGGGGTGCGCCCCGGTCCGACCAGCAGCCGTACCCCCAGCAGCCGGGCCCGTACCAACAGCCCCAGGCGCCGCAGCAGCCGTACGGGCAGGCCTACCCGCAGCCCGGCCAACCCTGGCAGCAACCCCAGGCCCCGCAGGCGCCGCAGCAGCCCGGCGGGCCCCCGCGCGACCCGCGCCTCGGCTGACGGATACGGATACGGCCACGGCCACGAGGGGCTGACGCGCGGAGGGCCCGTACCCCCAGGAGGACCTGGGACGGTACGGGCCCTCCGGCTCGTTCGCGGTGCGCGCTCCGGGCTCCGGGCGGCTCAGCGCCCGGCGCGCTCGCTGTCGTAGGCGTCGGTCAGCACCCGGGAGCGCTTCACGTCGTCCGCGATGGCCTCCAACAGGCCGTCCAGCGACTCGAACTTCGCCATGCCCCGCACGTAGGCGAGGAAGTCCACGGCGACGTGCATCCCGTACAGGTCCAGGCCGATCCGGTCGATCGCGTACGCCTCGACGGTCCGCTCCGTGGCGTCGAACTGGACGTTCGTGCCGACCGAGATCGCGGCCGGCATCCGCTCGCCGTCGGCCGTCAGCCAGCCCGCGTACACGCCGTCGGCCGGGATCGCCGTGTGCGGCTGCGTCTCGACGTTCGCCGTCGGGTAGCCGAGCTCGCGCCCGCGCTGGGCCCCGCGCACGACGACGCCCTCGACGCGGTGCGGGCGGCCCAGGATCTCCCCGGCGCCCTCGACGTCGCCCTCGGAGACCAGTCGGCGCGCCAGCGTGGACGAGAACGGCACGCCGCCGCCCGCCTCCCCGCGCACGACCAGGTCCACGACCTCGACCTCGTAGTCGTAGGTGGCGCCCAGCTCGCGCAGGAAGTCGACGTTGCCGGCGGCGCGGTGACCGAAGCGGAAGTTCGGGCCCTCGATGACGGCCCTCGCGTGCAGCTTGTCGGCCAGCACCTTGACGATGAAGTCCGCCGGGGACAGCTGGGAGAACTCCGCCGTGAACGGCAGGATCAGCAGCGCGTCGACCCCGAGGCCGGCCATCAGTTCGGCACGACGGTCGTACGAGGCGAGGATCGGCGGGTGGCTGCCCGGCCGTACGACCTCGCTGGGGTGCGGGCTGAACGTGACGACGACCGACGGGAGACCGAGCTCGCGAGCCCTGGCGACGGCCCGTCCGATGATCAGCTGATGTCCGCGGTGCACACCGTCGTAGGAGCCGATGGTGACGACGCTGCGTCCCCAGTCCTGGGGGATGTCCTCCAAGCCACGCCAGCGCTGCACTGTGACCGCTCCTCGCCCGAACCCGTGTAGTCCCTGTACCGATTGCCGATTGCAGGTCTAAGACTGCCATGCCGGTGGCCGGGGCCCCGCATCGGCGTCGGCGTCGGCCCGCTGCCGCCTCACGTGATGTCCGGGACGGTCCGGCTGAGCGTCTCCACCGTGCGCCGCGCACCCGGCCCGAGCAGCGCGGCGGCCTCCGCCCCCGCCTGTGCGAGCCAGCGCGCGACGAGCGCCCCGAAGGCCGGGTCGGTCCGGACCAGCTCGACCGTGCGGTGCTCGAACTCGGTGGGACCGCCCGGAACCCGCAACAGCTGCCGGCCGGTCCGACGGAGCAGCTCCCGGGTGCGTTCCTCGGGGCGGGCGCGCGTCCCGGCGGCGAGGGCGTCGAGGAAGGCGCCCAGCACCGCGGGGTCGCCCTCCTCGCGCAGCAGCACGTCGGCCAGCTCGCCGCGCAGCCCGTACGGGGGCGCCGCGCCGGGCGCGCCGAGGACCCGGGCCAGCTCGGCCCGTACGGGCGCCGGCCCGGTCCGCAGCAGGTCCAGTACGAGGGGGCGCACCACGGACGCCGCGGCCGGCCCCTGGTCGAGCCGCCGGTCCACGAAGGCGGCGGCGTGCGGGGCGTCCTCGGGGTGGCACGCCAGGTGCTCCCGTACGAGGTCACCCGCGCGGCGGGCCAACCCCGGTGTGGTCAGTGCGGCCAGGGCGCGGAGCACCTCCCCGTCGGCGCGGGCGCCCAGCGCGGCGAACACCGTGTCCGGGTCGGGGAGTACCGGCAGCGCCGCGACCAGCGCGGACGCGGGCAGCCGGGAGCCGCGCCCGGGGTCGCGGAAGCAGGCGAGGGCGTCGGGCAGGTAGCGGGCCCGGACCTGGGGATCCCGGAGCAGGATCCCCAGGGCGCTGCCGTGCAGGGCGCCGTCGGTCGGCCGGGCGAGCAGGGCCAGGGCGGCGTGACGCAGCAGTTCCCGGTCGGCCGGGGTACGGACGTGGGGGGCGGTGGCGAGCCCGTACGCGGCCGCCGCGACCCGGCGTCCGGGCCGCTCGTCCCGCGCCCAGCCGTCCACGGCCCGGCACAGGGCGGAGGGCTCGTCCTCGGCGAGGGCGGCGAGCAGTTCGTCGGCGCGGTGGTGCGCCGCACTCACCAGGGCTTCGGTGAGTGCGTCCACGGCGCGCCCCCGGTGGGTGTGCAGGAGGGCCTGCGCCGCGGTGGCGACGGTCGCTCCCGGGCGGTCGCGCAGCCGGCGTTCGTCGGTGAACCAGCCGCAGAGCAGGGGCTGGACGAGCCCCGGGGACCGCACGAGACGGCGGGCGGCGGCGTCCAGGTAGCGGTGGTCGGCGGGCAGCAGGCGGCGCAGCAGGTCGAGCCGGTCGGCCTCGGACAGTCGGAGCCGGTTCCAGAACCAGCCGCCGAACTCCTCGGGGCCGGCCCGCGCCACGTGTTCGGCGAGGGCGTGCAGGACGGGCAGGTGCGGGGTGGCGTCGGCGGCCCGCAGCAGGGACTCGCGCAGCAGCCGGCCGGCCCACCAGACCCGGTCGGGGTGAACGGCCGGGGTCTCCTCCGCGAAGGTGTTGAGGGCGCCGACCAGCCGGGTCAGCCGGGCTCCGATGTCGGGCGGGGGCAGCCTGCGCAGCGCCTCCAGGACGGTCCCGACGCGGTGCCGGGGCACCGGCGGGCCGGACTCGGCGGGGCCCGAGTGGACCAGGGCGTCGAGTGCGGTCGGCACGTCGAGGTGGCCGGCCTGGATCCAGTCGGAGAGTTCCTCGTGCGCGAAGCGGTAGCCGGCGGGCCCGGCCGGCGCGAACAGTCCCTCCGCGAGGACGGCTGCGGCCCAGCCCGTGCGTCGGGGGAACAGCTCCTCGAAGTCGGCGCGGTCCAGCCGCCCCTGGCCCAGGCACCGCCGGGCGGCCTCGTGCACCCGCCCGGCCACCCGCGCCGCGAGCCGCCGCACCCCGGGCCCGTACACCCCACCGAGACCACTGCCGGCGCACGCGACGGAGGCTTCGGCTTCGGCTTCGGCTCCGGCTTCGGGGGCGCCTACGGTACGGGCGGCCGGCCCCGGCCCGCGGCTGCCGGGGTACGCGCAGCCGTTCCCGTCGGGGCCGACGTTCGGGGAGCCGCTCCTCGGGAGGCCCGGGAGGGCGACACCGTACCCGTCGCCACCGGTCCGAACGGAGCCGTACCCGGACCCGTACCCGGTGGGCCGGGCGGGGTCGCGTTCCGCGGCGCCCGGGTGGGTCGGCCCGCCGACGGCGGAGTTCCGGTTCCCGGGACCACATCGCTCCGGACCCGGCCGGTCCGGGGCCGGGGCGCCCACGTCGGTCGGGACCGCGCGTCCCGGCCCGGGGTCGGTCCCGCTCGGTCCGTGCACCCCGGGGTGGTCACCCCTCGGCCCTCCGTGGCCGGCAGCGGCGGCGTCCGGGCCCTGCCCGTCGGGGCCGTCCACGGTGGGCCCCGGCGCGTCGGGGCCCACCGTGGACGGCCCCGACGGCCCGCTCCCGGTCGCCCCCGCACCGACTCCGGCGGGGTCGACCGAGCCGGTGCGGCGGTTCCCGGGCGCGGGTCGGCCTCCCTGCGGGCCCGGGGGCGACGGCAACGCGCCCGAGGTGGCGATCCGGACCGCCACCCGCAGGGCCACCAGGTCCAGGTGCGCGGCGAACACCTCGTCCCGGCCCGGACATCCGGCGGTGACCCCGGCGGCACGGATCCCGGCCAACAGGCGCAGGGTGAGCGGATGCCGCGCATCGACCTCCCGGATGCCGTCGGCGGGGATCCCGTACCGGCCCCGGGCGGTCTCCGCACCGGCCGGGTCCAGGTCTCCGACGGGAAGCGCGGCCGGTAGCCGCCGGGCCGGACGGGCCGGGGTGTGCAGCACCTCGGGCGGGTACATGGCTCCGGCCCGCTCCCAGTACTCGGGCCGCGTGGCCACGACGAGTCGGGCGCCGCTGGAGCGCAGCCACGCGGTGGTGGCTCCGGTCCAGTCCGCGAGGCGGCGCGCGAGGTGCGGCGGCATCTCCTCGGGCGTGTCCAGCACCACCAGCAGCGGTCGCCCGGCCGCCACCGCGACCCGGCACACCCGCTCGACCGCGACCCCCGGACCAGGTCCTCCCGAACCGACCCCGGAGGCCCCCGACCCCGCGCCCCCGCCGGGCCCCGGATCCGACGCCGGCCCGGGATCCCACCCGACCCCCTTCCCCGCCACCGTCCCGAGCCCGGGAACCGGCCCGGGAACCGGCCCCGCGCCCGTCCCGCCCCCCGCGCCCGCCACCACGGAGGCGGCCGATGCCAGGGCCCGGGAGACCGCGTCGGCCAAGGAGGAGTCGCCATCGCGCAGGTCCGCCCCGCGAAGCCACAGGGTGGGGGCCGGGCGGGGGCCGGCGGCGCGTTCGGCGGTCAGCGTGGCGAGGGCCGTGGTGCGGCCGGTGCCGGGGTTTCCGACCAGCCCGAGGACGAAGCGGTCGCCGGCGGTGAAGGCCGCGAGGCCGGCGGCGAGGTCGGGCCGGGCCACGGGTTCGGGTTCCGCCTCCGCCCCGGGCCGGCCGACCGGGCACGCGGCACGGACGGTGGCCGCGGTCAGCTCCAGGGTGCCCGCGAGGTTCAGGTCGGCGCCGTACCCGGGCACGGTCGCGGAGTTGCGGTCCAGCAGGCGCGCGAGGGGCCCGCCCGGAGCGGTCGCGGCGGCTTCCCGCAGGGGCAGGGCGAAGATCCCGGAGCGGTGCTCCGACTCCAGAGCGGTGCCCAGCACGGCGAGCACCGCCCCCGTCGCGGCGTCCAGGACCGGCCCCCCGCCCGCTCCACCGCCCGGACCGAGGGCATCCCGCCCGGCGGTGCCGATCGCCAGCTCGACCGTGACGGGCAACAGGTGGGAACGCCCCGCCGCGCCGTACGTGACCCCCGCACCCGCCCCGAGCACCCGCGCCTGTCGCCAGCCCCGGGCGAGGAGCCGTACGTACGTCCCCACGGAAAGACCCGACCGCACCGCGACCGGCAGGGGTCGCAGTCCGAGCCCGTCGGTCCGCACCAGGGCCAGCGCCACCTCGGGCAGCGGCGTCACGTCGGCCGCCTCCGCGAGCCAGGTCCGCCCTCCCGGCGCGTGCAACACGATCGGGCCCGGTCCGTCGACGGCGTCGTGGCCGGTGATCACCGTGCCACGGTCGTCGGCCAGGAACCCGGTCCCGCGCGGCCGGCCGGCCGGATCACAGACGCTGACGAGCCCCTCGAACCCCGGCCGACCCCCGAGCGCCGTCTCGCCGATCGCGCCCGGCTCAGCGCACCCGCCCCGGTGGCCGTCGCCGACACCGTCCGCGGTGGCGTCCGCGGCCGTGCCGGACTCCGCCGTCGCCGAACCAGCCGTGACCTCGTCCGTCATCGCCGCACCACTCCCCCGCCGCGAGCTCCGTGCTCATGACGGTAGGCAAGTGAAGATCAGCACGAAAAGAACGCGAGGCGAACGCGCCCCCGTACGCTCCCTCCATTCACTCCGAGCGCCTGCTCGGACGGGTGAACAAAGGGCTTCGGATGGATGGAGACTTAGCCCGAGGGGGGTCGTGGAGCGGTGAGCAGCAGACCTTGTGCGCTCACCGCTCCACGTCAACGCGCAGCCCTCGGACCGGGCCACGGGCCACGTCCCTCGGCCACGGGTCTCGGCGCTCGGCATCCGGCCCTCAGACGAAGACCGCGAGCGACTTCGCCTTGCCGCCCTTGCTCTCCACGAGGCCGAGCAGTTGACCCTGCGGGCCGTACACGGCGACCGTGCGGCCGTCCCGGTACTCGTCCGGCATCTCGATCCGCACCCCGTTGCCGAGGAGCGACGCCCGCCGGGAGTCCAGGTCCCAGCGCGGGAAGGCGGCGGCCGCGGCCTCGCCGATCGGCATGACGGTCAGCTCCTCCTGGAGCTGGTCCAGGGTGCGGGCCTTGTCGAGCTTGTACGGGCCCACCCGCGTGCGTCGCAGCGCCGTCAGGTGTCCGCCCACGCCCAGGTCCGCACCGAGGTCACGGGCGAGCGCGCGGATGTACGTACCGCTGGAGCAGACGACGGAGACGACCAGGTCGACGACCTTCGTGCCGTCCTCGGCCTCCGCCTCCCGCATGTCGTACACCTGGAACGACGAGATGGTCACCGGGCGGGCCGGGATCTCGAAGTCCTCGCCGTCGCGGGCGCGCTTGTAGGAGCGCACGCCCTTGATCTTGATGGCGCTGACCTTCGAGGGGACCTGCATGATCTCGCCGCTCAGCTTGGCGATGCCCGCGTCCACGGCCTCGCGGGTGACCCCGGAGGCATCGGTCGACGAGGTGATCTCGCCCTCGGCGTCGTCCGTGAGGGTGTACTGCCCGAGACGGATCGTCCCGAGGTACTCCTTCTCGGTCAACGCGAGGTGACCGAGGAGCTTGGTCGCCTTCTCGACGCCGAGGACGAGGACACCCGTCGCCATCGGGTCGAGGGTGCCGGCGTGGCCGACGCGTCGGGTCCTGGCGATCCCGCGCATCTTGGCGACCACGTCGTGCGAAGTGAAGCCGGACGGCTTGTCGACGATGACAAGGCCGTCCGGAGTCTTCCCTGCTTCGGTGCTCATTCCGCGGCTGCGTCCTCGTCGTCCTCGTCGCCCGGCTTCTTGTACGGGTCGGCGTCGCCGGCGTACTTGGCGCCGGAGGACACCTCGCGCACCTGGGCGTCGGAGGTGCGCGCCTTCTCCAGGAGGTCCTCGATGGTCTTCGCGTTCTCCGGGAGGGCGTCCGCGACGAAGGTCAGGGTGGGCGTGAACTTGGTTCCCGCCGCCCGGCCGACCGCGGAGCGCAGTACGCCCTTGGCGCTCTCCAGACCGGCAGCCGCGCTGGCCCGGTCCTCGTCGTCACCGTAGACCGTGTAGAAGACCGTGGCCTCCCGCAGGTCGCCGGTGACCCTGGTGTCCGTGATGGTCACGTGCGTACCGAGGCGGGGGTCCTTGACGCCGCGCTGCAGCTTCTCGGCCACCACCTCCCGGATGAGGTCCGCCAGCTTCTTCGCCCGCGCATTGTCGGCCACTGGTCCGTCTCCTTCTTTTTTCTTGCAGACAAGCAATCAGTCTTCATCACCGTGGAGGCGCCGTCGTACCGACAGCAACTCCACTTCAGGACGCGCCGCGACCAGCCTCTCGCAGCGGTCCAGTACGTCCGACACGAAACTCACGTCGCCACTCACCAGGGCCACCCCGATACGGGCCCTGCGGTGCAGGTCCTGGTCGCCCACCTCGGCCGCGCTCACCGAGAACTTGCGTTGGAGCTCGGCGACGATGGGCCGGACGACGGAGCGTTTCTCCTTCAGCGAGTGAACGTCGCCGAGGAGCAGATCGAAGGACAGAGTCCCCACGTACATGCAGTTCCGGATGTCCCGCCGGTTCGGGTTCGATGGCCTGCCGGGCCTTCGTCCGGCAGGTACCCGCCGAGTCGTGGTCCGGCGGGTTCACCCGGCCGTGTGCGGCAGGATCACCGGACTTTCGGCTGGGTCATCAGAACCGTACACGCAACGGCCGGGGCCGATCGACGGATATTCCGCCGACCGGCCCCGGTGTCACGAGCTACGAACTACGAACCTGTGCGATGTGCCTCGCGCTTACGCGCGGGGCTTCTCGCGCATCTCGTACGTCGCGATGACGTCGTCGATCTTGATGTCGTTGAAGGAGCCGAGGTTGATACCGCCCTCGAAGCCTTCGCGGATCTCGGTGACGTCGTCCTTGAAGCGGCGCAGACCGGAGATGGTGAGGTTCTCGGCGACGACCTTGCCGTCGCGCAGGAGCCGCGCCTTGGTGTTGCGCTTGACCTCGCCGGACCGGATGAGGACACCCGCGATGTTGCCCAGCTTGGACGAGCGGAAGATCTCGCGGACCTCCGCCGTACCGAGCTCGACCTCTTCGTACTCCGGCTTGAGCAGACCCTTGAGGGCCGCCTCGATCTCCTCGATGGCCTGGTAGATCACCGAGTAGTAGCGGACGTCGACGCCCTCGCGGTCCGCCATCTGCGCGGCACGGCCGACAGCGCGGACGTTGTAGCCGATGACGATGGCGTCGGAGCCCATCGCCAGCGAGATGTCCGACTCGGTGACCGCACCCACACCGCGGTGCAGGACGCGGATGTCGACCTCTTCGCCGACGTCGAGCTGGAGCAGCGAGGACTCCAGGGCCTCGACCGCACCGGACGAGTCGCCCTTGATGATGAGGTTGAGTTCCTGGACCAGACCGGCCTTGAGGACCGAGTCGAGGTCTTCCAGGGACACCCGGCGGACGCGCTTGGCGAAGTTGGCGTTGCGCTCACGCGCAGCACGCTTCTCGGCGATCTGACGGGCGGTGCGGTCCTCGTCGACGACGAGGAAGTTGTCGCCGGCGCCGGGGACGTTGGTGAGACCCAGGACCAGGACGGGGGTCGCGGGACCCGCTTCCTCGATGTTGTTGCCCTTGTCGTCGAGCATGGCGCGCACACGGCCGTAGGCGTCGCCCACGACCATCGTGTCGCCGACGCGGAGGGTACCGCGCTGGACGAGGACGGTGGCGACGGCACCGCGGCCGCGGTCGAGGTGGGACTCGATCGCAATACCCTGAGCGTCCTGCTCCGGGTTGGCGCGCAGGTCGAGCGAGGCGTCGGCGGTGAGGACGACGGCCTCCAGCAGGGAGTCGATGTGCAGACCCTGCTTGGCGGAGATGTCGACGAACATCGTGTCGCCGCCGTACTCCTCGGCGACCAGACCGAACTCGGTGAGCTGACCGCGCACCTTGACCGGGTCGGCACCCTCGACGTCGATCTTGTTGACCGCGACGACGATCGGGACGCCGGCGGCCTTGGCGTGGTTGAGCGCCTCGATCGTCTGCGGCATGACGCCGTCGTTGGCCGCGACCACGAGGATCGCGATGTCGGTCGACTTCGCACCACGGGCACGCATGGCGGTGAACGCCTCGTGACCCGGGGTGTCGATGAAGGTGATCTTGCGGTCCTCGCCGTTGACCTCGGTGCCCACCTGGTAGGCGCCGATGCCCTGCGTGATGCCGCCGGCCTCGCCCGCGACGACGTTCGTCTTGCGGATGGCGTCGAGCAGTCGGGTCTTACCGTGGTCGACGTGACCCATGACGGTGACGACCGGCGGACGCGGCATGAGGTATTCCTCGCCGCCCTCGTCCTCACCGAACTCGATGTCGAAGCCTTCGAGGAGCTCGCGGTCCTCTTCCTCCGGGCTGACGATCTGAACGACGTAGTTCATCTCGCCGGCCAGCATTTCGAGCGTCTCGTCGGAGACGGACTGCGTGGCGGTGACCATCTCGCCGAGGTTCATCATCACGGCGACGAGCGACGCCGGGTTGGCGTTGATCTTCTCCGCGAAGTCGGTGAGGGAGGCACCGCGCGACAGGCGCACGGTCTCGCCGCCACCGCGCGGCAGCATGACGCCGCCGACGGACGGGGCCTGCATGGCCTCGTACTCCTGGCGCCTCTGACGCTTGGACTTGCGACCACGACGGGCCGGACCGCCGGGACGGCCGAAGGCACCCTGCGTGCCACCACGGGCACCGGGACCACCGGGACGCCCGCCGAAGCCGGGACGACCGCCGCCACCGGCGCCGGCAGGACCGCCACCGAAGCCACCACCGGGACGGGGACCGCCGAAGCCGCCACCGCCGCCGGGACGCGAGCCCGGACCGGCCGGACGACCGGCGAAGCCGCCGCCCGCGGGACGACCGGCGCCACCGGGACGGGCGCCGCCCGCACCGGGACCACGGCCACCGGGGCCGCCGCCGGGACGGGGACCGGGACCACCGGCAGCGGGACGCTGCGGCATCATGCCCGGGTTGGGACGGTTACCACCGGGAGCACCACCGGGACGCGGGGCGCCGCCCTGCGGACGCGGCATGCCGCCCGGGGTCGGACGGGCGCCACCGGGGCCGCCCTGCGGACGCGGAGCGCCACCGGGGCCACCCTGCGGACGGGGAGCACCCTGGCCGCCACCGGCGCCGGGGGCACCGGGACGGGGAGCGCCGGCCGGACGGGGCGCCTGCGGGCGCGCCATGCCGGTCGAGCCACCGGAGGTGAACGGGTTGTTGCCCGGACGGGGACCGGCCGGACGGGCGCCCTGGGGGCGCGGGGACTGGGCACCACCGGCGGCGGGACGCTGTCCCTGACCACCGGGGGCGTTGCCGGCCGGACGCGGGGCGCCGGGACGGGCGCCACCCTGACCCTGGGCCGGACGCTGCTGCGCCGGACGGGGGCCGGGGGCGGCGGCGGGACGCTCGGTGCGCGCCGGAGCGGCCGGAGCCGCCGGGGGCGCGGAGAACTCGGTCGCCACGGGCGCCGCCGGAGCGGGCTTCGGGGCGGCCGGAGCCTTCGGACCGGGACGCGGGCCGGAAGCGGCCGGAGTCACCGGGGCGGGCGCCGCGGGGGCGGCCGGAGCCTCGGCGACGACCGGCTTGGGGGCCGGTGCACCGGGCTTGGGGGCAGCGGGACGCGCCGGGGACGGAGCCCCGGGCTTGGCGGGTGCGGCGCTGCGGGGCGCACCCGGCTTCGCAGCGGACTTGCCGGCGTTGCCGCCGGGCCCCTGCAGTGCGTCGGTCAACTTGCGTACAACCGGCGCCTCGATCGTCGAGGACGCCGAACGGACGAACTCACCGAGTTCCTGGAGCTTGGCCATGACGACCTTGCTCTCAACTCCGAACTCCTTGGCGAGTTCGTATACCCGGACCTTAGCCACTTCGCTCCTTTTAGGTCCGGGTTACGCCGGACCGTCGCTACTTCATGGGCGTACTCATCGCGTACTCATCGAGTGCTCATCGCAATCTCGACCTACTTCCAACTCGCGAGGTACCTGACCGCACGGGTTACCCGTGCCGTTCTTCTTGCTCTTACGGTGTCGCCTCGGCCGGTACGGCCAAAGCTGTGCGCAGTTCCGCCGTGTCGAGCGCTCCGGCGGACCGGAGGGCCCGGGGGAACGCCCGGCGGCGGACCGCCTGGTCGAGGCAGACCACGGCGGGGTGCACGTAGGCACCCCGGCCGGGCAGCGTACCGCGTGGATCGGCGACGCATTGGTCACCGATCGCCACGATGCGCAGCAGATCGCTCTTGGCCGCTCGCTCCCGACACCCCACACAGGTTCGTTCGGGGCATGCGCGGGCTTGCGTCCGGCCAGACACGCCTAAGTCTACCTCCCCGTAGCGACCTCACCCCTTCAGGTGAAAAATCGAACGGACGTCGTGGTGATCATCAAGGGACTCCGAGGTTTCGGAGTCCCTGTCTACCGGCCGGGAACCCCCGGCCGGTAGAGGTTTATTCCCGACCGCGTCCGTGGTCGCGGCCGCCGTCACGGTCGGCGCCGCGGTCCGAGCCGCGGTCGCGGTCGTCCCCGTCGGCGGCCGGCTCGGTGTCCGGGCGGATGTCGATGCGCCAGCCGGTGAGGCGCGCGGCGAGGCGGGCGTTCTGGCCCTCCTTGCCGATGGCCAGCGACAGCTGGTAGTCGGGAACGGTGACCCGCGCGGAGCGCGTGTCCCAGTCCACGACGTCGACCGCGCTCACCCGGGCGGGTGACAGGGCGTTCGCGACCATCTCGGCCGGGTCGTCCGACCAGTCGACGATGTCGATCTTCTCGCCGTGCAGCTCGGCCATGACGTTGCGCACACGGCTGCCCATCGGGCCGATGCAGGCGCCCTTGGGGTTCAGGCCGGAACGGGTCGACCGGACCGCGATCTTGGTGCGGTGACCGGCCTCGCGGGCGATCGCGGAGATCTCGACGCTGCCGTCGGCGATCTCCGGGACCTCAAGCGAGAAGAGCTTCTTCACCAGGTTCGGGTGGGTGCGCGACAGGGTCACGGACGGACCGCGGACACCCTTCGCCACCCGTACGACGTACGCCTTCAGGCGCAGGCCGTGCGTGTACTCCTCGCCGGGAACCTGCTCCTGCACCGGCAGGATGGCCTCCAGCTTGCCGATGTCGACGAGGACGTTCTTGGGGTCCTTGCCCTGCTGGACGACGCCGGTGATGACGTCGCCCTCACGGCCGGCGAACTCGCCGAAGGTCAGGTCGTCCTCGGCGTCGCGCAGACGCTGGAGGATCACCTGCTTGGCGGTCGTCGCGGCGATCCGCCCGAAGTCCGACGGCGTGTCGTCGAACTCCTTCGGCTCCTGGCCCTCTTCGAGGTCCCTCGGGTCCTCCGTCGCCCACACCACCACGTGACCGTTGGTGCGGTCGAGCACCACACGGGCGCGGCGGAAGCTGCCCTCGGTGCGGTGGTACGCGATGAGGAGGGCCGACTCGATCGCCTCGACGAGCAGGTCGAAGGAGATCTCCTTCTCGCGGACCAGACCCCGCAGGGCACTCATGTCGATGTCCACGACTACGCCTCCTCTTCCTTCTTGTCCTTGCGGTTGAACTCGATTTCGACACGCGCCTTGGCGATGTCGGCGAACGCGATGCGGCGGGTGGTCGCCTTGCGGCCCTTCACACCCGGGACTTCGAGGTCCATTCCCTCGTCGTCGACGTCGAGGATGCGGGCGACCAGTTCACCGGCACCCTTTTCACCATCGGAGGTCAGCTGAAACTTGACGAGACGGCCGGTCGCCCGAACGTAGTGACGGTGCTCGGTGAGCGGGCGGTCCGCGCCCGGGGAGCTGACTTCGAGGACGTACTCGTCCTCGCCCATCACATCGGAGGCGTCGAGCGCGTCGGACACCTCACGACTCAGCTCGGCACAGGCGTCGAGTTCCACACCCTCATCGGAATCCACGATGACCCGCAGCATCCGGCGCTTGCCCGCCTTGGACAGCTCGATCTCTTCGAGGTCCAGGCCCTTGGCGGCGACGAGCGGCTCCAGCAGTCCGCGCAGCCTGTCGCTCTGGGTCGTGCTCATCCGGGTGACTCCTCGGCCGCGTGTGCTGTTGTGGTTTTCCGTCGCGTGTCAGGTCAAAGGGTATCCGGTCGCGGGGGGTGTTGCCGTCCGCGCTGCGGACGGCACCCCCGGGTACCGTGATCACACCCTGTCCCGCCTTCACCCCGAGGACGACGCCCGTGCCCTGGACCCTGCCCTTGAGGCCCTCGCGTAGGCGCCTGCTCGTCGGAGCCGCCGGCGCGGCCGGGGCCCTCCTGCTCCCCGGGTGCTCCGGCGGGGGCGACCCCTCGGACGCCGACACCGGCGTTCCGCTCGAACGGCGCATCCGGGAGGGCGCCGTGCGTGACAGCGAGCGGCTGCTGGAACGTTACGACGCCACCACCGCCGCCCATCCGGCCCTCGCCGCACGCCTCGCGCCGCTGCGGACGGCCGTGGCCGCGCACGTCGCCGCCCTGGCCCTGCCGGGCCCGACCGCCGCCACGCCGTCGGCCACGGGCAAGCCGCTGTCCGCCGGTGCCTCCGGGACGCCCTCGGGGTCGCCGTCGACGCGCCCCGACCCGGTACCGCCCAAGGAGGCGGACGCCCTGACCGCGCTGGCCGACGCCGAACGGGACCTCTCCGAGGCCCGCACCGTGTCCCTGGCCGGCGCGCCCGGGGAACTGGCCCGACTGCTGGCCTCGGTGGCCGCGTGCGGGGCCGTCCACACCTACCTGCTGACCTCCACCCCGAACCCGGGAGCCGCTTCGTGAAGCCCGAACCTTCCCCCGCCGGCCGCCCGCTGGAGGCCGCGCAGGCCGCGCTGGCCGCCGAGCACTCGGCGGCGTACGCCTACGGGGTGATCGGCGCCCGCGCCTCGGCGGACCGGGCCGCCGAGGCGCGCGAGGCCTACGGCGGCCACCTCGCCCGCCGGGATTCCCTGACCCGGACGGTGCGGGAACTGGGCGGCTCGCCCCGGCCCTCGGAGGCCGCGTACGCCCTGCCCTTCGAGCTGCGCGGCCCGGCCGACGCCGAGCGGCTGGCCGCCGAGATCGAGGACCGGGTGGCGGGCGCGTACTCGGATCTGGTGCGGGCGGCCGACGGCCCGCTGCGCCGCGAGGCGGCCGACGCGCTGAGCGCCGCGGCCGTCCGCGCGGCACGCTGGCGCGGTGTCGGCGTAGCCTTCCCTGGGCTCACGGAAAAGCGCTGAGGAGGCGCGACGGGGCCCGGCACAGCTGAAAGGGACCACGCACGCATGGCTTTCGAACCGCCGCAGCGGCTTGTACGGGCGCTCGGCGAGATGCCCGGGACGGCGCAGGACACGGACTGGCTGGGGCGGTTGCCCCGGCTCGCCGAGGAGGCACTCGCCCGGCGGGACGTTTCCGCCCAGCGGGTCCAGGCCCCCGGCGGTCGCAGCAGTCTGGTGCTCCTCGTCCACTACTCCGACGGCACGCCGGCGGCTCTGAAGATGGCGCCGCCGGCCGCCCGGCCGGACCGGGAGCTGGCCGCCCTGGCGCACTGGGGCGGCTTCGGGGCCGTACGGGTCCTCGACTCGCGCCATCACGAGGACGACGGCGGGCTGCTCCTGGAACGGCTCCACCCCGAGGTGTCGCTGCGTTCGCTTCCCGAGGCGAAGGCGCTGCTGGAGGCCTGCGGCACGCTGCGCCGGCTGTGGGTGGAGCCGCCGCGGGAGCACGCGTTCGAGACGGTGGCCGCGCGCACGGCGCTCCAGTGCGAGGCCCTGCTCGCGGCCCCGCCGGAACTGCGGGCGCTCGCCGACGCGGCGGTGGCGGCGCGGGAGGAGCTGACGGCCGCGCCGACCGAGGAACTCCTGCTGCACGGCGCCTTCCGGCAGGGCAAGGTGCTGGCCGGGGAGCGGGCGCCGTGGCTGACGGTGGGGCCCGATCCGCTGGTCGGCGAGCGGGCGTACGACCTGGCCCGGCTGGTCCGGGACCGGCTGGAGGACCAGGTCGCCTCCTCCACGGGGGCTGCCGGGGCCCGGAGACGGGTGAACAAGCTGGCGGACTCGCTGGAGGTGGACCGCGAGCGGCTGCGGGGGTGGACGGTGTTCCGCGCGGTGGAGTCGGGCAACCGCGCGCTGGCCGCCGGACGGCGTCGGGACGCGGAGCTGTTGCTGGAGTTCGCGGCCTGGTTGTAGGGCATACCGTAAGAAAGAAGGTATGTCCGGCAGGGGGCCGTCATGGTCGAAGAACTGCTGACAGCGGCCATCGCCGCGGGTGTCGGAGTGGTCGTGTACGCGGCGGCCGCCGCCCGGGTGGTGAAGCAGTACGAGCGGGGCGTCGTGTTCCGGTTCGGCCGGCTGCGCGAGGGGGTCCGCGGCCCCGGGTTCACGCTCGTGGTGCCGGGGGTCGACCGGCTCCGCAAGGTGAACATGCAGATCGTGACGATGCCGGTGCCGGCCCAGGAGGGCATCACCCGGGACAACGTCACGGTCCGGGTCGACGCGGTCGTCTACTTCAAGGTCGTCGACGCGGCCGACGCGATCGTCGAGGTGGAGGACTACCGGTTCGCGGTCTCCCAGATGGCGCAGACGTCCTTGCGGTCGATCATCGGCAAATCGGACCTGGACGACCTGTTGTCGAACCGCGAGCAGCTGAACCAGGGGCTGGAGTTGATGATCGACAGTCCGGCGGTCGGGTGGGGCGTGCAGATCGACCGGGTGGAGATCAAGGACGTGTCGCTGCCGGAGACGATGAAGCGGTCGATGGCGCGCCAGGCGGAGGCGGACCGCGAGCGTCGCGCCCGGGTGATCAACGCGGACGCGGAGCTGCAGGCGTCGAAGAAGCTGGCGGAGGCGGCGGCGGTGATGTCGGAGCAGCCCGCGGCGCTCCAGCTGCGCCTGCTGCAAACGGTGGTCGCGGTCGCCGCGGAGAAGAACTCGACGCTGGTGCTGCCGTTCCCCGTGGAGCTCCTGCGCTTCCTGGAACGCGCGGCGCCGGGCGCACCGCCGCCGCCCCCGCCGCCGGCCCCGCCGGAGGTGGAGGCCGGTGGGGCGGACGCCGAAGGGGCCCCTAGGCGTTCGTGAGGCGGGCCAAGGCCTCCTCCAAGGGGAGTTCCTCGCGGGTGCCGGTGGCCCGGTCCTGGAGCTCGACGATGCCGTCGGCCGAGCGGCGGCCCGCCACCAGGATGTGGGGGACGCCGATCAGTTCGGCGTCGGTGAGCTTCACCCCGGGTGACAGGCCGGGGCGGTCGTCGAGCAGGACCCGTCGGCCGGCCGCGGCGAGCGTGGCGGCCGCCCGTTCCGCGAGGGCGAGCGGGACGGCCTTGCCGGCCGCGACCACGTGGACGTCGGCCGGGGCCACTTCGGCGGGCCAGCACAGGCCGCGGTCGTCGGCGGTCTGCTCGGCGAGCGCGGCGACGGCGCGGGAGACCCCGATGCCGTAGGAGCCCATGGTGACCCGGACCGGCTTGCCCTCGCGGCCGAGGACGTCGAGGCCGAAGGCGTCCGCGTACTTGCGGCCCAACTGGAAGATGTGGCCGATCTCGATCGCCCGGTCGAGCCGCAGCCCGGCGCCGCAGGCGGGGCAGGGGTCCCCCGGCTCGACGACGACCACGTCGAGGTGGCGGTCCACCTCGAAGTCCCGGCCGCAGACCACGTTGCGGGCGTGGGTGCCCGCCCTGTTGGCGCCGGTCACCCAGGAAGTGCCGGGCGCCACCCGGGGGTCGGCGAGGTAGCGGACCTTCTCCAGGCCCTGCGGGCCCACGTAGCCGCGGACCAGGTCGGGACGGTCGGCGAAGTCCTCGGCGGTCACGAGCTCCACGACCGCGGGGGCCAGGTGCTCGCCGAGCTTGCCGAGGTCGACCTCGCGGTCGCCGGGGACGCCGACGGCCACGATCTCCCCGTCGACCTTCACGAGGAGGTTCTTCAGGGTCGCCGAGGCGGGGACGTCGAGGAAGGCCGCGAGGGACTCGATGGTCGGGGTGTCGGGGGTGTCCAGCTCCTCGACGGGCCCGTGTTCGCCCGTGGCCGGGGTGAGGGCGAAGGTGACGGCCTCGGTGTTGGCCGCGTAGTCGCAGGAGGGGCAGTCCACGAAGGTGTCCTCGCCGGCTCCGGCGGGCGCGAGGAACTCCTCGGACGCCGAACCGCCCATGGCCCCGGACACGGCCGACACGATGCGGTGGTCGAGCCCGAGCCGCCGGAAGATCCGTACGTACGCCTCGCGGTGGAGCCGGTAGGACTCGGCGAGGCCCTCGTCGGAAACGTCGAAGGAGTACGAGTCCTTCATCTGGAACTCGCGTCCGCGCAGCACGCCGGAGCGGGGGCGGGCCTCGTCGCGGTACTTCGTCTGGATCTGGTACAGCATGACCGGCAGGTCCTTGTAGGAGGTGCACTGGTCCTTGACGACGAGGGTGAAGATCTCCTCGTGGGTGGGGCCGAGCAGGTAGTCGGCGCCCTTGCGGTCCTTGAGCCGGAACAGCAGGTCGCCGTACTCCGTCCAGCGGCCGCTGACCTCGTACGGTTCCTTCGGCAGCAGCGCGGGGAGCAGCACCTCCTGGGCGCCGATGGCGTCCATCTCCTCGCGGACGACGCGCGTGACGTTGTCCAGGACCCGCTTGCCGAGCGGCAGCCAGGTCCACACGCCGGCGGAGCTCCGCCGTACGTAGCCGGCCCGGACCAGGAGGCGGTGGCTGAGGGTCTCGGCGTCGGCCGGGTCCTCGCGGAGGGTCTTGGCCATGAGGCGGGACATGCGCTGCACGTGTTGCGTAGACATGTCCGGAGGCTACCGGGGGCGGCGGGGGCCCCGGCAACCCGTTTCAGGTCCGGTGGCCGGGCCGGAGCAGCGGCAGGGGCGCTCCCATGACGGCGTACGGGAGGCTCGCGCTCGGGAACTGGACGCGGCGGGCCAGGTCCCGGTAGCCGAGGGCGGTGTAGAGGCCGCGGGCCGGGCTGTCGGTGTCGATGGCGGAGAGGATGGAGCGGGGTTCCTCGGCGCCGTCGGTGATCCGGGTGATGAGGGCGCGGCCGACGCCGCGGCCCTGGAACCCGGGGTGGACGTGCAGTTCGGTGATGACGAAGGAATCGTCGAGCCAGCCGTCGGCGCCGCAGGCCCGCAGGTACGGCTCGACGATCGTGGACCACCAGTGGCCGCGGTCGTTGGGCATGCCGTAGACGAAGGCGGCGAGGGCTCCGTCGTCGGTGAAGGCGCCGAGGGCTCGGGCGCCGCGGCTGGTCATGTGGCGCTGGACGATGTAGCGCCGGATGCCGACCTCCTCCTCGCTGAGCCCGAAGGCCACCGCCTGCACGCGCAGGGCCTCGTCCACGCGCGCGGCGAGGTCGAGGGGGCCGATGCGGAGTCCGGCGGGCCGTGCGGGGTCGTCGCCCCCGGGGGTAGGCAGCATGCGGCGACCTTACTTCGGGGTAGGGGCGGTGCGGTACGGGCCGACCGGCGAAACCGGCCGCGGCCCGGGCGGCCGGTTCAGAACAGGACGCTCATGAACTCGCCGGTCTCGCGGAAGCCGACCCGTCGGTAGGCGGCGCGCGCGGCGGTGTTGAAGTCGTTGACGTAGAGGCTGACGACGGGCGCGACGTCGCGCAGGGCGTAGGCGACGACGGCGGCCATGCCGGCCTCGGAGTGACCGCGGCCCCGGTGGGCGGGGTCGACCCACACGCCCTGGATCTGGCAGGCACGGGCGGTGGCGGCGCCGATCTCGGCCTTGAAGACGACCTTGCCGTCGTCGATGCGGGCGAAGGAGCGGCCGGTGCCGACGAGCTCGGCGACGCGGGCCTGGTAGAGGAGTCCGCCGTCGCCGGCCATCGGGGAGATGCCGACCTCCTCCGTGAACATGGCGACGCAGGCGGGCATGATCAGGTCCATCTCGTCCCTGCGGACCCTGCGGACGTTCGGGTCGGCGGTGACCGTGCCGGAGGGCTGTTCCATGATCATGAGCGGCTGGCGGGAGCGGACGTCGCGGGCGGGGCCCCAGCTGGGTTCGAGGAGCTGCCACAGCAGCCGGGTGGCCTCGGCGGGGCCGACGATGGAGGAGCAGCGGCGGCCGGTGCGGCGGGCGCGTTCGGCGAAGGCGCGCACGGCGTCGGGTTCGGCGCAGACGGGGACGAGGTTGGCGCCCGCGTAGCAGAGGGAGCGGAGCTCGCCGTCGGCGTACCAGCCCCACATCTCGCCGCCCAGGCGCCAGGGGTCGAGGCCCGCCACCTGGACCCGGGAGGTGACGAAGGCGTTCTCGACCGGCGCGCGCCCGAGGACTTCGAGGGCTGCGTCGAGATCACTGGGCTCAAGGACCCGGGTCGTGGTCTGCGTCAACACTGGGGCCTCACCATGCAAGTCCGCTGATCTCCGCACTGTACCCGGCGGGGCTCCGCGATGCCGCCTCCCGGGGTCACGAAAGGGCCCCGACCCCGGCCCCGAGCTGGGGGAACGGGGCCGGGGCCGCAGTCGTGGGAGCTACACGCCGATGGCGACGGTCGGCTCGCCCGAGGGGATGCCGTCCTTCTCCATCTGCTCGGCGATCTTCATCGCCTCTTCGATGAGGGTCTCGACGATCTTCGACTCGGGGACGGTCTTGATGACCTCGCCCTTGACGAAGATCTGGCCCTTGCCGTTGCCGGAGGCGACACCGAGGTCGGCCTCGCGGGCCTCGCCGGGGCCGTTGACGACGCAGCCCATGACGGCCACGCGCAGCGGCACCTCCATGCCCTCCAGGCCCGCCGTGACCTCCTCGGCCAGCTTGTAGACGTCGACCTGGGCCCGGCCGCAGGACGGGCAGGAGACGATTTCCAGCCGGCGGGGCTTGAGGTTCAGCGATTCCAGGATCTGGTTGCCGACCTTGACCTCCTCGACCGGCGGGGCGGAGAGGGAGACGCGGATGGTGTCGCCGATGCCCTCGGAGAGCAGCGCGCCGAAGGCGACGGCGGACTTGATGGTGCCCTGGAAGGCGGGGCCGGCCTCGGTGACGCCCAGGTGCAGCGGGTAGTCGCAGGCGGCGGCGAGCTGGCGGTAGGCGTTGACCATGACGACCGGGTCGTTGTGCTTGACCGAGATCTTGATGTCGCCGAAGCCGTGCTCCTCGAAGAGGGAGGCTTCCCACAGCGCGGATTCGACCAGCGCCTCGGGGGTGGCCTTGCCGTACTTCTTGAGCAGGCGGGCGTCGAGGGAGCCGGCGTTCACGCCGATGCGGATCGGGGTGCCGGTGTCCTTGGCGGCCCGCGCGATCTCCTTGACCTTGTCGTCGAACTGCTTGATGTTGCCCGGGTTCACGCGGACGGCGGCGCAGCCGGCGTCGATCGCGGCGAACACGTACTTGGGCTGGAAGTGGATGTCCGCGATCACCGGGATCTGCGACTTCTTCGCGATGACGGCGAGTGCGTCGGCGTCGTCCTGCGTCGGGCAGGCGACGCGGACGATGTTGCAACCGGAGGCGGTCAGCTCGGCGATCTGCTGGAGCGTGGCGCCGATGTCGGACGTGCGGGTGGTGGTCATCGACTGCACCGAGATGGGTGCGTCGCCACCGACGGCCACGGAACCGACCTGGATCTTGCGGCTGACCCTGCGGTCGGCAAGCTTCGTCGGCACGGCCGGCATTCCGAGTGAGATGGCAGTCATCTGCTGTGCAACCCCAAGGTGTGGATCGAGGTCCCGAGATCGGCGGGCTCCAGTCTTCGAGATTACGCCAATCAGCACGTGCCCCTTGCATCCGAGGGGGTGTGCCACCCGAACGTAGGGAGCCGGGCACGATGCGTGCCCGGCTCCGTCCGGCCTGCTGTAGGGGAAACGGCGGCTAGGTGATCTTGATGGGGTTCACCACGTCCGCGACGAGGACCAGCAGCGTGAAGCAGACGAAGAGCCCGGCGACCACGTAGGCGGCCGGCATCAGCCGGGCCACGTCGAACGGGCCCGGGTCGGCGCGCCGCAGGAGCCGTGCCACGTTGCGCCGCAGGGACTCCCACAGGGCGCCGGCGATGTGCCCGCCGTCCAGGGGCAGCAGGGGCAGCATGTTGAACAGGAAGAGCGAGAGGTTGAACATGCCCAGGACGTTCAGCATGATCGACATCCGCTGCTCGCCCGGGATGTCCAGGGTGGCGATCTCGCCGCTGATGCGGGCCGCGCCGACGATGCCCATCGGGGAATCCTGCTCGCGTTCGGCTCCGCCGAAGGCCGCGTCCCACAGCGCCGGGATCTTGGCGGGGAGCTGGATCAGGCCCTGCACGCTGCCCTCGACGATCCCGCCCATGTGGTCGACGGACTCGCCGAAGCCGAGGGCGGCCACCTCGGTCTTCGGGCTGAAGCCGAGCCAGCCGGCCGTGACGTACTCGCCCTTGACGTAGCCGCCGTGGCCGTCGGTCTTGGCGACCTTGTTCTCGATCAGGTTCACCGGCAGGGTCAGCTCGCGCCCGTCGCGCGCGACGGTGACGGTGGCGGGGCCGACGGTGTCGCGGATCCGCTGCTGCAGGGCGGACCAGTCGGCGACCTCGCGGCCGTTGAAGGCGACGATGCGGTCACCGGCCGCGAGGCCTGCCTGCTTGGCCGGGGCGACGGGGTCGCTGTCCTTGCACACTTCCCGGTTCTCGCTCTGCTGGATCACGCAGGGCGAGACGGTGGCGATCTGGGTGGTGGTGCGGTTGATCCCGAAGGTCATCCAGACGCCGAAGAAGATCGCGAGGGCGAGCACCAGGTTCATGAAGGGGCCCGCGAACATCACGATCACCCGCTTCCACGGCTTGCGCGTGTAGAAGAGCCGCGTCTCGTCGCCGGGCTGGAGCTCCTCGTACGCCGCCGAGCGCGCGTCCTCGATCATCGAGCGGAACGGCGATGTGGAGCGGGCGGTGACCTTGCCGTCCTCGCCGGGCGGGAACATCCCGATCATGCGGATGTAGCCGCCCATCGGGATGGCCTTGATCCCGTACTCGGTGTCGCCCTTCTTGCGCGACCAGATGGTCCGGCCGAAGCCGACCATGTACTGGGGCACGCGGATGCCGAAGAGCTTGGCCGTGGAGAGGTGGCCGAGCTCGTGCCAGGCGATCGAGAAGAGCAGGCCGACCACGAAGACGACCACACCGATCAAGGTCAGCAGTATCGTCATGCGCTCGCCTCCACGGCGGCGCGAGCCGCCATCTCCCGTGCCCGGGCCCTGGCCCAGGTCTCCGCTTCCAGGACGTCCGCGACGGTCAGCGAGGTTCCCGCCCGCGGCACGCCGTGTTCATCGACCACGGCAGAGACCGTATCCATGATTGCTGTGAACGGCAGCCGACCGGCCAGGAACGCCTCCACGCACTCCTCGTTCGCCGCATTGAACACCGCGGGGGCCGTTCCGCCCAGGGTGCCGACGTGGCGGGCCAGGCCGACCGCGGGGAAGGCCTCGGTGTCCAGGGGGAAGAACTCCCACGTCGACGCCTTGGTCCAGTCGAAGGCGGGGGCCGCGTCCGGGATCCGCTCGGGCCAACCGATGCCGATCGCGATGGGGCCGCGCATGTCCGGCGGGGTGGCCTGGGCGAGGGTGGAGCCGTCCGTGAACTCGACCATGGAATGGACGTAGGACTGCGGGTGGACGACGACCTCGATGCGCTCGAAGGGGATGTCGTAGAGCAGGTGGGCCTCGATGACCTCCAGCCCCTTGTTGACCAGGGTCGCCGAGTTGACGGTGATCACCGGGCCCATGGCCCACGTCGGGTGCGCGAGCGCGTCCTGGACGGTGACCCCGGCCAGCTCCGCGCGGGTACGGCCGCGGAAGGGGCCGCCGGAGGCGGTGACCACGAGCTTGCGGACGTCGGCGCGGGTTCCGGCGGCCAACGCCTGGAAGAGCGCGGCGTGCTCCGAGTCGACGGGGATGATCTGCCCGGGCGCGGCGAGCGCCTTGACCAGCGGGCCGCCGACGATCAGCGACTCCTTGTTGGCCAGGGCCAGGGTCCGACCCGCCCGCAGCGCGGCGAGGGTGGGCGCCAGGCCGATGGATCCGGTGATGCCGTTGAGGACGGTGTGGCACGGCGAGGCGGCGAGTTCGGCGGCCGCGTCGGGCCCGGCCAGGATCTCGGGCAGCGGCTCGGACGGGCCGTACTGGGCGCCGAGCGCCTCCTTCAGGGCCGGCACGACGTCCTCGCGGGCGACGGCCACCGTTCCCACCCGCAGCAGCCGCGCCTGCTCGGCGAGCAGCCCGACGCGCCCACCGGCGGCGGACAGCGCCGTGACCCGGAAGCGGTCCGGGTGGCGCAGGGCGAGATCGATGGCCTGGGTGCCGATGGACCCGGTCGACCCGAGGATGACGATGTCCCGGCGGCCGGCCGAGGCGTCGAAGAGGAGGTGCGGGTCGGCGAGGGGGGCTGGACTGTCGGTCATGCCCCCCATTGTGGCCGCAACTCAGGAGCGCTTGGACACGGAGTCCCCGTCGGTGACGCGGGCGAGGAGTTCGGGGAGCGTTCCGGCGAAGTCGGGGAGCGCGCGGGCCGCCCGCCACCAGGCCCGCGGATCGTTCCCGAGGGCGGCGTCGAACAACCGGTCGGCCTCCGCCCGGGCGGAGAGGACGGCGGCCGGCCGGTCGTGGCGGTCCGGGTGGCCCATGTCGCCGAGCCACTGGTCCTCGTCGAGCGCCCAGCAGGCGGGGACCTTGTGCCGGACCACGTCGGCGCCGGTGATCAGGCCCCGGTCCAGGCAGTCGCGGACCCAGCGGACGTCCTCCTCGACGGTCTCCATCGGGACGGCGAGGCTCACCAGGGCCAGTTCCCGCTCCCATCCCCCCGTCGGCTCCGGCGCCGTGTCGGGGGCGAGCCGGCGCACGGCCCGGCCCAGCGCCGGGTCGTGCCGTACGAGGCCCAGCGGCGGCAGGGAGTCGGCGGCCAGCTCCGCGGCCAGCTCGGGCAGGGTGCCCCGGTAGCCGGGGGCCCGTCGCGGCAGTTCGGCCCACAGTCTCGGGTCCTCCCCCAGCGCGGGTCGCAGGGCCCGCTGCACCGCCGACTGCATCTCGGCCTGCTCGGGCAGGCTCCAGCGCAGCCCGCGCGTGACGGGAAGGTGTCCCAGCAGCAGCGTCCGGGCGGCGGGGGCCACGTGGGTGACGAGCTCGTCGCAGGTCAACAGCCCGGAACGGACCGCGCGGACGGCGGGCCGGTACCAGTGACGCCCGTACGGCTCGCCCGCGCGGGCGTCGAGCAGCGCCGGCCAGGCCTCCCGGGGCAGTCCGGCCGTCAGCAGCAGGGCCTCCACGGCTCCCGGCGGCAGCGGGGCACGGGCGTGCTCGCGCAGCAGTTGGTCCGGGTCGAGGTCGTGCGGCATGCGCAGCAGGGTGAGCGGGACCCGGGGCCGGCGGGCGTGCCGGCGCAGCAGGGCGATCAGCCCGGCGGAGTCGAGGGGGTCGGCTCCCGTCGCCCGGAGCAGTTCCGGGGAGGGGCCGGGGCGTGCGGCGTACCGGGCCGGGCCGGGCAGGCCCGGCAGCGGGCGGCCGACGACGTGGGGGTTGCGGGCGATGTAGTGCCGGTCGGTCTCGGCGCCGCCGCGCAGCAGCAGGGTGACGGCCGAGGCGGGCAGCCACTGGTCGCGGCACAGGTACTTGCGCGTCGGCCCGTCGAGCCGGTCGAGCAGCTCGCCCACCACCTGCTGCGGCGCGTGGCGCAGCAGGTGGGCCACGCACCAGGCCAGCCGCCTGCTGACCCGGTCCTCGTCGGCCGTCGGCATCGTCCTCGCCCGCCTCGCGCTCGTACCTGCGCCCGGGGTCGTACATCAGTCCGGGCTACTGCCGATGATGGCAGGTCAGCGTAGGGGGCGGTGGACGTTTTCGTGCACCGACGGGCCCGGTGTGGCGTCCGCGATCCAGGGGCCGTCGCCCGAGGGGTCGAGGACGCCCTCCTCCAGCCAGGTGTAGGCGCCGCCGAGGACCCCTTCGACGACCTTGCGGTCGAGGTCGTCGGTGTTGGACCAGAGCCGGCCGAAGAGCTCCTCGACGCGGATCCGGGACTGCCGGCAGAAGGCGTCGGCGAGCTGGTAGGCCTCGCGTCCGTGGTCGCCGGTCGCCCTCAGGTGTTCGGCGCGCACGCAGGCCGCGCTCATCGCGAAGAGTTCGGCGCCGATGTCGACGATGCGGCCGAGGAAGTTCTGTTTGGTCTCCATGCGGCCCTGCCAGCGGGACATCGCGTAGAACGTCGAGCGGGCGAGTTTGCGGGAGCCTCGTTCGACGTAGCGCAGGTGGGTCGCCAGGTCGGGGTGTCCGGTCGGGTGGAAGTCGCGGTAGGTGCCGGGTAGTTGGCCGGCTCCGGTGGCCAGTTGGGGTAGCCAGCGGGCGTAGAAGCCGGCCGCGCGGGCGCCCGCCCTGGCCTTGTCGCCGAGGTCCTTCTCGGGGTCGATGATGTCGCCGGCGACGGCGAGGTGGGCGTCGACGGCCTCGCGGGCGATGAGCAGGTGCATGATCTCGGTCGAACCCTCGAAGATCCGGTTGATCCGCAGGTCGCGGAGCATCTGCTCGGCCGGGACGGCCCGCTCGCCGCGCGCGGCCAGCGACTCGGCGGTCTCGAACCCGCGGCCGCCGCGGATCTGGACGAGCTCGTCGGCCATCAGGCAGGCCATCTCGGAGCCGTACAGCTTGGCGAGGGCCGCTTCGATGCGGATGTCGTTGCGGTCCTCGTCGGCCATCTGCGAGGCGAGGTCGACGACCGCTTCGAGGGCGAAGGTGGTGGCGGCGATGAAGGAGATCTTGGCGCCGACGGCCTCGTGCCGGGCGACGGGGCGGCCCCACTGCTCGCGGACCGCGGACCACTCCCGGGCGATCTTCAGGCACCACTTGCCGGCGCCGACGCACATCGCCGGCAGGGACAGTCGGCCGGTGTTGAGCGTGGTCAACGCGATCTTGAGGCCGGCGCCCTCGGCGCCGATCCGCTGGGCGGCCGGGACCCGGACGCCGTGGAAGCGGGTGACGCCGTTCTCCAGACCGCGCAGCCCCATGAAGGCGTTGCGGTGCTCGACGGTGATGCCCGGCGAGTCGGCCTCGACGACGAAGGCGGTGATCCCGCCGCGATGGTGCTCGCTCTTCGGGACGCGGGCCATCACGACGAGCAGGTCCGCGACGACCCCGTTGGTGGTCCACAGCTTCACGCCGTCGAGGACGTACGCGTCCTCCCCGTCGGGGACGGCCGTGGTGGCCAGGCGCGCCGGGTCGGAACCCACGTCGGGCTCGGTGAGCAGGAAGGCGCTGATGGCGGTGGTGGCGCAGCGCGGGAGGTAGGCGTCCTTCTGTTCCTGCGTCCCGAACATCTTCAGCGGCTGGGGCACGCCGATCGACTGGTGCGCGGAGAGCAGGGCGCCGATGGCCGGGCTCACCGAGCCGACGAGGGCGAGCGCCTTGTTGTAGTAGACCTGGGTGAGGCCCAGGCCCCCGTACTTGGGATCGATCTTCATGCCGAGGGCGCCGAGCTCCTTGAGCCCGCGGACCGCCTCGTCGGGGATCTTCGCCTCCCGTTCGATCCGGGCGGCGGTTCCGTCGGCGAGCATCGCCTCGCAGAACTCCCGCAGCCTGGCCAGGAAGGCCTCACCGCGCCGGACGTCCTCGTCCCCGGGGAGCGGGTGGGGGTGGATCAGATCGAGTCGGAAGCGGCCGAGGAAGAGCTCCTTGGCGAAACTTGGCTTGCGCCAGTCCTGCTCCCGGGCCGCTTCCGCGACCTGCCGCGCCTCGCGCTCGGTCACCTTGGGCTGTACGGGCCGTACGGGCTGTGTTGCGGACATCCGGGTACTCACCTCGCCGCATCGGGACACTACCGATCGGTGCTACCTGTGAGTCGTACCCGATTCCGGGGCGCGGGAAAAGGCCGCGTGGGCCGTCCGGGCGTCCGCCGGGGCCGTCCGGGAAAAGGGGGACGGCCGGAGCCCCCGCACAGTAGGCTCCGGCCGTCGGTCTGGGACCGTACGAGATCAGATGTCGAGGCCGGTCAGGACCAGGACGCGCTCGTAGGTGTAGTCGTCCATCGCGTAACGGACGCCCTCGCGGCCCACACCGGACTGCTTGACGCCGCCGTACGGCATCTGGTCGGCGCGGTAGGAGGGCGCGTCGCCGATGATCACGCCGCCGACCTCCAGCTCGCGGTGGGCGCGGAAGGCGACCTGGATGTCGCGGGTGAAGACGCCGGTCTGGAGACCGAACTTCGAGTCGTTGACGGCGGCGAAGGCCTCGTCGGTGTCCTCGACGCGCAGCAGCGTCAGGACCGGCCCGAAGACCTCCTCGGTGGCGAGCTTCACGCCGGCCGGGACGTCCGCGATGACGGTCGGCTCGACGGTGGCGCCGTCGCGCTTGCCTCCCGTGAGCAGCTTCGCGCCGGCGGCGACGGCCTCGTCGACCCAGGACTCGACGCGCTTGGCGGCGTCCTCGGAGACGAGGGGGCCGACGTCGGTGGCGGAGTCGGAGGGGTCACCGGTGACCTGCTCGCGGACCTTCGCGACGACCTTCTCGGCGAGGCGGTCGTAGACGGAGGCGTCGGCGATCACGCGCTGCACGGAGATGCAGGACTGGCCGGCCTGGTAGTTCGAGAAGGTCGCGATGCGGGTCGCGGCCCAGTCGAGGTCGGCCTCGGAGGACCAGTCGGCGAGGACGACGGCCGCGGCGTTGCCGCCGAGCTCCAGGGTGCAGTGCTTGTGCGGCACCGACTGCTGGATGGCGTAGCCGACGGTGTCGGAGCCGGTGAAGGAGATGACGGGCAGACGCTCGTCCTTGACCAGCGCCGGCATCTTCTCGTTCGCGACCGGCAGGACCGACCAGGAGCCGGCCGGGAGGTCGGTCTCGGCGAGCAGCTCACCGAGGATCAGCCCGGAGAGCGGGGTGGCCGGGGCCGGCTTCAGGATGATCGGCGCGCCGACGGCGATGGCCGGGGCCACCTTGTGGGCGCACAGGTTCAGCGGGAAGTTGAAGGGCGCGATGCCGAGGACGGGGCCCTTGACGAAGCGGCGGGTCAGGGCCAGCCGGCCGACGCCACCGGCGTCGGTGTCCAGGCGCTGGGCCTCTCCGCCGTTGAAGCGGCGGGCCTCCTCGGCCGCGAACCGGAACACGGACACGGCACGGCCGACCTCGCCGCGGGCCCACTTGACCGGCTTGCCGTTCTCGGCGGAGATCAGCTGGGCGATCTCCTCGGTGCGCTCGGCGAGGCGTCGCGACACGTGGTCCAGGGCCGCCGCGCGTACGTGGGCGGGGGTGGCGGAGAACTCCGCCGTCACGGCGTGCGCCGCGGCCACGGCCTCTTCGACCTGGGCGTCGGTCGGCACGCTGACGGTACCGACCAGCCGGCCGTCCCACGGGTTGTGGACGTCGAAGCTGTCCTCGCCGGAGGCCTGGCGGCCGGCGAGCCAGAAGGCGTGGGTGGAGGTCATGCGAATCCCGGCCCTTCGGATTGTGCGGGGGTACCTCGCAGCGGCAGCCGGAGGCGGGTCCTGTCCCCACCACGGTAGGACGCCGTCGGGGTTTCGTTGTTTATCCGACCTGGAGCGGCGACCTGTCCGGCTTCGCCGGTTTGTCAGTGTCGTGGGCCGGACGGGGTGTGGAGCGACCTCGCGCGGGCGACGTGTCGGGCGGCGGGGGTGTCGGGTGGGGCGCGTGTCGGTGTCAGGCGGTGGGGGTGGCCGCCTTCAGGGCGAGCCACAGTTCCATCCGGACGTCCGGGTCGTCCAGGGAGCGCCCGAGGATCTCCTCGACCCGCTTCATCCGGTACCGCAGCGTGTGCCGGTGGACGCCCAGGTCGGCCGCCGCGGCGTCCCACTGGCCATGGCGGGAGAGCCACGCCTGGAGCGAGGCCACCAGGTCCCCGCGGCCGGTCGCGTCGTGCTCCCGCAGCGCCCTGAGGGTGCCGTCCGCGAAGGCCCGTACGGCGTCGTCCGCGAGCAGCGGCAGGACGGAGCCCGCCGCGAGGTCCTCGTGCTCCACCATCGGCCGGCCCCGCCGCCGGGCCACGGCGAGGGCCTGGTCGGCCTGCTTGAAGGCGGCGGCCACCCCCGTCGCGGCCGCGGGCGCCGACAGGCCCACCACCAGCTCGTCCGGCTCGGGTCCGGTCGCGTCCCGGCCGCGACGGGCCTCCAGGGCCTCCGCGTGGTCGGCACACGCCCGCACGGCGGCTCCCCCGTCGGCGGCGAGCACCACGAGCCGTCCCTCCTCCGGGACGACCAGCAGTGCCTCACCCGTCCGGGCCGCCGCCGACTCCACGGCGTCGGCGAGCAGCGCGAGCCCCTCGGGCTGCGCCGTGCCCGGCAGCGCCGGCTCGGCCGTGACGATCCGGAACGGCGTGTCCAGCAGGGCCCCGTACAGGTCCCCGGCCACCGTCCTGGCCTGCTCGGCCCGCCCCTCCAGCAGCATCCGCAGCACGGCCGCGCCGAGCCGGGACTCGGCGTCGTGCAGCGACCGCGAGCGTTCCGTGGTCAGGGTCAGCAGGGCGACGGCCGAGTGCACCGCGTACCGCTCCGCGGTGCCGAGCGGGGCGCCCGTGCCGACGGCGAGGGCACCCCGGGCCCGGCGGCCGGTGCCCAGCGACTGGAGCTCGACCCGGTCCTCGGAGCCGCCCACCACCGCGCTCGCGGGCGCGGGCCGCTCGCGCAGCCGCTCCACGTCGGGGGTGAGGCGGGCGGCGCGGCGCGCCGCCCAGTCGGGGGCGGCGGCGACGACCGCGCCGGAGGTGTCGTACAGCGCGGCCCAGCCGTGCACGTGCGCCGCCAGCTTCGACAGCAGCTCGGCGGGCCCGTCGGCGGACAGCGCGGCCCGTGTCAGCTCGCGCTGCGCCTCGAAACCGGCCGTCACGGCCCGGTACTGGTCGGCGGCGAGGGCGGCGGAGACGGCCTTGCTGATGGCCAGGAACGGGGTCCGCCGGGGCACCTCCAGCAGCGGCAGGTCCTCCTCGCGGGCGGCCTCGACGAGCGCGTCCGGGACGGCGTCGTAGTTCACCCCGACGGCGAAGCCGATGCCGACGACCCCCGCGGCGGCGAGGCGCCGTACGTAGCGGCGCATCTCCTCGGGGTCGTCCGCGTCCAGCTTCATGGCGGTGACCAGCAACAGCTCGCCGCCCTCCATGTAGGGGACGGGGTCGGCCAGCTCGCTGACGTGGGCCCAGCGCACGGGCGTGTCGAGGCGGGTCTCCCCGGCCCGGACGCTGAGCTTGAGCGCCGAGTGCTGGACGAGCGAGGCGAGGGTGAGCGGCATCGGGTACCAGGTGCCTAACGCGGGAGGGCGGGTATCGGGGTTTTCGCCGTGTCGTATGAACGACTCTCTCGATTCTGCCACCCCGTACGGGTTCGCTCAGCTCTTCCCGGCCAGCCGGAGCAGCAGCGGAGCGGCCCGTTCCCCGCGTACGGAGGTCAACGAAAGCACCGCGCAGCCGGGCGGCACGGCGTGCGCGAGGTCGGAGGCCGACCAGCGTTCGCGCTCCACCTGGCGCACGGTCACCGCGTCGGTGGTGACGGCCTTGCCGGTGACGAGCTTGCGGAAGGCGTGGATGGCCCGGGTCAGCGGCTGGTCGGCGAAGACGGTCCGGTGCGTGACGTCACGGGTCTCGACCCACTCGGTGCCCCACGCCTCGGCGAAGCGCTTGCCGTCCCAGGTGGTGACCCCGGAGAAGGCCATCCGGCAGCCCACCGCACCGAGCAGCGGGGTGCGCAGGCCCTCCGGTACGTCGTCCAGGGTGCGCAGGGTCAACAGCACCCCGGCGTTCGCGGACCGCAACCGCTGGACGCCGCGCACGGTCTCCGGGGTCAGCGTGTGCGAGGCGTCGTCGAGGGCGAGGAAGGCGAAGAGCGAACGGTCGCCACGGGCCGCGACGGCCGCGTTGAACTGGGCGAGGATCAGCCGCGACAGCATCCGCGAGGCGTCGGCGTGGCCGCGCTCCGGGAGGTCGACGCGAACCCGGATCGGGTGTTCCAGGGCCCGCATCGAGAACGGCCGGCTCTGGCCGCCGGTGTCGAAGAACCCGGCGAACGCGGGCCGGTCGAGGAGCGCGAGCCGGTCGGCGAGCGCCGGGCCGGGGTCGCCGGGGGCACCGTGCTGGCGGGCCCGGGCGTCGAGCTCGCGGAGCAGGGCGTGCCGCCCGGCGCCCTCGGCGGCCTCCAGCGCCCGCCGGAGCGCGTCGACGGCGGGCGGCAACCCGTCGAGCAGCTCGCGCAGCTCGGGCACGGCGGGGAACCGGCCGTGGACGGCGTGGAACGGCCCCAGCAACTGCGCGAGCGCGGTGGCGGCGCGGCGCACGTCGACGCCGGGTACGTCCCCGACGAACGCCTCGGCGAGGAGGGTGGCGGCCTCGTCGGGGTCCACGGCACCGCCGTAGAGGTCAAGGTCGTAGAGGGAGGCGGGATCCCCGACGCGGACGACGACGTCGTACGCCGCGTCCGGCCCGAGCTGCGCCCCGGCCGCGCCGACGGCGACGACGGCGACCTGCCCGGCCAACGCCTGCAGGGCCAGGCTCTCGACGACCGGCCGCACGAGCCGGGAGGTCTTGCCGCTGCCGGAGGGCCCGACCGCGAGGAGGGAGGTGCCGAGCACCCCGGGATCGAGGGCCAGGGCGGTACCGCGTCGGGCGTAGGGGTTGCGCTCGCCGTCCTCGACGGTCCCGAGCAGCACCTGCCGGGCCAGCAGGTCGTGCCGCGCCACCCGCGCCGGCAGGTCCCGGGCCCCGGACGGGTGCACGCAGGCGGCGCCCCCGTTGTCCCGCACGGCCTCCGCGAACGCCTGCCGCCGCGACGGCTCGACCCGCACGGACTCCCAGGCCCGCCGAATCCGCACGAAGTCGACGTCATTCATCCGCCCCCCGACCACTTCCCCCTCAAGCAGATCGGCAACGTCCCCAAGCCCGTCCCGCCGAATGTCGCTCCAGGAGGCGGGGTCGGGGCCGGAGTCCGGGCGGCGAGCCTCCGGAACCGCGGCCCCGGACGTGGCCGACGGCCTCCGGGTAGTCCCCCGGAAGCGTCCCAGCAGGCGGTGCGCCCCGCCCAGCCAAATGAACACGAGGACGACGATGACGGTGACAGTCGACTTCAAGAAGCCGTCGAGGCTCTTGTTGGCCGCAACACCATCGTCCTGGAAGTCCGTGAACGAGAGCACCAGTTGCAAAACCGGAAACTGAAAGTTGCGAATGAGGACGAGCGTGACGTAACCGAACGGAACCACGGCCAGGGCTTGGACCAGCGGTCCACGCACGACCACTAGCCGTCGCCAGGCCATGGGCCAACTACCCAGCCTGCCGAATCCGTACAGCAATGCGATCACGAACAGAAGTTCGTAAATCGGCTTGGCCCTCATGCCGGCTGTCCCCGGGCGGGGCTCCCCGCTGTCCTTCCACCAAGCGTCCGGAGTGAATAGGTCCAGGGGTGCGTCCCAGAAGGGGATGTAGCCGTTGCGCATGAGCGACCATACGAGCGCACACGCCAAGAAGGAGACGACGGCACCAGTGACAAGCGCTCGGTCGGACGCGTCCTCCGCAGCTGCTTGGGCGCGCGGTACGTACCCGTACCTCCAGACCCCCGGTTCCGCTGCCGGCCGGGAACCCCTCAGCCAGTCGGCGAGCGACCCTCCCGTGCCGGCAACCGGCGCGGGCCGCGTCGGTGCGAAACCGGGCATCGGGGGGACTGACGCCGGGGTCGGCCCCGCCTGCATCGGCCCCTGCCCCGCCTGCACCCGCCGTCCGTCGTACGCACCGTCGGTGTCCATGAACCCCTGCCCCCTACCCGTGCCGTACCCGTGCCGTGCGCTGCGCTGCGGCGCTCAATCTAGTGCCCGGCCGGGGCCTTCGGCCCGTCGCCGGGCATGATCCACGAGACACCGCCGGGTCGCGTCCTATGGCCGTCGCGGACAAGGACACGCCGGCACCACTCCCGAACGGAGCATGCCTTACCCCCTCCCCCGGACCTAACCTGCGGACAAAGACACAAGTGCGTCCGAAAACACCCCCCAGGAGCCCCCTATGACCGCTGTCCCGCAGGAGCGCCGCATCGTCACCGCGATCCCCGGCCCCAAGTCGCAGGAGCTGCAGGCCCGCCGCCTTTCGACGGTGGCCGGCGGCGTGGGCTCCGTGCTGCCCGTGTTCACGGCCCGCGCGGGTGGCGGGATCATCGAGGACGTCGACGGCAACCGCCTGATCGACTTCGGTTCCGGTATCGCCGTGACCTCGGTCGGCGCCTCCGCCGAGGCCGTCGTGCGCCGCGCCTCCGCGCAGCTCGCCGACTTCACGCACACCTGTTTCATGGTCACGCCGTACGAGGGCTACGTCGAGGTCTGCGAGGCCCTCGCCGAGCTGACCCCGGGTGACCACGCGAAGAAGTCGGCGCTGTTCAACTCCGGCGCCGAGGCCGTCGAGAACGCCGTCAAGATCGCCCGTTCGTACACCAAGCGCCAGGCGGTCGTCGTCTTCGACCACGGCTACCACGGCCGTACGAACCTGACGATGGCGCTGACCTCGAAGAACATGCCGTACAAGCAGGGCTTCGGTCCGTTCGCCCCCGAGGTCTACCGCGTCCCGGTCGCCTACGGCTACCGCTGGCCCACCGGCGCCGAGAACTGCGGTCCCGAGGCCGCCGCGCAGGCGATCGACCAGATCAGCAAGCAGATCGGCGCCGACAACGTCGCCGCGATCATCATCGAGCCGGTCCTCGGCGAGGGCGGCTTCATCGAGCCGGCCAAGGGCTTCCTGCCGGCGATCGTGAAGTTCGCCAACGACAACGGCATCGTGTTCGTCGCCGACGAGATCCAGTCCGGCTTCTGCCGTACCGGCCAGTGGTTCGCGTGCGAGGACGAGGGCATCGTCCCCGACCTGATCACCACCGCCAAGGGCATCGCGGGCGGCCTGCCGCTCGCCGCCGTGACGGGCCGCGCCGAGATGATGGACTCCGTCCACGGTGGTGGCCTGGGCGGCACCTACGGCGGCAACCCGGTGGCGTGCGCGGGTGCGCTCGGCTCCATCGAGACCATGAAGGAGCTCGACCTCAACGCCGCGGCGAAGAAGATCGAGTCCGTCATGAAGTCCCGCCTGACGGCCATGCAGGAGAAGTACGACATCATCGGCGACATCCGCGGCCGCGGCGCCATGATCGCGATCGAGCTGGTCCAGGACCCCGCGTCCAAGACCCCGAACCCGGAGGCGGCCGGCGCGCTCGCCAAGGCCTGCCACGCCGAGGGCCTGCTCGTCCTCACCTGCGGCACCTACGGCAACGTGCTCCGCTTCCTCCCGCCGATCGTCATCGGCGAGGACCTGCTGAACGAGGGCCTGGACATCCTGGAGACCGCTTTCGCGGGCATCTGATCCACCGGGATCCGGTCCACGGACGTCCGGTCCGCGGGCGTCCGCTGCACGGGCACGTGATCGAACGACTAGAACGTCCGGTCGCAACATTCCGACCCTACCGGCGGTAACGGTCGGGCACTGTGAAGAAGCTGTGCGGGGCCGATGGCGGGAGCGCGTTCCCGCTGTCGGCCCCCCTTCCGTTGGCGTACGGTTTCTGCAGATGAGTGAGACAGACCGTTCGCGGGAAACCGAGGACGACACCAGTACCGGGCTTCCCCAGCGCCGTACTGGGTATGCGTTCGCGCACACTCCTCACCGATCGGACGGCCGTCCGCCCCAAACCCCCCGGGGCTCGCGGCAACCCGATCCGGGCGGCCGTCCCGGAACCATCCCCCCTGTTCCGGGACGGCCGGCCACTCTCCTCCTCGTGGCCCTGTGCCCCCTCCTCCTCGCGCTGATCACCTGGCAGGTCCTGGTGACCGGGCCGCTGCTGGCCCCTGATCTGGCGCTGAGCCGCGCGCTCGTCCGCACGGTCCCCGACGTGGTCACCGAGGCCCTCGCGGACCTCGGCAACGTGCCCGTCGCCGTGCCCGTCCTGCTCGTGGCCATCGCGTACGCCCTGTACCGCGGGGACCGCCGCGGGCCGCTCGCGGCGGCCGTGGCGATGGCCCTGGTGCCGGCGCTCGTCATCCCCCTCAAGGAGTGGACCGCCCGGCCGGGCCCGCTGGAGCCCTGGGCCGCCGGCTACTTCCCCTCGGGCCACACCGCCACCGCCCTGACGGCCTACGCGGGCGCGGCCCTGCTCGTCGCCCCGTACGCGCGCCGCCGCAGGCCCTTGGCCCTCGCGGCCGCGCTGACCGGCCTGACCGCGACGGGGCTGATCCTGCGGGGCTTCCACTGGCCCCTGGACGTCCTGGCCAGCCTCCTCCTGTGCGCCCCGCTCCTCGCGTGCGTCCACCGGGCGGTGGCCGCCGATGGACGCACGCGGGGCGTGGACGGCCCGGGTCAGCCGCCGAAGTAGGAGTCGAAGTTCCGGCTGAACTCCCAGCCGCCGAAGCGGTCCCAGTTGATGGACCAGGTCATCAGGCCCCGCAGGGCCGGCCAGGTGCCGTGCGTCTGGTAGCCGCCGCAGTTCTGCTTCTTCGTGAGGCAGTCCAGCGCCTTGTTCACCTCGGCCGGGGAGGTGTGGCCGTTGCCGGCGTTCGTGGTCGCCGGCAGGCCGATGGCGACCTGGTCGGGCCGCAGGGGCGGGAAGACACGGGCGGTGTTGCCGGCGACGGGGAATCCGGTGAGCAGCATGTCGTTCATGGCGATGTGGAAGTCCGCGCCGCCCATGGAGTGGTACTGGTCGTCGAGGCCCATGATCGGCCCGGAGTTGTAGTCCTGGACGTGGAGCAGGGTCAGGTCGTCGCGCAGCGCGTGGACGACGGGGAGGTAGGCGCCGGCGCGCGGGTCCTGGCCGCCCCAGGGGCCGGATCCGTAGAACTGGTAGCCGAGCTGGACGAAGAACGTCTCGGGGGCCATGGTCAGGACGAAGTCCGGACCGTACTTGGCCTTGAGGGTCTTCACGGCAGCGATCAGGTTGACGATCACGGGGGTGGTGGGGGCGCGGAAGTCGGTGTCGCCGGTGGCGAGGGAGAGGGAGTGGCCCTCGAAGTCGATGTCGAGTCCGTCGAGTCCGTACTCGTCGATGATCCTGCCGACGGACGTGACGAAGGCGTCGCGGGCGGCGGTGGTGGAGAGCTGGACCTGGCCGTTCTGGCCGCCGATCGAGATCAGGACCTTCTTGCCCGCGGCCTGCTTGGCCTTGATGGCGGCCTTGAACTCGGCCGGGGACTCGACGTTCGGGCACTCGGCGACGGGGCACAGTTGGAAGCGGATGTCGCCCGAGGTCACGGACGTCGGTTCACCGAAGGCGAGGTTGATGACGTCCCATGAGGCGGGGACGTCGGCCATGCGCACGTAGCCGGAGCCGTTGGCGAAGCTCGCGTGGAGGTAGCCGACGAGGGCGTGCGCGGGCAGGCCGGGGCCGCCCGGGCCGCCGCCGCCGGGGGGCGTGGTGGCGGAGGCGGGGGCGCTGCGCGGGGATTCGCCCGCCGCGTTGACGGCGCTGACCTGGAAGGTGTGCGTGGTGGCGGGGGCGAGTCCGGTGACCGTGCCCGACGTGCCGGAGGCGGTCTGCGGCTCGGCGCCCGCGCGGTGGATCCGGTAGGAGGCGGCTCCCGGGACCGAGGACCAGGTGAGGGCCACCGATCCGCCGGAGGTGGCGGTCGCGGTCAGGCCGGTGGGGGCGGCCGGCGGCTGGGGTTGGCCCGGGCCGCCGGGGTCCGGGCCGATCAGGGTGACGCCGTCGGTGTGGTGGGCGGGCTGCCCGTACCAACCGTGGGTGTACACGGTCACCGAGGTGGTCGACGGGCCGGTGCGGAAGCCGGTGGTGAGCTGCTTCCACGCGCCCGCGCTCTGGGTCCAGACCGCGGTGTCGGTGGTGCCCGTGCCGGTCGCCCCGAGGTAGACGTAGGCGCCCTGGACCCAGGCGGCGAGCGTGTACGTCGAGTCGGGCTTGACGGTGACGGTCTGGGAGCAGCGGGCGTTGTCCTGGCCGGCCGGGGTCGCCCTGAGCGCCGAACCGCCGCTGTGGACAGGGCTGGTGACGGTGGCTCCGCTGCCGCCGGAGCAGCTCCAGCCGTCGAGGCCCGCCTCGAAGCCGCCGTTGCGTACGAGGTCGGCGTCCGCCGCCGCGGCCGGCGGGCCCGCGGCGAGGAAGCCGGCCGCCGCCAGGGCGGCGGCCGTAAGGATGGACCAGGCTCTGCGCACAACTGCCTCCGGGGCATGGGGGGATGGAGGGGGTCAGCGGCGCCCAAGATGGTCCAGACCAATGCGCTTGTCAAGGCTTCCGGCCCCCCGGGTCCCGTGGAGCGTCCGCGGCGGCGGCCGCCGCGGTCGCCGCCGCCTCGTGCATGGCGAGTTCCAGGACGGCCGGGTCGGTGAGGGTTCCGCTGCCGTCCGGAACCACCAGCCAGCGGACCCCGCCCGTCGCCCGGCCGGGGTACGGGACCACGATCCAGGTGCCGCGTCCGGCTCCCCGTACGCCGGTGCCGATCCAGCGCGAGGCCGTCCCCGGGGGCACGAAGAAGCCGACCCGGGAGTCCCCGAAGTCGGCCAGCACCGGGCCCGGTCCGCCGGGCAGTCGGTGCATCACGTCGAGGGCGGCCTGCCCCAGCTCCCCCGGGAGGATGAGCACGTCCCAGCTCCGACCGGCCGGGAGGAGGGTGACCGCCAAGGGGTGGCGCTCCCATTCCCGGCGGCAGGCATCGGGATCCGGCGCCACCGATACCAGCCAGTCCACTGCCGTCTTGGTGCCCGCGAGCGTCATCGCCCGGCCTCCGTTCGTCTCGTGCGGTGAGGGTTCTCACCGGGAGAGAGCGGGGCCGGGCCCGGCTATGACGCGGGTCGCGTCATTCCGTGGTGGTGAAGCGGGTCACACGGTGATCGCTCGCGCGCCCGGCGTGCGGCGGTGGGCTCATCCGTTGATCGACCGGACGGGCCCGCCCGGCGGACGGGCCGGACGGGGATTCGGCCGGCCGCGGATCGGCGCGCCCGTCGATCAGCTGTCGAACCCGAGGCCCAGCCTGTCCAGGGTCCTGAGCCAGAGGTTCCGGTGCCCGCCCCTGGCGTCCGCGCGGGCCAACGACCACTTCGTGAGGGTGATCCCGGTCCAGGCGAAGGGCTCGGGCGGGAACGGCATCGGCTTGGAGCGCACCATCTCCAGCCGGGTCCGTTCGGTGGGGACGCCGTCCAGCAGGTCGAGCATCACGTCCGCGCCGAAGCGCGTGGCTCCCACGCCCAGACCGGTGTACCCGGCCGCGTAGGCGACCTTCCCCGAGTGCGCGGTGCCGAAGAAGGCGGAGAACCGGGAGCAGGTGTCGATGGCACCGCCCCAGGCGTGGCTGAATTTGACCCCTTCCAGCTGCGGGAAGGCGGTGAAGAAGTGCTCCGCGAGCTTGAGGTAGGTCTCCGGGCGGTGGTCGTACTCGGAGTCGAGCCTGCCCCGGTAGGGGTAGATCGCGTCGTAGCCGCCCCACAGGATCCGGTGGTCCCGGGTGATGCGGAAGTAGTGGAACTGGTTCGCGCTGTCGCCCAGCCCCTGCCGGTTCCGCCAGCCGATGGCGGCCAGCTGCTCCTGGGTCAGGGGCTCGGTCATCAGCGCGTAGTCGTACACCGGGACCGTGAACGGCCGGATCCGCTTGACCAGCGACGGGAAGATGTTGGTGCCGAGCGCGACCCGACGCGCGAGGATCACCCCGTACGGGGTCTCCACGGTCATCCCGGCCCCGGCGGGGGACATCCTCAGGCCGCGGGTGTTCTCGTAGATCCGTACGCCCAGGTCCAGGCAGGCCCGCTTGAGGCCCCAGGCCAGCTTCGCCGGGTTGAGCATGGCGACGCCGTCGCGGTCCCACAGTCCGGCGAGGAAGGTCGGCGAGTCGACCTCGGCCCGCAGGGCGTCGCCTTCCAGCCATTCGGAGCCGTCTCCGAGACCGAGCCGGCGGGCCTCCTCGTGGAGCTCGCGCAGTTCCTCGACCTGGTGCGGTTCGGTCGCCACGTCGATCTCGCCGGTGCGCTCGAAGTCGCAGTCGATGGCGTAGCGGGCGACCGCCTCCTCGATGGCGTCGAGGTTGCGGGCGCCCATCTCCTCCAGCTTGGCGAGGTCCTTGGGCCAGCGGGCCAGCCCGTTGGCGAAGCCGTGCGTGAGGGAGGCGGCGCAGAAGCCTCCGTTGCGCCCGGAGGCGGCCCAGCCCGCCTCCTTGCTCTCGATCAGGACGACGTCCCGGGCCGGGTCGCGCTCCTTGGCGAGCAGCGCGGTCCACAGACCGCTGTAGCCGCCGCCGATGACGAGCAGGTCGCAGCGCTCGTCGGAGGTGAGGGCGGGCTGTGGTGCGGGCTTGCCGGGGTCGTCGAGCCAGTACGAGACCGGCTTCGCCTCGGAAAGTGAGTTCGCGACACTACGCATGGCGACTGGGGCCATGTCTTCCAACTCCCTACAGGGGTCTACTTCGGTTGCGCCTTCTTGCGGCGGTTGCCGACCATCTGGCCGGCGAGGACCACCAGCACCGCGATGACGAACATCGCCGTGCCGATGACGTTGATCTGCACGGGCGTGCCGCGCTGGGCCGATCCCCACACGAACATGGGGAAGGTGACGGTGTTGCCCGAGTTGAAGTTGGTGATGATGAAGTCGTCGAACGAGAGCGCGAAGGAGAGCAGCGCTCCCGCCGCGATGCCGGGCGCCGCGATGGGCAGCGTGACCCGCAGGAACGTCTGCACCGGGCCCGCGTAGAGGTCGCGTGCGGCTTCCTCCAGGCGCGGGTCCATGGACAGCACGCGTGCCTTGACGGCGGCGACGACGAAGCTCAGGCAGAACATGACGTGGGCGATCAGGATGGTCCAGAAGCCCAGGCGGATGCCCATGTTGAGGAAGAGCGCGAGCAGCGAGGCGGCCATCACGATCTCCGGCATGGCCATCGGCAGGAAGATCAGCGAGTTGACCGCGCCGCGCGCCCGGAACCGGTAGCGCACGAGCGCGAAGGCTATGGCGGTGCCGAGGACGGTCGCGCCGATGGTGGCCCACAGGGCGATCTGGAGGGACAGGGCCAGGGAGCCGCACAGGTCGGCGACTCCGCAGGGGTCCTTCCAGGCGTCGAGGGAGAACTCCTGCCAGGAGTAGTTGAACCGGCCGGTCGGGTTGTTGAAGGAGAACAGCGTGACGACGAGGTTCGGCAGGATCAGGTAGGAGAGCGTGCACAGTCCCGCGATGACGACGAGATGACGGCGCAGCCAGGCCAGGGGCTTGTTCATCAGACCAGGTCCTCCGTTCCCGCTCGGCGGATGTAGATGGTCACCATGATCAGCACGATGGCCATGAGGATGAAGGACAGCGCGGCCGCCGTGGGGTAGTCGAGGATCCGCAGGTACTGCGACTGGATGACGTTGCCGATCATCCGGGTGTCCGTGGAGCCGAGCAGTTCGGCGTTCACGTAGTCGCCGCTCGCCGGGATGAAGGTCAGCAGGGTCCCCGAGACGACGCCGGGCATCGACAGCGGGAAGGTCACCTTGCGGAACACCGTGGCCGGACGGGCGTACAGGTCGCCGGCGGCCTCGTGCAGGCGGGTGTCGATGCGCTCCAGCGAGGTGTACAGCGGCAGGATCATGAACGGCAGGAAGTTGTACGTCAGGCCACAGACGACCGCGAGCGGGGTGGCGAGGACCCGCTCCCCCTCGGTCATGCCGAGCCAGCTGGTGACGTCGAGGAAGCCGATGCCGTTGAGGACGGCGACCACCGGTCCGCCGTCGGCCAGGATCGTCTTCCAGGCCAGGGTGCGGATCAGGAAGCTGGTGAAGAACGGGGCGATGACGAGCACCAGCAGGAGCCCCCGCCAGCGTCCGGCCTTGAAGGCGATCAGGTAGGCCAGCGGGTATCCGAGCAGCAGGCACAGCGCGGTCGCGGTGCCCGCGTACAGCAGGGAGCGCAGGAACTGCGGGTAGTACTCGGTGAAGGCGTCCCAGTACGTGCTGAAGTGCCAGGTGACCTGGAAGCCCTCTTCGAGGGAGCCGGTCTGCACGGAGGTGGAGGCCTGGTAGACCATCGGCAGGACGAAGAAGACGAGCAGCCACAGGATGCCGGGGAGCAGCAGCCAGTACGGGATCAGCCGCTTGCGCAGCGAGGGCTTGTGCACCGGCGGCTCCGGTGCGGCCGGGGCGGGCGCCTGGGGCGGCGCGGTGGTGGCGCTCACGCGCTCTCCTCGACGGTCTCGACGCCGGCGTCGATGGACTGGGAGGCGTCCAGGCCGAAGGTGTGCTCAGGGTTCCAGTGGAGGACGACCTCGGCGCCGGGGACCAGGCGGGCGTCGCGTTCGATGTTCTGCGCGTACACCTCCAGTTCCGGGCAGACCGGGCTGTCGATGACGTACTGGGTGGAGACGCCGATGAAGGAGGAGTCCGCGATACGGCCGGCGATGGTGTTGCGGCCCGCGGCGATGGTGTGCTCGTCGTCCGCGTGGACCAGGGAGATCTTCTCCGGGCGGACGCCGACCAGGAGCTTTCCGCCCGCGCGGGGCGTGGTCGAACATCGTGCGGCGGGCAGCTTGAGCCGGGTGCCGGCCGAGCCGACGGTGACGTCTCCGGAACCCGCCTCCAGGACTTCCGCCTCGATGAGGTTGGAGGTGCCGAGGAAGTTGGCGACGAAGGTGGTCCGGGGGTTCTCGTAGAGCTCGGCGGGGGCGCCCAGTTGCTCGACACGGCCGCCGTTCATCACGGCGACCGTGTCGGCCATGGTCATGGCCTCCTCCTGGTCGTGCGTGACGTGGACGAAGGTGATGCCGACCTCGGTCTGGATGCGCTTGAGCTCCAGCTGCATCTGGCGGCGCAGCTTGAGGTCGAGGGCGCCGAGCGGCTCGTCGAGGAGGAGCACCTGCGGGTGGTTGATGAGGGCCCGGCCGACGGCGACGCGCTGCTGCTGGCCGCCGGAGAGCTGGTGGGGCTTGCGCTGCGCGAACTGGCCGAGCTGGACCAGCTCCAGCATGTCGTCGACCTGCTTCTTGACGGACTTCACGCCCCGGCGGCGCAGCCCGAACGCGACGTTCTCGAAGATGTTGAGGTGCGGGAACAGCGCGTAGCTCTGGAAGACCGTGTTGACCGGGCGCTTGTACGGCGGCAGGTGCGTGACCTCGCGTTCGCCGAGGCTGACCGTGCCGGTGGAGGGCTCCTCCAGGCCGGCGATCATGCGCAGGGTGGTGGTCTTCCCGCAACCCGAGGCGCCGAGGAGGGCGAAGAAGGAGCCCTGCGGGATGGTGAGGTCCAGCGGGTGCACTGCGGTGAAGGATCCGTAGTGCTTGCTGATACCGGCGAGGCGGACGTCCCCGCTCGCGGTCTTGTCAGTCATGGGCCTGGGCCTTCGGTGGTCTCGTCGGAAGGGGCGGGAGGCACGGGTGCGGGTGGCGGTGCACCGTGCGGGAGGCGGATCCGTCAGCCGCCGATGAGCTTGGCGAACTTCTCCTCGTACGCGGTCTCTTCCTCGCTCGTCAGGGAGCGGAAGGCGTGGGCCTTGGCGGCCATCGCCTTGTCCGGGACGATCAGCGGGTTGTCCGCGAGCGCGGGATCGATCTTCGCGAGCTCTTCCTTGACGCCTTCGACGGGACAGACGTAGCTGATGAAGGCGGCGAGCCGGGCGGCGATCGGGGGCTCGTAGTAGAAGTCGATGAGCTTCTCGGCGTTGGCCTTGTGCCGGGCCTTGGCGGGGACCAGCAGGTTGTCGCTGGAGGTGATGTAACCGGGCGCGGGGATGGCGTACTTGATGTCCGGGTTGCCGGCCTGGAGCTGGATGACGTCGCCCGCCCAGGCGAGGCAGGCGGCGAGGTCGCCCTTGTCGAGGTCGGCCGTGTAGTCGTTGCCGGTGAAGCGGCGGATCTGCTTGGTGTCCACGCCCTTCTGCAGCCGGCCGATCGCTCCGTCGAAGTCGGCGGTGGTGAAGTTCGCCGGGTTCTTGCCCTGGTCGAGGAGGGTCATGCCGACGCTGTCGCGCATTTCGGTGAGGAAGCCGACGCGGCCCTTGAGCGTGGGATCGTCGAGCATCTGGGTGACGGAGTCGACCGTCTTCCCGTCGGTGGCCTTGGAGTTGTAGGCGATGACGGTGTCGATGCCGGTCCAGGGGTAGCTGTAGGAGCGGCCCGGGTCCCAGTCGGGGCTGCGGAACTGCGGGATCAGGTTGGCGTAGGCGTGCGGCAGGTTCGCCGGGTCCAGTTTCTGGGCCCAGCCGAGCCGGATGATGCGGGCGGCCAGCCAGTCGGTGACGACGATCAGGTCGCGGCCGGTGTCCTGGCCCGCGGCCAGCTGCGGGCGGACCTTGCCGAAGAACTCGACGTTGTCGTTGATGTCCTCGGTGTACTTGACCTTGATTCCGGTGCGCTTGGTGAACTCGTCCAGGGTCGGACGGCTCTTCTCGTCGTCGCTGGTGTCCATGTACTCGGTCCAGTTGGAGAAGTTGAGCTCCTTCTCCTGCGCCGAGCGGTCGTCGGAGGCCGCCGCCGCGTCGCCCTCCCGCTTGGCGGGCGGGATCCCGCAGGCGGTGAGGGCGGACAGGCTTCCGAGGGTGAGCGCGCCGACTCCGGACGCGCGCAGCAGGGAGCGGCGGGTGAGGGCGCCGCGCCCGCTGGTCAGACTGCGTCGCATCGCGGCGAGTTGCGCCGCCGAGAGACGGTCGGGCTCGAACTGCTCCATGCGCGTTGCCCTTTCGGGATGGGTGGGCCGCCGGTCGGGCGGTACTCGGCTATCGGTCCCCGAAGATCGTGCGGTGCCAGTCCTTCGCGGCGACCGCGGTGTTGTCGTACATCACATGCTTGACCTGCGTGTACTCCTCGAACGAGTACGAGCTCATGTCCTTGCCGAAGCCGCTCGCCTTGTAGCCTCCGTGCGGCATCTCGCTGATGATCGGGATGTGGTCGTTGACCCAGACGCAGCCCGCCTTCATCTCGCGGGTGGCCCGGTTCGCCCGGTACAGGTCGCGGGTCCAGGCGGAGGCGGCGAGGCCGTACGGGGTGTCGTTGGCCAGGTCGAGGCCCTCGTCGTCGGTGTCGAACGGCAGGACGACCAGGACCGGGCCGAAGATCTCGGACTGGACGACCTCGCTGTCCTGCGCGGCGCCGCTGATGAGCGTCGGCCGGTAGTACGCGCCGGCGGCGAGTTCGCCGACCGGGATCTCGCCGCCGGTGACGACGGTGGCGTACGCGCGGGCCCGCTCGACGAAGGCGGCGACCCGGTCGCGCTGCGCGTGCGAGACCAGCGGGCCGAGGTCGGTACCGGGCGCGAACGGGTCGCCCAGGCGAACGGTCTCCATCAGCTCCGCGACCCGGGCGACGAAGGCGTCATGCAGGGGCCGCTGGACGTAGGCGCGGGTGGCCGCGGTGCAGTCCTGGCCGGTGTTGATGAGCGAGGCGGCGACGGCGCCGTGGGCGGCGGCCTCCAGGTCGGCGTCGTCGAACACGAGGAAGGGCGCCTTGCCGCCGAGTTCCAGGTGGAGTCGCTTGACGGTGGAGGTGGCGATCTCCGCGACCCGCTTGCCGACGGCGGTGGAGCCGGTGAAGGAGGTCATGACCACGTCGGGATGGCCCACCAGGTGCTCGCCCGCGTCCCTGCCCGCCCCGGTGACGATGTTGATGACACCGTCGGGCAGTCCCGCCTCCTTGGCCGCCTGGGCGAACATCAGGGAGGTCAGCGGGGTCAGCTCGGCGGGCTTCAGGACGATGGTGTTGCCCGCCGCGATGGCCGGGAGGATCTTCCAGGCGGCCATCTGGAGCGGATAGTTCCAGGGAGCGATGGAACCGACGACGCCGATGGCCTCGCGGCGCACGTACGAGGTGTGGTCGCCCGAGTACTCGGCGGCCGCCTGGCCCTGGAGGTGGCGGGCGGCGCCCGCGAAGAAGGCCGTGTTGTCGATGGTCCCCGGTACGTCGAACTCCGTGGACAGCTTGAGCGGCTTCCCGCACTGCAGTGACTCCGCGTGGGCGAAGTCCTCCGCCTGTTCGGCCAGTACGGCGGCCAGCCGGTGCAGTGCGTCCGACCGCTCGCCCGGGGTGGCGCCCGACCACGCGGGGAAGGCGCGCTTGGCGGCGGCGACGGCCGCGTCGACGTCCGCCGTCCCGGCCAGTTCGTAGGTGAGGACGTCCTCACCGGTGGCGGGATCGACGACGGTGTGTGAACGGCCCGAGGTACCGGACCTGAGCTGCCCGTCGATGTACTGCGCGCCGTCTGCGAAGCGGTCCTTGACCTGGAAGCGGTTACCCATCACGCTCTCACGCTCTCCGTAGCTACAGCTCGAATTGAGTGCCGATCCTGGCAGAGGTGTTCCCCTCCGCCAAGGGATTCCGTTGTTGCCTTTTGATTACGCGACGGAATCGGTCGACCATGTGTCGAGGCACGCCCGAAATCCCGTACGAAGTGTCAGTGGTGACTGTCAGACTCGCGTGCATGGAGAGGGTCGACAAGTTGATCGAGCAGGTCAGGCGCGGTGAGAAGGTCAAGTACCTGCCGTTCTGGGGGCACCGACCGACACCGGACGGGCGGCTGGGGCCGAGCTGCCTGAGCCAGTGGTGGCCGTCCGCTTTCACTGTGGGTGACGTCCGGTATCCCACCGCCGAGCACTGGATGATGGCCGGCAAGGCTCGACTGTTCGAGGACCCGGAGGCGGAACGGGCCGCGCTGGGCGCCGGGAGCCCGGCGCAGGCCAAGGCCGCCGGGCGGTTGGTGCGCGGCTTCGACGACGCGATATGGGCGCGGGAGCGGTTCGCGCTGGTCGTCGAGGGCAGCGTCCACAAGTTCGGCTCGGACCCGGCCCTGCGCTCCTACCTGCTGGGCACCGGCACGCGGGTGCTGGTCGAGGCGAGCCCGATGGACCGCGTCTGGGGCATCGGACTCGCCGCCGACGACGAGCGGGCGCAGGACCCCGCGCGCTGGCGCGGGCTGAACCTGTTGGGGTTCGCCCTGATGGAAGCCCGGGAACGACTGCGCGAGGGCACCGGGTGACCGGGCGGGAGCGGCAGCGGGTGGCCGCCGTCATCATCCGGGACGGGTGCGTCCTGATGGTCCGCGAACGCGGCCGGGGACCGTCCGGCCTGCATGACGGAGCCGAGTACTGGACCCTGCCCGGCGGCGGTGTGGAGGCCGACGAGGACCTGGCGACGGCCGTGCGGCGGGAGGTGGCCGAGGAGACCGGCCTGCGCGCCCTGGAGGTGCGGTACGCGTACGACGCCCCCTACCCCTCGGGGTGGACCTCCTGCTTCCGGGTCGAGGTGGCGCCCGGGGAGCCCCGGCTCGGGGTGGACGGCGACCTGGAGTGCGCGTGCCCCCGGATGATCGGGCTCACGTGGGTGCCCCTGGCCCGGAGCTCCCCGGACGGCCCGCCCATGGTGGCGACCCTGCTGTCGGCCGTCCCGGACTGACCCCGCCCGCGGGGCCGGGCGTACGGCCCCACCGACCCCGACAGGGCCGCGCGGCGCGGACCGCGGCGGCCCGGACGGTGAACGCCGGACCCGCGGCCCGGACCGTGGCGGCCGGGAGCGGACGCCGGATCCGCATCGGTCAGACGCGCTCGCGGACCTGCGAGACCGAGGGCGGATCGCCCCCGTCGCCGGAGCCCTCCTCGGTGCTGTCGAACACGACGATCAGGGTCATGACGATGCCGAGGACGATGCCCACGGACCCGAGGATGACCCCGGCCATGGCCATGCCGCCACCGCCCGCCTGACCGCGGTTCGCCTTGCCCCACCCCAGCGCGCCGAAGACGACCGCGGCGATGCCCAGGGCCACCGAGCCGACCATGGTCACGCAGAGCACCACCGAGGCGATGCCGAGCACGAGGGCGGTCACCGCCATGCCGCCGGCAGCGGGCGGGCCCTGCGGCGGGTACGTGTACCCGGGCGCCACCGCGTACCCGTGTCCGGGGGGCCCGGCGGGCGGGGGCGCCGCGTACCCGGGGTAGGCGTACCCCGCTCCGGCCGGGTACGCCGGGCCCGCCGGATCCGGCTGCGCCGGGTAGCCGTAGGCGGGCGTCGGCCCGGGACCGTACGCGGAGGTCGGGGGCGGCTCGTACGGTGCGGGCACGGCGTACCCGGAGGGGCCGGGCGCGCCGGGTATCCCGGTCATCGTCACCTGCTCGTGCACCGGGGGCACGGGCGGCGCGGGCCGCCCGCCCGGGGTCGCCGGCGTGCTGCCCGGGTGCGCCGCCGATTGCTCCGGCGGCGCCCACGGGTCCCTCGGTTCCGGGCTGTGGTCGGTCATAAGGCGCCCCCCTTCTCGTACAGCCATGCTAGGCGCTGCCCCGACACCTCCCGGCGCTGCCTACGATGAAGCCGACCTGACCGCACCCGCGTCCATACGGAGGCACCCATGCCCGACCTGCACCCCTTCATCGGCGGGCTGCCCAAGGCCGAACTGCACGTCCATCACGTCGGCTCGGCCTCCCCGCGCATCGTGGCCGAACTCGCCTCCCGCCACCCCGATTCGAAGGTCCCGACGGATCCCGAGGCGCTCGCCGACTACTTCACCTTCACGGACTTCGCCCACTTCATCGACGTCTACCTGTCGGTCGTCGACCTGGTCCGCACCCCGGAGGACGTACGACTGCTGACGTACGAGGTGGCGCGTGACATGGCCCGGCAGAACATCCGGTACGCCGAGCTGACCATCACGCCGTACTCCTCGACCCGCCGCGGCATCGACGAGAAGGCCTTCATGGAGGCCATCGAGGACGCCCGCAGGGCGGCCGAGACCGAGCTCGGCGTCGTCCTGCGCTGGTGCTTCGACATTCCCGGCGAGGCCGGACTGGAGGCGGCCGCCGAGACCACCCGCCTCGCCGTCGACCTGCGTCCCGAGGGCCTGGTGTCCTTCGGGCTCGGCGGTCCCGAGATCGGTGTCCCGCGCCCGCAGTTCAAGCCGTACTTCGACCGCGCCCGCGCCGCCGGACTGCACAGCGTGCCGCACGCCGGCGAGACCACCGGACCGCAGACCGTCTGGGACGCCATCCACGAGCTGGGCGCCGAGCGCATCGGCCACGGCACCACCTCCACCCAGGACCCGGAGCTGCTGGCCTATCTCGCCGAGCACCGCATCGCGTTGGAGGTCTGCCCGACCTCCAACATCGCCACCCGCGCCGTCACCGACCTCGACGCGCACCCGGTGAAGGAGATGGTGGCCGCGGGCGTCCTCGTCACCATCAACAGCGACGACCCGCCGATGTTCGGGTCGGACCTCAACAACGAGTACGCGGTGGCCGCCCGCCTCCTGGAACTCGACGAACTCGGCCTGGCCCGGCTCGCGAAGAACGCCGTCGAGGCCTCGTTCCTGGACGCGGCCGGCAAGGCGAAACTGAGCGACGAGATCGACACGTACACCGCCGCGTGGCTCGCGCGCTGACCCAACTGCTCGCGCCTGCCGCCAGAATGGGGGCATGAGCACCCTCACCGCCGTCGGGCACCGCGGCGACCCCTACCGTTTCCGTGAGAACACCCTCGCCTCCGTCCGCTCCGCCTTCGCCCTGGGGGCGGACGCGGTGGAGGTCGACGTACGACTCACCCGCGACGGAGTGCCGGTCCTGCTGCACGACGACACCCTCCAGCGGCTGTGGGGCCACGACGTACGGCTGGACGACGTCACGGCCCCGCAGCTGAAGGAACTGACGGAAGGTCGTGTCCCGACCCTGCGGGACGCCCTGATGGCGGCCGGGGCCGGTCGGTTGATGCTCGACCTGCCCGGCGCCACGACGGAGGCCGTCCGCGCCGTCGTCGGCCTGGTGCGCGAGTGCGGGGCGGGCGAGCGCACGTACTACTGCGCGGGCCCCTCCACCATGCTCGCGGTGCGCGCCGCCGATCCGGGCGCCGAGATCGCGCTCACCTGGACGACGCTGTCACCGCCGCGCCGGGTGCTGATCGACGCGGTGGCGCCGCGCTGGCTCAACTACCGTTTCGGGCTGGTCGACCGCGAGCTGACGGACGCCCTGCACCGGGACGGGCTGCTCGTCTCCGCGTGGACCGCGGACACCAAGCGGTCGATGCGGGCGCTCGCCGCGGCCGGCGTGGACTCGATCACCACCAACCGGCTGGACGCGCTGGCGGCCGTGCGCACCGGCCTCGGCGTCTGACGCGCGCGTCCCGGCCCGCCGCCGCGATCCCGCGGCGGCGGGCCCCGGTGACGGTCCTTGCCGTGGTCTCCCCAGCCGGCCGGCCCATCGTGCACGAGACCTTCGCCACGTGGCCGTTCCGGGGGCCGGGCCGGATCACGGCTGGGGCTGCGGCTGCGCTCCCGCCCGGGGGCGGGGGGCCTCCGGCGACACGGCCCCTGCGGCAGGAGCCCCGACGACAGGAGCACCGGCGGTCAGGGTCTCCAGTCGCTTGATCATGCGGCGCAGGATCAGCAGGGGCACCACCCCGAAGACGCCGAACGACATGTCGATGACCGACCACCAGACGGGGATGCCCCGGATGGGTCCGCAGATCAGGGCCAGCGGGATGATCCCGGCGCAGGCCACCATGCCGGCCTCGACGATCCAGATGTTGCGCACGGGGTCGCGGTGGACCCCGTAGAAGAAGACCGCGATCACCAGGTGGGCGAAGGCCAGCCAGTCGGTGCCGTAGAGGAGGAAGGGGTACTCGGCATCGGCCCGGACGAGGCCGTCCCCGACGCGCTGGAGCCACTCGTTGGAGACCAGGGCGTTGGCCCACCGAAGTTCGGTGACCAGCGGGAAGGCGGTGAGTCCGCTCAGGACGAGGCAGACGAGGAACAGGGCAAGCCAGGCACGGATCCGCCGCTCAAGGGCGCTTCTCTCGCTCATGGAAGTCACCCTACTCCCAGAATTGAACACGTTCAGCCAATTTCATGAACGCGTTCAACTCCCCTTCCGGGCGGTTCGGGTCACAGCCCGACGAGGGAGTTCCAGCGCTTGGCGAGGCTCCGGCGTTCGGCCGAGGAGATGTCCCGGGCCACGACGAGGCGTCCGCGCATGGTCTCGTCCGGGAAGATCAGCGGGTTCTCGGCGAGTTCGGCGGTCTCCTTGTCCGAGGAGCCGGCCAGCACCTCGCGGGCGGCGGGCACGGGGCAGACGTAGTTGACGGCCGCGGCCAGCTCCGCCGCCACCTCGGGGTCGTAGTAGTGGTCGACGAGGGCCTCGGCATTCGCCTTGTGCCGGGCGAGGTTGGGGATGAGCAGGCTCTCCGCCCAGAGCTCCGCACCCTCCTCGGGAACGACGAACTCGATGTCCGGGTTGTCGGCCTGGAGCTGTATGGCGTCGCCGGAGTACGCCTGACAGGCCAGGACGTCCCCCTTGCTCAGGTCGGAGGTGTAGTCGTTGCCGGTGAAGCGTCGGATGTGCTTCCTGCGCACCAGTTCCTCGACCTGGTCGCACATCCGGTGGAAGTCCGATTCGGTCCACCGCGTGACGTCGACGCCGTTGCCCTGCATCAGCAGGGCGAAGGACTCGTCCAGCCCCGAGAACAGCGTGACCTTGCCCGCGAGGTCCGGCTTCCAGAGGTCGCCGACCGACTTGATCTCGCGGCCCAGCGCCTTGCGGTTGTACGCGATGCCCGTGATCCCGGACTGCCAGGGGACGGTGTGCAGCCGGCCCTCGTCGAAGGCGGGGGAACGCAACTGCGGGTCCAGGTACTTGGTGACGTTGCCCTGCGTCGAGCGGTCCATTTCCTGGGCCCACCCCAGGTGGACGAAGCGGGCGGCCATCCAGTCGCTGACGACCACGAGGTCGTGCCCGGTGGCCTGGCTGTTCATCAACGCCGGGCTGATCTTGCCGAAGAACTCGTCGTTGTCGTTGATCTCCTCGGTGTACCGGACCTCGATGCCGGTCCGCTCGGAGAAGGCGTCCAGCGTCGGGCGGCTCTCCTCGTCCTCCTCATCGGTGTCGATGTAGAGGGGCCAGTTCGAGAAGGCGACGCTCCGGTCCCGGGCCGAGAGGTCCTCGCCCCGGCGCCGTTCCTGAGGGACGTAGGCGGCGGGAACACCGCAGCCGGCGAGGGCGGCCAGCAGGCCCGCGGCACCGAGGCCGCGCAGCGCCGCGCGACGGGAGAAGGCGAGTTCAGGCATGCGCACAGCCTCGGACAAGCCGAAGGGGCGGGCAATAGACAAGGTGTCTACTGCCCGCCCCTTCAGAGTCCTGCGGTGATCAGTGCGATCACCGCTGCGGACCGGCGTGCCGTGATCAGCCGTCGAGCGAGGTCATGACGTGCTTGATGCGGGTGTAGTCCTCGAAGCCGTAGGCGGAGAGGTCCTTGCCGTAGCCGGACTTCTTGAAGCCGCCGTGGGGCATCTCGGCGACGAGCGGGATGTGGGTGTTGATCCACACACAGCCGAAGTCGAGGTTCTTGGACATCCGCATCGCGCGGCCATGGTCCTTGGTCCACACGGAGGAGGCGAGGGCGAACTCGACACCGTTCGCGTAGTCCAGGGCCTGGGCCTCGTCCGTGAAGGACTGGACGGTGATGACGGGGCCGAAGACCTCGTTCTGGATGATCTCGTCGTCCTGCTTCAGGCCCGAGACGACGGTCGGGGCGTAGAAGTAGCCCTTGTCGCCGACCCGGTGGCCGCCCGCCTCGACCTTGGCGTGCGCGGGAAGGCGCTCGATGAAGCCCGCGACCTGCTTGAGCTGGTTCGGATTGTTCAGCGGACCGTAGAGCACGTCCTCGTCGTCCGGCTGCCCGGTCTTGGTGTCGGAGGCGGCCTTGGCGAGCGCGGCGACGAACTCGTCGTGGATCGACTCGTGCACGAGCACGCGGGTGGCGGCGGTGCAGTCCTGGCCGGCGTTGAAGTAGCCGGCGACCGCGATGTCCTCGACGGCCTTGGCGATGTCGGCGTCCGGGAAGACCACGACGGGAGCCTTGCCGCCGAGCTCCAGGTGGACGCGCTTGACGTCCTTGGAGGCGCTCTCGGCGACCTGCATGCCCGCGCGCACCGAGCCGGTGATGGAGGCCATCGCCGGGGTGGAGTGCTCGACCATGGCCTTGCCGGTCTCGCGGTCGCCGCAGACGACGTTGAAGACGCCCTTGGGCAGGACGGAGTCGATGATCTCCGCCATCAGGACGGTGGAGGCCGGGGTGGTGTCCGACGGCTTGAGCACCACGGTGTTGCCCGCGGCGATCGCCGGGGCGAACTTCCACACGGCCATCATCATCGGGTAGTTCCACGGCGCGACCTGGGCGCAGACGCCGACCGGCTCACGGCGGACGATCGAGGTCATCCCCTCCATGTACTCGCCGGCCGAACGGCCTTCGAGCAGGCGGGCGGCACCGGCGAAGAAACGGATCTGGTCCACCATCGGCGGCAGCTCCTCGCTGGCCGTCAGGCCCAGCGGCTTGCCCGTGTTCTCCGACTCGGCGGCGACCAGCTCGTCCGCGCGCGCCTCGAAGGCGTCCGCGATCTTGAGCAGGGCCTTCTGCCGCTCCGACGGGGTGGTGTCGCGCCAGCCCGGGAAGGCGGCAGCGGCGGCGGCCATGGCCGCGTCCACATCGGCCTGGCCGGACAGGGGGGCCGTCGCGTACGCCTCGCCGGTGGCGGGATTGACCACCTCGGTGGTCCGCCCGTCGGCGGCGTCCTTGAACTCCCCGCCGATGTAGTTGCGCAGACGACGCAGTTCGGTGGTCACTACAGCCACTCTCCTGATCACATGTCCAATGATTGAGACGAATCCCCAGCCTAGCCCCTCGGGCGACGCTTTCGACAGAGCCAGACACACCGAGCTGCGAAATCCGTGTAATCCACGACCCCACACAACGGATTTCATCGCCTACGGGTTGCGGAACAGACGACTCCTCGTGCACAGTGAGGTCGTGGTCAGTCGAAGCGCAGATTCCAGGAACAGACAACCGTCCCCTTCGGTCGATGCTGTGTCCCTGGCGATCATCGAGCAACTGCAGGAGGACGGCCGCCGTCCCTATGCATCGATCGGCAAGGCCGTCGGCCTGTCCGAAGCGGCCGTGCGCCAGCGCGTGCAGAAGCTGCTCGACCAGGGAGTCATGCAGATCGTCGCCGTCACCGACCCGCTCACCGTGGGCCTGCGACGGCAGGCCATGGTCGGCATCAACGTCGAGGGCGACCTCGACCCGGTGGCCGACGCGCTGACCGACATGGCCGAGTGCGAGTACGTGGTGATGACCGCGGGGTCGTTCGACCTGATGGTGGAGATCGTCTGCGAGGACGACGACCACCTGCTCGAAACGATCAACAAGAAGATCCGCACGCTCCCCGGCGTGCGATCAACCGAAAGCTTCGTTTACCTGAAGCTGAAGAAGCAGACCTACATGTGGGGAACCAGATAACCGTGAGCCAGGACCTCTCCAAGACCGCGTACGACCACCTGTGGATGCACTTCACCCGCATGTCGTCCTACGAGAACTCCCCCGTACCCACCATCGTCCGGGGCGAGGGCACCTACATCTGGGACGACAAGGGCAAGCGCTACCTGGACGGCCTCGCGGGCCTGTTCGTGGTCAACGCCGGTCACGGCCGCAAGGAACTGGCCGAGGTCGCCTACAAGCAGGCGCAGGAACTCGCGTTCTTCCCCATCTGGTCGTACGCGCACCCCAAGGCCGTCGAGCTCGCCGAGCGCCTCGCCCACTACGCCCCCGGTGACCTGAACAAGGTCTTCTTCACCACCGGTGGCGGCGAGGCCGTCGAGACGGCCTGGAAGCTGGCCAAGCAGTACTTCAAGCTCCAGGGCAAGCACACCAAGTACAAGGTCATCTCGCGTGCGGTCGCCTATCACGGCACCCCGCAGGGCGCCCTGTCCATCACCGGTCTGCCCGCCCTCAAGGCCCCCTTCGAGCCGCTGGTCCCCGGCGCGCACAAGGTGCCGAACACCAACATCTACCGCGCCCCGATCTTCGGTGACGACCCGGAGGCCTACGGCCGCTGGTGCGCCGACCAGATCGAGCAGGAGATCCTCTTCGAGGGCGCCGACACCGTCGCGGCCGTCTTCCTTGAGCCGGTGCAGAACGCCGGTGGCTGCTTCCCGCCGCCGCCCGGGTACTTCCAGCGCGTCCGCGAGATCTGCGACGAGTACGACGTGCTCCTCGTCTCCGACGAGACGATCTGCGCGTTCGGCCGCCTCGGCACGATGTTCGCCTGTGACAAGTTCGACTACGTGCCGGACATGATCACCTGCGCCAAGGGCATGACCTCGGGCTACTCCCCGATCGGCGCCTGCATCATCTCGGACCGCCTCGCGGAGCCCTTCTACAAGGGCGACAACACCTTCCTGCACGGCTACACCTTCGGCGGACACCCGGTGTCCTCCGCCGTGGCGCTGGCCAACCTCGACATCTTCGACAAGGAGGGCCTGAACCAGCACGTGCTGGACCAGGAGGGCAACTTCTTCAACACCCTGAAGAAGCTGCACGACCTCCCGATCGTCGGCGACGTGCGCGGCAACGGCTTCTTCTACGGCATCGAGCTCGTCAAGGACAAGGTCACGAAGGAGTCCTTCACGGACGAGGAGACGGAGCGCGTGCTCTACGGCTTCCTCTCCAAGGCGCTCTTCGAGAACGGCCTGTACTGCCGCGCCGACGACCGTGGGGACCCGGTCATCCAGCTGGCCCCGCCGCTGATCGCGGACCAGGGCACCTTCGACGAGATCGAAGGCATCCTGCGCTCGGTGCTCACCGAGGCGTGGACCAAGCTGTAACAGGACCCGCCACGACCGTCCGGTCCGACGACGACCGCCCGGCGCACGACCGGTCCGAGCACGACCGGTCCGAACACACGGCCCGGATCCTCCGTTCGAGTGAGAACGCGAGGGTCCGGGCCGTGTGCTGTCACCATCCAAGCGGTTCATCTCTTTACATCTCATTGCGGCGCCAGTGACTGAAAGGGCTCCGCTTCGTTCCCCCGGACGGAGGTGTACGCCATGGTGGCTCCACCGGACACTGCCCCGCCTGACAATGACGTCCTGTGGGCGCGGTCCCTGCACTACTCCCACAGCGGTTCCCCCGGCCTGATCGGGGTCTCCGTCGAAGTGCGGCAGGGCGAGATCCTGGCCGTGACCGGCCCCCGCGGCAGCGGGAAGACGACGCTGCTGCGCTGCCTGAGCGGACAGCTGGCCCCCGAACAGGGCGAGGTCTGGTTCAACAGCGTTCCCGTCCACACCATGGGAGCCGTGGCCCGCGAGCGCCTGCGCCGCGACCGGTTCGCCTGGATCGGGCCCGAGCCGCAACTGCTGCCCGAGCTCAAGGTGTGGGAGAACGTGGCCCTGCCCCTGCTGCTGGCCGGCGCCACGAACCGCGCCGCGAAGCACGCCGCCTGCGAATGGCTGGAGCGCCTGGACATCGGTGCCTTCGCCCGCAAGCGCCCCGGCGCCCTGACCCGGGCCGAGTCGCAGCGGGTGGCACTGGCCAGGGCCCTCGTCCCCGAGCCGGCCGTGCTCTTCGCCGACGAGCCGACGGCCCCCCTGCACCGCGCCGAACGGTCGCTGCTCCTGCGCACCCTCACCACGGCGGCCCGCTCGCACGGCATCACCGTGCTGCTGGCCACCCATGACGAGGAGACCGCCGCCGCGGCCGACCGGACCACGGCCCTGCTCGACGGCCGCCCGGCCTCCGCCGCGGCCGCACCCCCACAGGCAACGGAGGACCAGGCCGCGTGCTCGCTCTCCGCCTAGCCCGCGGCTCCCGGCCCCTCGTACAGATGCGGCGGCTGCTCGTCGCCACCGCCTCGGCCGGCACCGGATTCCTCTTCCTGTACGTCCTCGCGGGGGCCATGGACCGGCCCGCCGGATCGTTCCCCCGCCTGCTGTGGGCCCTGGTACCGCTGGCCGCCACCGTGCAGTTCGCCGTGGCGGTGGCCCGGACCGACCCGGCGACCCGGCCCCGCCAGGGGCTGGACGCCGTCGGGATGGGACCCGTACGGCTCGGCCTGGCCGCGGCGGTCTCCACCGCCGTCGCCTGCACCCTGGGCGCCCTCCTGGCCCTGGCGGTTTTCCTGCACCTGCGGGGCGAACTGACCGGGCTGCCCTTCGACGGCGTGGGCGCCCGGCTGCTCCACGCCGAGCAGCCGCTGCCCGTGGCGGCAGCGCTCACCCTGCTGGCCCTGATCCCGCTGACCGCGTCGGCCGCCACGGCCCTCGCCCTGCGCCACCGGGCCTCGCCCGCCGGACCGGCGCCCCTGACCGGGGTGCCCTGGGGGGTCGCGCTCACCGCGTGCGGACTCGCCGTCGAGGCCTTCACGGGCCCGGACGGCGCCGCGATGCCGGCGGGCTGGGCGCTGATCGTCGCCGGACTCGCCCTCGCCGGGCCCGGCCTGGCCTACACCTGCGGAACCCTCGTACAGGCCGCCCGACCGGGCGCGCTGCGACTGCTGGCCGGACGGGCCCTGCAGGAGGAGGCGCCCCGGCTGGGCCGCCCCCTCGGGGTGCTGTGCGCGGTCGCAGCGGCCGCGCTGACCGCCCTGGCGCTGCGCGACGGGACCGGGCCGCTCCCCCCGCTGGGTCCCCTGACCTGGCCGGCCGCGACCCTGGTGGCGCTGTGCGCGGCCGCGACCCTTCTCACATCGGCGGTCGAATCCAGGCAGTCCCGGTCCGCCGCCCGGGCAGCCCTCCTCGACCTCGGAACCCCCGGAACGGTGCTGCGTACGGCCGCCACGGTGCGTGCCGGAGCACTGCTGGCGGTGTGCCTTCCGCTCAGCTGGGGTGTGGCGCAACTGACGTCCCTGGCGTTGACGCGCTGAGCCGAACGGCCCTTAGTGTGGGCCGAATGGTCAACGCAGACATCGAGATCGAGACGCTCGCCGAATTCGACCGCGTCGCCGCCAGGGGTTCCCTGAGCGGCTACCGGATCCAGTCGGTCAACCTGTTGGAGCGGACCTTCGCGCTGTTGTCGGCCGACACCTCCGCGGCGGTCTTCCTGGGCTGCCCGATGGAGCCCGACGCCTCGGTGAAGGTCCGCGCCGACGGCGCGCTCGTCTTCCCCCCGGTACCGGACCTGCCGTTCAACCCGTACCGGGGTCTGCTCTACACGGCCGAGGAACTGTTCTCGGGGCTGGACGAAGGCTACGAGGCGACCCCGGACGCCCAGGCGTACGCCTGGTTCCAGGAGACCGGGACCGACGGCGACGTCTTCTCCTCGATGCTGCGTTCGATCCACGACGACGCCGTCTCCGACGCCCTCGACGAGCACCTGACGGGTGCCCGGGTGGTGGGCGTGATGGGCGGCCACGCCATGGCCCGCGGCGCCGCGGACTACCGCGGTGCGGCCGAGCTGGGTCGGACCCTGGCCCGTTCCGGTCTCACGGTCGCCACCGGTGGCGGGCCGGGCGCCATGGAGGCCGCGAACCTCGGCGCCTATCTGGCCCCCGCCCCGGACGAGGCCCTGCCCGAGGCGCTGGAGCTGCTGGCCAAGGCCCCCTCCTTCGTCCCGTCGGTCTCCGACTGGGCCCGCGCGGCCTTCGCCGTCCGGGAGCGCTGGCCCGACGGCGGCGACTCGACCGGCATTCCGACCTGGTTCTACGGGCACGAGCCGCCGAACGCCTTCGCGGGCCACATCGCGAAGTACTTCGCGAACGCCACCCGTGAGGACGGGCTGCTGGCCCGGTCGAACGCGGGCGTCGTGTTCCTGCCCGGTGCGGCCGGCACCGTCCAGGAGGTGTTCGACAACGCGACGCCGAACTACTACTCGTCGCGCGGGGAGCCGACCCCGATGGTCCTGGTGAACCGTACGCACTGGACCGAACACCTGCCCGCCTGGCCGCTGCTCACGGCGCTGGCCCGGGGCCGTGCGATGGAGTCCCGGATCGCGCTGGTGGACTCGGTGGACGAGGTACCGGACGCACTCGCCGCAATGGGCTGACCCCCGGAGGCAACTTCTCATCCGTTTCTCACGTCTGGCAGAGGTAACGCGAAAACCTGCCAGACGTGAACGGAGCCCTCTGTGCTCATAGGCCTGCTGACCGCTGTCGCGGCGTCCATCTGCTACGGCACGGGATCCGTCCTGCAAGCCGTCGGCTCGCGGCGGGCGGCCCGGATGTCCCCGGCCGCCGCCGGGGTGACCGCGCACGGCGGACCGAACCTGACGTCCACCGCCAAGGCCGCGATGACCTGGGAGTTCATCGTCGGCACCATCCTCGACTTCGTGGGGTTCGGGCTCGGCGCGCTGGCCGCGCGCATGCTGCCGCTCTTCCTCTCCCAGACGGTCATCAGCGCCAACCTCGTGATCACGGCCGTGCTGAGCGTGAAGATGCTCGGCATCCGGCTCACCCGCAAGGAGTGGACGTCGATCGGCGTCGTCTGCACGGCACTGGTTCTGCTGGCCACGGCCGCGGGGCACGAGGGCGGCCACCACGCTCCGATGTCCACCCACTGGTGGCTGCTGGGGATCACCCTCTTCCTGATGATCGGCGGCACGGTCGCCGTCCGTCTCCTCGGCGGGAACGCGGCGATCCTGGCGGGTCTGCTGTCGGGCCTCGGCTTCGGCGCCCTGGGGGTCGGCGTCCGCATCCTGAACGGGATCGACCCCTTCGACCTCGGCTCCCTCCTCGGTGACCCGGCGCTCTACGCGATCCTGGCAGCGGGCTTCGGTGGCATGTACCTGCACACCGTCGCCCTGCAGATCGGCTCGGTGAACGGCGCGACCGCGGCCCTCGTCGTCGGCGAGACCGTGCTGCCCGGCGCCATCGGCGTGGTCTGGCTCGGCGACGCCTCCCGCCCGGGCCTGGCCTGGCTGGCGGTCCTCGGCTTCGTCCTGGCGGTGGCCGGCGCGGTCGCCGTGGCCTGGTTCGGCAAGCACGGGTCCGAGGAGGACGAGGACAAGGGGGCCGCCGCGGCTCCCGTCCCCGAACCCGTCGGCTGACCCGACGCCCGTCGGACCTCCCGCTCACCCGCCCGGCCGTCCCCTGGTGGCGGCCGACCCGCCGCCGGCGCTTGCTGGACGGGGGAGAGAGCGAGAGGTCCATGGAGGAGTCCACGACCGCGCGGTTGCGCACGCCCCGGGCCGCCGGCATGGCCGGTATCGCCTTCGCGGTACTGCTCGCGGGGGCGATCGCGCTGATGCGCATCGCCGTCCCGGAGGGCGGTGCCCCCGATGCCGCGGTCGATCCCGGTAACCGGTGGGCCGTACGCCTGGCCCTGGAGATCGTCCCGTTCGCCGGGATCCTGTTCCTCTGGTTCATGGGCGCCCTGCGCGCCCACGCCGGAGAGGCCGAGGACCGGTTCATCTCGACCGTCTTCCTCGGCAGCGGATTCGTTTTCGTCGCCACCCTGTTCGTCGCCGCCGGGGCCGCCGGCACCGTGCTGGAGGAGGGCACCGACACCGCCTTCGGCCGCGACTACGCCTACACGATCCTGACCACGTACGCGATGCGCATGGCGGCCGTCTTCGTCTTCGCCACCTCCAGCATCGGACGCAGGCTGGGCATCTTCCCGCGGCCTCTCGCCCTGCTGGGGTACCTGACGGGCCTGGTCCTGATCGTCATCGGCTCCGGCGTGCCCTGGAGCGAGATGATCCTCCCCGCCTGGGCAGTGATCGTCGGCGCCTACATCATGCGTTCCGCACGGCGGTAGCCGCCCGCCGGCGCCCGGCAGGCGGACCCCGCCTCCCCCGTGCATTCTGGATGGGAAAGCTGCGGGGGACTCGGGGACGAACAGATGAGAACGGCCATGTTCGGGCCACGGAAGGGCTGGTGCCTCATGAGGCTTGTCGTCGACCTCAACCGCTGTCAGGGATACGCCCAGTGCGCCTTCCTCGCTCCGGACGTGTTCGCCATGCACGGCGACGAATCGCTGCTGTACAACCCCGAGGCGGACGAGGAGCAGCGCGAGAACGTCATGCGCGCCGTCGCGGCCTGTCCCGTCGGGGCCATCCTCGTCGAGCTCGACGAGCGGGACATGTCGGCGCTCACCCCGGAGGCGCAAGGTGCACGCTGACGGGAACCTGGAACGGCTCAAGCGTGACGGGCGCATCGTCGTCGTCGGTGCTTCCCTGGCCGGTCTGCGGGCCGCCGAGACCATGCGCGACAAGGGCTTCACGGGTTCGCTGACCATGATCGGCGATGAACCCTACGAACCCTACGACCGGCCCCCGTTGTCGAAACAGGTCCTGTTGGGCAAGGCGACCGCGGACCACACCGCGCTCCCCCGACGCCGGGACATCGGCGCCGAGTGGCGGCTCGGGGTCCCCGCTTCGGGGCTGGACATGGCGGGCCGCCGGGTCCTCCTCGCCGATGGCGGGGCGGTGGAGTACGACCGACTGCTCATCGCGACCGGGGTCCGGGCCAGGCCCTGGCCGAACGAGGAGGAGGGCGCCCTCACCGGCGTCTTCGTCCTGCGCACCCGTGATGACGCCGTCGCACTGGAACGCAGCCTCGCGGCCGGTCCCCGTCGGGTACTGGTGATCGGGGCCGGATTCACCGGCTCCGAGATCGCCTCGGCCTGCCGGGAACGCGCCTTGCCCGTCACCGTCGCCGAACGCGGGGCGGCGCCGCTGGTCGGCGCGCTCGGCGGGGTCATCGGCGACGTAGCGGCCGAGATGCACCGCGAGAACGGCGTCGACCTGCGGACCGGGATCATGGTGACGGGTCTGGAGGGCGACCCCGCCGGTCGGGTCCGCGCCGCGCACCTGTCCGACGGCTCCTCCATCGAGGCCGACGTGGTGATCGTCTCCCTCGGCGCGCAGCGCAACACCGAGTGGTTGGCCGGCTCCGGGCTGGGGGCGGGTCCCCGCGGCATCGCCTGCGACGCGGGGTGCCGGGCCTTCGACATCCGGGGCATCGTCACCGACGACATCTACGTGGCGGGTGACGTGGCACGGTCCCCGCACGCCCTGTTCGGGTACCAGTTCCTCTCCCTGGAGCACTGGGGCAACGCCGTGGCCCAGGCCGAGACGGCGGCGCACAACATGCTCAGCGAGAGCGCGGACCGCCGCCCCCACATGTGGGTGCCGGCGTTCTGGTCCTCGCAGTTCGGCGTCAACATCAAGTCGGTCGGGGTGCCCTCGATGGGTACCGAGATCATGATCACCCAGGGATCGCGCTCCGAGCGGCACTTCGCCGGCGTGTACGGATACCAGGGCCGGGTGATCGGGGCGGTGACCTTCGACAACTGCCGCTGGCTGCCCTTCTACCAGCAGATGATCGAGTCCACGACGCCGTTCCCGCCGCCGTTCCCGACCGTGGACCGCAGGCCCGAGGGGCAGAAGCCGATGCCCGCGGACTTCCCGGACCCGTCGGTGCCGACGCACGGCCCGACGATCACGCTCAGCGGGTACTCCCCGGACGACCGGAAGATGACCTTCACCCCAGCCCGCCACTGAACCGCACGTGCGTCGCCGCCCCGCCCCGAGGACCCCGAGGAGCACGAGGACCTGCCATGACACAAGCCATCCTGCGGGAGATCATGGACTACGCGAACCGCGCAGATCCGTATCCGCTGTACGAACGACTCCGCGAGACGCCGGTGGCCCACGACGGGGACGGGCCGTACGTGATCAGCACGTACTACGAGATCCAGAGCCTCCTGCACGATCCTCGGATCAGTTCCGACGCCTCCAACCTGGCGTCCACCGCGGGCGACCCGCTGGCCGGCGCCGAGGACGAGGGGTCCACGACCCTGCCGCCGTCCTTCCTCAAGCTCGACCCGCCCGACCACGACCGGCTCCGCCGGATGACGAACCGGCCGTTCGGCCCGCCGCACTCCCCGCACAAGGTGCACGACATGCGGGACGAGCTGGGCGGCATCGTGTCCGGGCTGATCGAGGGCATCGTCGCCGCGGACTCGATGGACCGGATCGACCTGGTCGACCAGTTCGCCTACCCCTTCCCGGTCACGGTGATCTGTCGGCTGCTCGGCGTGCCCCAGGAGGACGAACCGCGCTTCCACGTGTGGGCCGACGCGATCGCCGCCAGCCTCGACCCCGACCCGGACGCCGACCCGACGAAGCGGCGCGTCCCGGCCGACGCCCGGATGGAACTCGGCATGTACCTGGCCGGTCTGATCGAGGAGCGCCGCAAGAACCCCGGGAACGACATGCTGTCCCACCTGGCGACCGCGGACGGGCCCGACGGTGCCATGACCACGATCGAGGCGCTGAGCACCTCGGCGCTGCTGCTGATCGCGGGTCACGAGACCACGGTCAACCTCATCACCAACGGGATGCTGACCCTGCTCCGCCACCCGGACGTCCTGGAGCGGCTGCGCCAGGACCCCGAACTGGCCGTTCCGATCGTCGAGGAACTGCTGCGCTACGAGCCGCCGGTGCAGTTGCTGCCGCAGCGCACCACGCTGTCCGAGATCGAGGTCGCCGGTGTGACCATCCCGAAGGGCGCCTCGCTCTGGCTGGTCCTCGCGTCCGGCAACCGCGACCCCAAGAAGTTCGACAACCCGGACCGCTTCGACCCCGACCGCGTGGACATCCAGCACCTCGGCCTCGGCAGCGGGATCCACAGCTGCTTCGGCGCGCCCCTGGCCCGACTCGAAGCCCAGCTGGCGCTGAGCGAGCTGGCCCGTCGGTTGGTCAACCCGCGACTGCTGGAGGACCCGCCGCCGTACCGCCAGAACGCGGTGCTGCGCGGCCCCCGCCACCTGCGGATCGCCTGCGACGGCATCCGCGACTGACCCCGTTCGGTCGGAGCGCCGTCGGGGTTCACGCGACCCCGGCGGCGCTCCGACGTGGTTCCGTCAGGGCCCCGTGGCCGGCGCCACGGGGTTCAGCCCGTCTCCTTCGGTAGCACGACCACCTCTGCCGGGGAGAAGGCCACCGACACCCGGTCGCCCACCGCCGGCGCCCCGGCCAGCCCGCATTCGGCCTCCAGGACGGGTCCCGCCTCGGGCCGCAGCGACAGCGCGACGTGCGTGCCGCGGAAGGTGCGGGACAGCACCTCGCAGCGCAGCCCCTCGTCCCGCAGGAGCACCCCCGCGGGCCTGATCAGCAGCTGTCGTTCGCCCTCCGTCGACCCGGCCGGTACGGGGACCTTGCCCCACGGGGTGGCGGCGCCCCCCGCCGTCACGGTCGCCGGGACCACGTTCTCGAAGCCGAGGAACCTGGCGACGAACTCCGACGCGGGCCGCTGCCAGACCTCCAGCGGGGTGCCCGTCTGGGCGATCCGTCCGTCCCGCATCACCACGACCCGGTCGGCCAGCGCGAAGGCCTCCCCCTGATCGTGTGTCACGGCCAGCACGGTCGTGCCCAGTCGGGAGAAGAGCCCCTGGAGCTCGACGACGAGCCGCTCGCGCAGCCCCCGGTCCAACTGGCCCAACGGCTCGTCCAACATCAGGAGCCGTGGCGACGGGGCCAGCGCCCTGGCCAGCGCCACCCTCTGCTGCTCGCCCCCGGACAGTGAGGCCACGGCCCGGCCCTGGGCTCCCGGCAGCCCGACCAGCTCCAGCAGCTCGGCGACCTGGCCCTCGTAGGCCCTCTTCGTGGAGCCGCGCATCCGCAGGCCGAAGGCGACGTTCCCACCGACGTCGCGGTGCGGGAACAGCTGGTGGTCCTGGAACATCAGCCCGACGCCCCGCCGGTGCACGGGCACCGCGTCCTGGTCGGCCCCGGCCAGCAGGACCCGGCCGGCCGACATCCGCTGGAGGCCGGCCACCACCCGCAGCAGGGTGGACTTGCCGCTCCCGCTCGGACCGAGCACGCACACGATCTCGTGCTCGGCGACCTCCAGGTCGACGGCGTCCACGACCGCGCGCCCGCCGAAGCGGACCGTCACCCCTTCGAGGCGGAGCAGGGTCATCAGAACTCTCCCGAGGTCTTGTCGGGGCGCAGCCGCTCCAGCACCAGCAGGGACACCGCGCACACCAGCATCAGAATCGTGCTCAGGGCCATGGCCTGCCCGTAGTTCAGCTCACCGGCCCGCCCCAGCAGCCGGGCGACGGCCACGGGCAGGGTCGGGCTGTCCGGCCGGGCGATGAACACGGTCGCCCCGAACTCGCCGAGGGACACCGCGAACGCGAAGCCCGCCGCGATCAGCAGGGCCCGACGCACCAGCGGCAGGTCCACCTCGCGCCAGGCCCGCAGCGGGGAGGCGCCCAGTACGGCGGCGGCCTCCCGCAGGCGCCCGTCCACCGCCCGCAGCACCGGCAGCATGGTCCGCACGACGAAGGGCACCCCGACGAGCGCCTGCGCGAGCGGCACCAGGATCCAGGAGGTCCGCAGGTCCAGCGGCGGTTCGTCCATGGTGATCAGGAACCCGAAGCCCACGGTCACGGCGGACACCCCGAGCGGGAGCATCAGCAGCGCGTCGAAGCCGCGGACGAAACGTCCGCCGCGCCGGGTCAGCGCGGCGGCGGCGAGGCCACCGATGAACAGGGCGATGCCCGTGGCGGCCAAGGCGTACCGCAGGGAGTTCCCGATCGCCTCCAGGGGCGGCACGAGGAACGTTCCGCCGCCGGAGCCCGCGTCCTGCAGGGCCCGGTAGAAACCGAACCCGTAACCGCCGGGGGCGTCGAAGGACCGCTCGACCAGGACGCCCAGGGGCAGCACGATCAGCAGCGCCACCGTCAGCAGCACCCCGCCGAGCAGGCTCCGCTGGGCCCAACCCCGCGGCCGGTGCGCCGTGCGCGCCGGGTCGACCAGCCGCAGCGCGGTCTCCCGTCGGCGCACGGTCCAGGCGTGCAGGGCGAGGATCGCGCCGACCGCGACGAACTGCACCATCGTCAGGACGGCGGCCGTCGGCAGGTCCAGCAGCTGCGCGGTCTGCCGGTAGACCTCCACCTCCAGGGTGGAGTACGCGGGACCGCCCAGGATCTGCACGACGCCGAAGGAGGTGAAGGTGAACAGGAAGACCATCAGCGAGGCGGCGGCGACCGCCGGCCCGAGCGCCGGCAGCGTCACCCGGCGCCAGGCACCGAAACGCCCCGCGCCGAGGACCCGCGCCGCCTCCTCCTGACGGGGGTCGAGCTGGGCCCAGAGCCCGCCGACCGTGCGGACGACGACGGCGTAGTTGAAGAAGACGTGCGCCAGCAGGATCGCCCAGACCGTGGTGTCGAGGCGGATGCCCCACAGCTCGTCCAGCAGACCGCCGCGCCCGACCAGTGCCAGGAACGCCGTGCCGACGACCACCGTCGGCAGCACGAACGGAACGGTGACCACCGCACGCAGCAGTTGCTTGCCGGGGAACTCGAAGCGCGCGAAGACGTACGCCCCGGGCAGCGCGATCAGCAGGGTGAGCAGCGTGGAGGCGAGGGCCTGCCAGGTGGTGAACCACAGCACGTCGGCGATGTCGGGCCGGGCCAGGACCTCGCCGATCCGGCCGAACTGCCATCCGGAGTCCGTCTTCAGCCCGCGGCCGACGATCGCCGACACGGGATAGGCGAAGAACAGCCCGAAGAAGACGAGCGGCACCGCCATCAGGCCGAGCCTGACGGCGGTGGCGCGCCCGTTCTCCTTCGGGGAGCTCCCGCGTCCTACTTCACGACGAGCGAGGACCATGTCTTGACCCACTGCTCACGGTTCTTGGCGATGGCGTCCGGGGTGACGTTCTCCGGCTTCTCGATCACCACACCGTGCTTCGTGAAGATCTCCGGCAGCTGCGCGTCCTTGACCACCGGGTTCACGAACATCTGGAGCGGCATGTCCTCCTGGAACTTCTTGCTCACCAGGAAGTCGAGGAGCGCCTTGCCGCCCTCGGGGTTCTTCGCGCCGTTCAGCAGGCCCGCGAACTCGACCTGGCGGAAGCAGGTTCCGGTGGAGACGCCCGTGGGGGCCTCGGCCGGCTGCGGTTCGCCGTAGAGCACCTCGACCGGGGGGCTGGAGGCGTAGGAGACGACCAGCGGACGGTCGCCCTTGGCCTTCTTGCCGCCCGCGGAGCCCGAGAAGCGCTCGTTGTAGGCCTGCTCCCAGCCGTCGACGACCTCGACGCCGTTGGCCTTGAGCTTGCTCCAGTAGTCCTTCCAGCCGTCCTCGCCGTACTTGCCGACGGTGGCGAGGAGGAACCCGAGGCCGGGCGAGGACGTCGCGGCGTTCTCCGTGACCAGGAGGTTCTTGTACTCCGGCTTGATCAGGTCGTCCAGCGTCTGCGGCGGGGCGATCTTCTTGTCGGCGAAGTACTGCTTGTCGTAGTTGACGCAGACGTCACCGGAGTCGATCGGTGTGACGCGGTGCTGCGGGTCGAGCATGAACTCGGTCTTGATCCCGTCCATGCCCTTGACCTGGTACGGGGTGAAGATCCCGTTGTCGAGGGCCCGCGAGAGCAGCGTGTTGTCGACGCCGAAGAAGACGTCGCCGCGCGGGGAGCCCTTGGTGAGGATCTCCTGGTTGAGCGCCGTGCCCGCGTCCCCGGACTTCAGTCGCTTGACGGTGTAGCCGCTCTGCTGCTCGAACTCCTTCAGGACCGAGTCGGTCACGTTGAAGGAGTCGTGGGAGACGAGCGTGACCGTCTTGGACTTCGGGGCGTCGCTCGCGCCGGCGGTCTTGTCGTTGGCGTCGCCGCCGCCGCAGGCGCTGAGCGTGGTGACGCCGAGCGCGGCCGCGAGTGCGGCGCCCGCGATCTTCTTGGTGGTGCTCACTGGTTGATTCCTCCTGGGATGTCCAGGAGAAGACGCGGCCCTGCCCGGCGCTCTGCGAGAGCGGACGCCGGGCAGGGCGCAACAGCATGAGTGGTGACCGAACTTCCTACCCCGAATGACCGGGGCGAGGTTCAGAGGGTCTGCGGATGACGGATACCGCACTCTCAGCGCTGTGGCGCTCCCCTGTCGGAATATGAAATTGGTTCGGCCACAGGGTACCCCTGCGGCCGAATGTGATCGACCATGGCCGAATTTCGGCCTTATCGCTCCGAGGCGGCCAGCTGGCCGCACGCGCCGTCGATCTCCTGACCGCGGGTGTCCCGGACGGTCACCGGCACGCCGTGGCGGGCGATGGCCTCGACGAACGCCTTCTCGTCCTCGGGCCGCGAGGCGGTCCACTTCGAGCCCGGAGTCGGGTTCAGCGGGATCAGGTTGACGTGGACCCGCTTGCCCTTGAGGAGCTTGCCGAGCAGGTCACCGCGCCAGGCCTGGTCGTTGATGTCGCGGATCAGGGCGTACTCGATGGAGATACGACGGCCGGACTTCTCGGCGTACTCCCAGGCCGCGCCCAGGACCTCGCGGACGTTCCAGCGCGTGTTCACCGGGACGAGGGTGTCGCGCAGCTCGTCGTCGGGGGCGTGCAGCGAGACCGCCAGGCGGCACTTGAAGCCCTCGTCGGCGAACCGCAGCATGGCCGGGACCAGGCCGACGGTGGAGACGGTGATCCCGCGCTGCGACAGGCCGAGGCCGTCGGGCTCCGGGTCCGTGAGGCGGCGGATGGCACCGACGACGCGGTTGTAGTTGGCGAGCGGCTCGCCCATGCCCATGAACACGATGTTCGACAGGCGTGCCGGGCCGCCCGGTACCTCTCCGTCGCGCAGGGCGCGCATGCCGTCGACGATCTGGTGCACGATCTCGGCGGTGGAGAGGTTGCGGTCGAGGCCGGCCTGGCCGGTGGCACAGAACGGGCAGTTCATGCCGCAGCCGGCCTGCGAGGAGATGCACATCGTGACGCGGTCGGGATAGCGCATCAGCACGGACTCGACGAGCGTGCCGTCGTGCAGCTTCCACAGCGTCTTGCGGGTGGTGTCGTTGTCGCAGCTGATGTGCCGCAGGACGTTCATCAGGTCGGGCAGCAGCTCCTGCTGGAGCTTCTCGCGGGAGGCCGCGGGGATGTCGGTCCACTCCGCCGGGTCGTGGGCGTAGCGGGCGAAGTAGTGCTGGGAGAGCTGCTTGGCCCGGAACGGCTTCTCGCCGATCGCGGCCACCGCCTCCCGGCGCTCGGCCGGGGTGAGGTCGGCGAGGTGCCGGGGCGGCTTCTTGACCCCACGAGGGGCGACGAAGGTGAGCTCTCCCGGAACGGGGCGGGCCATGGCAGGTACTCCTTGTAAGACGAAAGGCGCGCCGCAGAAGCAGCGCGCCCTTCAAGAGTAACCGCCCGGCCGGACCGGAGCTTTTCCTCCGTTGCCGCCCCGGTACCGCGGGGGGTGGGGAGGATCAAGCGGTGATCGGCGGTGATCAGCGGTGGACCGGTCGGTGGATCACCCGGTGCCGACGAAGGCCGCCAGGAGCAGCCACACGACGGGGGCGGTCGGCAGGAGCGAGTCGAGCCGGTCCATGATGCCGCCGTGGCCCGGCAGCAGGGTGCCCATGTCCTTGATGCCCAGGTCGCGCTTGATCATCGACTCGCCCAGGTCGCCCAGGGTCGCGCTGACCGCGACGGCCAGGCCGAGCACCAGGCCCTGCCACCAGGAGCCCCCGTCGATCAGGAACTCCATGCACAGCGCGCCGGCGGCCATCGCGAAGGCCACGGCGCCGAACAGTCCCTCGCGGGTCTTCCCGGGGCTGATGCGCGGTGCCAGCTTCGTCTTGCCGAAGCGCCAGCCCACCGCGTAGGCCCCGGTGTCGCTGACGACGGTGAGCACCAGGAAGGTGACCACGCGCTGCGGACCGTCGTCCGCGGTGAGCAGCATCGTGACGAAGGTGGCCAGGAAGGGCACGTAGAACGCCGCGAAGACGCCGGCGGTGACGTCCTTGAGGTAGTCCTCGGGTGGTTCCGTCATCCGCCAGACGAGGACCGCGAGCGCGGTCAGGGCCATGGCCACCCAGGCACCGTCGGCCCCGCGGACGTAGCCGGCGATGACCATGGCGGCGCCACCGACCGCGAGCGGGACGAGCGGCGCCTTGATGCCCTTCTTCTCCTGGAGCCGGGAGGTGAGTTCCCACAGGCCCACCACGACCGCGACGACGACGACACCGACGAAGACGGCCTTGACGATGAACAGCGAGGCGAAGATCACCGCTCCGAGGCCGACGCCGACCCCTATGGCGGCACGCAGATCCCGCCCCGCGCGCTTCTTCTGCGGCGGCGGGGAGGCGTCCTGCGGTGCCTGCGAAGGCGGAGGCGGAGGGCTGGGCATGGGCTCCTGCAACGGCGTCTCGGCGCGGAGCGGGGGGACGCCCGCGAAGGCGGCCCCCCGATCGCGTGCTTCCCGGTCGTCGAAGGCACGGCCGGCGGCATCGGGCACGATGGGCATGGGCCGAGTGTGCGGGCCCACCAGCGCATCGTATGCGGGACCCGCCGGAACCGGCTCCGTGGCCCAGGGAGAGTCGTTCATCAGACCTCTAGGAGCTCGGATTCCTTGTGCTTCAGCAGCTCGTCCACCTGCGCGACGTACTTCGCGGTGGTGTCGTCGAGCTCCTTCTCGGCGCGGCGCACCTCGTCCTCGCCGGCCTCCTTGTCCTTGACGAGCTTGTCAAGGGCGTCCTTGGCCTTGCGGCGGACGGACCGGATGGAGACCTTGGAGTCCTCGGCCTTGTTCTTGGCGACCTTGATGTACTCCTTGCGGCGGTCCTGCGTCAGCTCGGGGAAGGTCACCCGGATGATGCGGCCGTCGTTGCTCGGGTTGACACCGAGGTCGGAGTCGCGGATCGCCTGCTCGATGTTGCGCAGCGCGGACGCGTCGAACGGCGTCACGATGGCCATGCGCGGCTCGGGGACCGCGAAGGACGCGAGCTGGTTGATGGGCGTGACGGCGCCGTAGTAGTCCGCCACGATCTTGTTGAACATCGCCGGGTGCGCACGGCCCGTGCGAATCGCGGCGAAGTCCTCCTTCGCGACGACGACGGCCTTCTCCATCTTCTCCTCGGCTTCGAGGAGGATTTCTTCGATCACCACGTGCTCCTGCATGTCAGATATGGATGGTTCGGGCGGGCGGGGCGGGTCGGGCCGCCCGGACCGGGCCGGTGGGCGACCCGGTCACGGAACGCTCAGGCCCGGGTGCCCTGGTCGCTCACGAGCGTGCCGATCTTCTCACCCTTGACGGCGCGGGCGATATTGCCCTCGGCGAGGAGTTCGAAGACCAGGATCGGGAGCCGGTTGTCGCGGCACAGCGTGATGGCGGTGGCGTCGGCGACCTTGAGGTCCCGGGACAGCACCTCGCTGTACTCCAGCGCGTCGAACTTCACCGCGTCCGGGTTGGTCTTCGGGTCCGAGTCGTACACGCCGTCGACGCCGTTCTTGCCCATGAGGAGGGCTTCGGCGTCGATCTCCAGGGCGCGCTGGGCGGCCGTGGTGTCGGTGGAGAAGTAAGGCATGCCCATGCCGGCGCCGAAGATGACGACGCGGCCCTTCTCCAGGTGCCGGACGGCACGGAGCGGGATGTACGGCTCCGCGACCTGGCCCATGGTGATGGCGGTCTGGACCCGGCTGTCGATGCCTTCCTTCTCCAGGAAGTCCTGGAGGGCGAGGCAGTTCATGACCGTGCCGAGCATGCCCATGTAGTCGGACCGCGCTCGGTCCATGCCGCGCTGCTGAAGCTCGGCCCCGCGGAAGAAGTTGCCGCCGCCGATGACGATCGCGATCTCCGCGCCGTCACGGACCACGGCCGCGATCTCACGGGCGATGGCGTGCACGACGTCAGGGTCGACGCCCAGCCCGCCGCCGCCGGAGAAGGCTTCGCCGGACAGCTTCAGCATGAAGCGGCGACCCTTCTTGCCGTGGTCGCTCTTGTCGTCGGAAGCGGTGTGGGGGTCCACGCCCTGATTCATGGAGATCTCCTCGTGCACATACGAAGAAGGCCATTGCCGGTGGGTCCTCGCGGTTCCCTCTTCGGCAATGGCCTCCTCGTCAGATCTGCGGTCGCCTCGCGCGTGCGCGGACGACTGCTTCAGACCCTATCGGGGTCCGGTGTCCGTCGCTTACGGACGGACTCAGATGCCGACCTTGATGCGCGCGAAGCGCTTCAGGGTGACACCGGCCTCGTCCAGAACCTTCTGGACGGACTTCTTGTTGTCCAGCGCGTAGGGCTGGCCCAGGAGCGTGACGTCCTTGAAGAAGCCGTTGACGCGACCCTCGACGATCTTGGCGATCGCGGCCTCGGGCTTGCCCTCGGCGCGGGTGACCTCTTCGGCGACGCGGCGCTCGGACTCGACGACGTCGGCCGGAACCTCGTCGGCGGTCAGGTACTTCGGCGCGAACGCGGCGATGTGCTGGGCGATGCCCTTGGCCAGGTCGGCGTCGGCCTTGTCCAGCTCGACCAGGACACCGATCTGCGGGGGCAGGTCGGGCATGGTGCGGTGCATGTAGGAAGCCACGAAGGCACCCTGGTACTGCGCGAAGCGGTCCAGGACGATCTTCTCGCCGAGGTTGGCGTTGGCCTCGTCCACGAACGCCTGGACGGTCTTGCCGGCCTCGATCTCGGACGCCAGCAGCGCCTCGATGTCAGCCGGGGAGGTGGCGGCCACGTGGGCGGCGAGCTGGTCGGCGACGACCAGGAACTTCTCGCTCTTGGCGACGAAGTCCGTCTCGCACTTGAGCTCAAGCAGCACACCGGAGGTGGCGTCGGCGGCGATCAGGGAGGTGACGGCACCGTTCTCGGCGGAACGGCCCTCGCGCTTGGCGACACCCTTCAGGCCCTTGACGCGCAGGATCTCGTTGGCCTTGGTGACGTCACCGTCGGCCTCGACGAGCGCGTTCTTGCAGTCCAGCATGCCGGCGCCGGTGAGCTCGCGGAGCTTCTTGACGTCAGCGGCGGTGTAGTTCGCCATGAGTCTGTGATTCTCTCTCGAAGTCGTAGATCTACGGGTGAACGGCGGAGGAGTCGCGCTCGTGGCGCGGCTCCCCCGCCGTCATCGTCCGTGCTGCGAGTGCCCGGCGGATGAACGCCGGGCTCTCTCAGAGGGTCAGGCCTGCTCGGCGTCGGCGGCCGGGGCCTCGACGACGGGCTCGGCGACGGCCTCGGCCGCGGGGGCCTCGGCGGCGGCGTCAGCCGCGGGGGCCTCGGCGTCGTCGGCCTTCTTCTCACCTTCGAGCAGGTCGCGCTCCCACTCGGCGAGCGGCTCGGCGGCGGCCTTCTCGCCCGGCTTCGAGTCACCGGTAGCGGCGCCGGAGCGGGCGATGAGGCCCTCGGCGACGGCGTCGGCGATCACGCGGGTGAGCAGGGTGACGGAGCGGATCGCGTCGTCGTTGCCCGGGATCTTGTAGTCGACCTCGTCGGGGTCGCAGTTGGTGTCGAGGATCGCGACGACCGGGATGTGGAGCTTGCGCGCCTCACCGACGGCGATGTGCTCCTTCTTGGTGTCGACGATCCAGACGGCGCTGGGGACCTTCGACATCTCGCGGATACCACCGAGGGTCTTCTCCAGCTTGATCTTCTCGCGAGAGAGGACCAGGAGCTCCTTCTTGGTGAGACCCGAGGCGGCGACGTCCTCGAAGTCGATCGCCTCAAGCTCCTTCAGACGCTGGAGGCGCTTGTAGACGGTGGAGAAGTTGGTGAGCATGCCACCGAGCCACCGCTGGTTGACGTACGGCATGCCAACGCGGGTCGCCTGCTCGGCGATGGCCTCCTGGGCCTGCTTCTTCGTACCGACGAACATGATGGAGCCACCGTGCGCGACGGTCTCCTTCACGAACTCGTAGGCGCGGTCGATGTACGACAGCGACTGGAGCAGGTCGATGATGTAGATGCCGTTGCGCTCCGTGAAGATGAAGCGCTTCATCTTCGGGTTCCAGCGACGGGTCTGGTGACCGAAGTGGACGCCGCTTTCCAGCAGCTCCCGCATCGTTACGACGGCCATGGCCATCTCCTTGGTTTCTCGGTTTGGTTCCTGACGCCCCGACGCGCCCTGCCCCGAAGAGGGACCGAGAGGCGCTTTCACCCGACCTGGTACGGGTCGGTGCTGGGGCGTGCGAAGTCGACCCGGTGACCCGGATCGCCACAAGAAGTGTACGGGACCCGCCGGTATGCCGGGTGACGCCGTTGTCCACACCCCCGTGGCCGTCCACAGGCACGAACGCCCGGAGCCCCGACGGCGGGACCCTGTGCGGCATGACGAAACTGCTGCTCACCCTGCTCGTGACCCTGGCGTCCCTGTCCCTCGGTCCGGACGTGCGGCCCCCGCTCCCGGCCCGCGCCGGGGCCCTCTCCACGGCCGTCCACCCGCTGCCGGCGCCCCCGTCCCCGACGTCGGGGCCCCCGGCTCCGACGCCGCCGGGGGTCCTCACCCCGGGTGGTCACCCGCGGCTCCTCCATCGGCCCGGCCCCGTGGGCGGCCGTCCCGCGCCCTCCGCCCGCGCCCTCGTCCCGCCGGACCGCCGGTCGACCTCGCCCCGCACCGGGGACGCCATCCCGCCGGGCGGTGGCCCGCCGCGCCCGGCCGGAGCGAGGGGGCCGAACCGGGGCGGCCGACCCCTGCCCGCGCCGCTGTCGGTGGCGCGCTGGTGGGACCCGCCGCCGACCCCGTACGCGGCCGGGCACCGGGGAGTCGACCTGTCCGCCCCGGTCGGCGCGGAACTGCGCGCCGTCGGCCCGGGTCGGGTGCACCACGCGGGGCCGGTGGCCGGCCGCGGGGTCCTCTCGCTCACCCTTCCCGGCGGCCTGCGCACCACCTACGAACCGGTCCGGCCGTTGGTCGCTGAGGGTGAGGCGGTGGTGGCGGGCCAGGTCGTGGCGGTCCTCACGGCGGGCTCGCACTGCGCGACCCCGTGCCTGCACTGGGGCCTGCTCGCGGGCGAGGACCTCTACCGCAACCCGCTCGCCCTGCTCCCGCGCGCGACGCCCCGACTGCTGCCGACCACGACGGGCCGGGAGACCTCGACGCCCGCACCGGCCCCGACGGACGAAGGTCCGCCCGCCGCACCGGGCGGACACCTCGTGGCCGACACGGGCAACGCCCCCTCCGCGCCCGGTACCGACCGACACCGCTCCGCCGTGACTTCGCGGGCTGCCGACCGGCGGACGCGGCTGCGCACCCGCCCCGCCCCACCCCCCGGGCCCGGCAGCACCGACCCGAGTCGAAGCGGAGTGCGGGGCAGACGCCCCGCCCCTGCCGGTGGATCGCGGCGCCGAGCCGAAGGTGTCGCCCATGCCCGGCAACGCCGGGCCACGGGCCGGAAGCCCCGGCCCGAACAGGCGGGACGGGTGCGCAGCCCGCCCGGGCGGTCAGCCGCGCACGCCCCGCAGGGCCATGGAGACGGCCGCGTCCGTCACCACGACCGGGTCCTCCGCGGCACCGAGCTCGATCCGCCGAACGGCCGCGTCGACGACGCCCTGCAACAACATCGCGGCCAAGCGCGGCTCGCCGTGACCCAGCGCCGCCAGCGCCTCGACGATCATCGCCACCAGGCCGCCGTGCGCGGCGCGGATCTTCTCGCGCGCGCCCGCGTCGAGCTCGCTCGCGGAGATCGCGACCACCGCCCGGTGCCGCCGGTCCCCGACCAGCCCCAGTTGGCTGCGCACGTACGCCTCGATCTTCGCCTCCGGCGTCTGCGCCGCCTCCATCGCGGCTTCGATCTCGGCGGCCCAGACGGGGAAGTCCACGGCGCACAGCTCTTCGACGACAGCCGCGCGCGAGCGGAAGTACTCGTACACGGAGGACCGGGCGAGGCCGGTGCGTTCCGCGAGGGCGGGGAAGGTCAGCGCCTCCGTCCCGCCCTCGGACAGCAGGGAGCGCGCGGCGTCCAACAGGGCGCCGCGCTGCATCGACCGGTGCTCGGCCACGGAGGCCGCTCGAATCCTGGGCACGTGACCACTCTACGGAGGTTCTGCGAGGTCATCACGGGCTGTTCCGCTCAGCGGCCGACATCGGCCAGCTTCGCGCGCAGCTGGAGGACCGATTTGGTGTGGATCTGACTGACCCGGCTCTCGGTGACGCCCAGGACGTTGCCGATCTCGGCGAGCGTCAGGCCCTCGTAGTAGTAGAGGGTCACCACCGTCTTCTCCCGCTCCGGCAGGGTGTTGATGGCACGGGCGAGCAGCCGCCTCAACTCCCGGTCCTCGGCCACCGCCACCGGATTGTCGGCGGCGTGGTCCTCCAGGGTGTCCATCAGCGAGAGGCGGTCACCGCCCTCGCCCCCGACGTGCAGCAATTCCTCCAGGGCCACCACGTTCGCCAGCGACAACTGGCTGAACACCGTGTGGAGTTCCTCCACCGCGATGCCCATCTCCGCGGCGACCTCGCCCTCGGTGGGGGTGCGTCGCAGCTGCGCCTCCAGCGTGGCGTACGCACGCTCCACGGCCCGGGCCTTCTGCCGCACGGAGCGCGGGATCCAGTCCAGTGCGCGCAGTTCGTCGATCATCGCGCCGCGGATCCGGGTGATGGCGTACGTCTCGAACTTGATCGAGCGCTCGATGTCGAACTTCTCGATCGCGTCGATCAGGCCGAAGACCCCGGACGAGACGAAGTCGGCCTGCTCCACGTTGGGCGGCAGGCCCACGCTGACCCGGCCCGCCACGTACTTCACCAGCGGCGAGTAGTGCAGGATCAGCTGCTCCCGCAGCCGCTCGTCACCCGAGTCCTTGTATGAGCGCCAGAGGACCTCCAGGGACGAGGGCGCGGTGGACCGCACGCTGCCACGAGCAGCGGGGGGCGCCGCGGCGCGGTCGGACCCTGAGGTGTGCTGGGGCATGCTTCGCCTTTGCCGGAGCGGGATTCCTTGGGAGCGTAGCGTGACGGAAGTGTCGCGGTGCGCGAAGAGTACGGGATGGCACGGGGCCGCCGGGGCGCCCGGACTCGCGCGGGCGGCCCGGGACCGGCGCCTGGCGCTCGGCCCCGGAGGTTGCCACCGGGAAGACCGCGTCTCTCATCGCCGTCACTCTTTCACCGGAACGCCCCAGGTCAACGACCGCCTCGCCGGGTGGCTCCCGATTGCGCCCCCTCTCCCGGCCCCTGCCTGGTCAACTGCCAAGCGTCGCCCTGCCGTTCGACGAACCCCAGGGAGTGAAGTTCGTACAGTCTGCCGATGACTTCATCGGTACCGATGCCCGCGGCGAGGGAGATCGCGCCGAGGTCCGCGGGCCGGCCGGCGGGCAGGGCTTCGAGCACCCGTGCGGTGCCACGGTCCAGGAGGTCGCGGGCGAGTACCGGGCCGCGCCTCTCGGGTGCCAGCTCCCCGATGGCGCCGACCAGTTCGACGATCTCGGCGGCATCCGTCACCAGCAGTCCCTCGCCGCGCAGGAGTTCGTGCACGCCTCCCGACAGCCCGCTGGTCGCCGGACCGGGGACTCCCATGGTCAGGCGGCCGAGCCGCTGGGCCCGCCGGGCCGTGACCAGCGAGCCGCTGCGGTGCGCCGCCTCCACGACGACGGTGCCCCGGGTGAGGGCGGCGATGACCCGGTTGCGCAGGACGAACCTGCTCGCGGTGGGGTGGCTGCCCGGAGGCAGTTCACCGAGGACGAGCCCTTGGCCGCTGATCCGGCCGAGCAGCTCCGCGTGTCCGCGCGGGTAGGCCACGTCCACCCCGCAGGCCAGCACCGCCGCGGTGGCGCCACCCGCGGCGAGGGCTCCGCGGTGGGCCGCGGCGTCGATCCCGTACGCCGCTCCGGACACCACGACCCAGCCGCGTTCCGCGAGCCCCGCGGCCAGGGTCTGCGCCATGTGCGCCCCGTACGGGGTGCACGCCCGGGCCCCGACGACGGCGACCGAACGCAGGGCCCAGGTCCGCAGGTTGGGCCTGCCCCGCAGCCACAGGCCGACGGGCCGCGCGTCGCCGAGGTCGTCGAGCTGGGTCGGCCACTCCGGTGAGCCGGGGCGGACGAACCTGCAGTCGGCCTCCGCGGCCTCGGCCAGGTCGCGTCGGGGATCGGCGGCGAGGGCCCGTCCCCGGTATCCCGCGAGCCGTTCGGGCCTCGCTCCGGTCAGGACGGCGGTCTCCCGCTCCGGACCGGTCAGCAGCCGCATCAGCCCGACGGCGCCCCTGTCCCGGAGCCAGCGCCCGCCGCGTTCGTCCCCGGGCTCCAACACCCGGGTCAGCGCGGCCCGGGCCAGCGTTTCCGCGTCCGGCCCGTCGGGTCCGTCCACCCGCTGGGGTCCGTCGGGTCCGGAGGACCCGTCCGGCCCGTCCGCCCCGTCGGGTCCGTCGGCGGTCACCGCGCCACCCCCTCCGCGAGCACCGCGCCGCGGGCGATTCCGGTGCGCAGTTCCAGCGCGACGGCCGTGTCCAGCGCGTCGGGGCGGTCCCGGCCCCGCAGGTCGGCCACGGTCCAGGCGACCCGCAGCACCCGGTCCAGCCCCCGGGCCGTGAGCACTCCGCGCTCCATGTCCCGCTCGGCCACCGCCAGGGCGCCCGGTCCGGCGGGCCAGCGGGTGCGCAACTCGTACCCGGGGACTTCGCTGTTGAGCTTCCAAGGGGTGTCGGTGAGCCGAGCGGCGGCCCGCTCGCGGGCCTCCCGGACCCGATCCGCGACGACCGCGCTGGTCTCGCTCCTGCCACTGCCGCCGAGGAGGTCCGAGCGGGTGACCGGCTCCACCCGAACCCGCAGGTCCACCCGGTCGAGCAGGGGTCCGGACAGCCGGGCCTGGTAGCGCCGGACCAGTGAGGCGGGACATTCGCAGCCGGCCCCGAGGACGGTGTGCCGCCCGCAGGGGCAGGGGTTGGCCGCGAGCACCATCAGGAACCGGGCCGGCAACCGCACCACGCCCGCGGCCCTGGCGATGACCACGTGCCCGGCCTCCAGGGGCTGGCGCAGGGCGTCGAGGGCCTTGGCGCTGAACTCGGCGGCCTCGTCCAGGAACAGCACGCCCCGATGGGCCAGGGACACCGCCCCGGGCCGGGGGATCCCGGCCCCGCCCCCGACGAGGGACTGCATGGTCGCGGAGTGGTGCGGGGCGCAGTACGGGGCCCTGGCGACGAGGGGTTCCCCCGGCGGCAGGATTCCGGCGACCGAGTGCACGGCGGTCACCTCCAGGGAGTCCTGCCGGGTGAGGGGCGGGATGATCCAGGGGATGCGCTCGGCCAGCATCGTCTTCCCGGCCCCCGGGGGGCCGCTCAGGAACAGGTGGTGGCCTCCGGCGGCCGCGACCTCCAGGGCCCGGCGGGCGCCGTGCTGCCCGGCGACGTCGGCGAGGTCCGGGTGGTCCCCGCTGTCGCCCGCGCTCCGCGCCAGGCCCGTACCGAGGCCGGCACCCGGGAGCGCGAGGCCCGCGAGCATGGCGTCGGGGCGCCCCGCCCCGTCGGGCGGCTCCTCGTCGGGCGGTTCCGTGTCGGTCAGCACCGCGATCAGTTGCCGCAGGCTGCGCACGCCCAGCACCGAGACGTCCGGGACGAGGCAGGCCTCCGCGGCGCACTGCTGGGGCACCACCACCTGCCGGTACCCGGCCTCCGCGGCGGCGAGCACCGCCGGCAGGATGCCGCGGACGGGACGGACCCGGCCGTCGAGGCCGAGCTCCCCGATGAGGACGAGGTCGGCGATGACGGCGGGGTCGATCACCTCGGCCGCGCCCAGGACCGCCACGGCGACGGCGATGTCGAAGTGGGCCCCGGCCTTCGGGACGGACGCCGGGCTGAGCCCGACGGTGAGCTTCTTCTGCGGCCACTGGGCACCGGAGTTGACCACGGCGGCCCGCACCCGGTCCCGGCTCTCCACCAGCGTCTTGTCGGGCAGCCCCACCAGTGTGAACGCCGCGACCCCCGGTTCCAGGTCGGCCTGGACCTCCACGACCACGCCCTCGACACCCACGAGGGCCACGGAGCAGGCCCGGGCGAACCCCATCAGGCCACTCCCCGCACGTGCTCCACCACGGGCGCACCGCGCTGCGGCAGCAGGACGGCGACCAGGTCGATCCGGACTCCGCCGGGCGGCGGTCCCCCGTGGTCGGCGAGCCACCGCTCGGCGAGCCGGCGCAGTCGCGCGGCCTTGGCCGCCCGGACCGCGGCCATGGGGTGTTCGAAGCTCCCCACGCGCCGCGTCTTGACCTCGCACACGACGAGGGCGTCCCCGTCCCGCGCGACGATGTCGACCTCGCCGCCCCGGCAGCGCCAGTTCCGCGCGATCACCGTCATCCCCGCCCGGGTCAACGCCCGCGCGGCGAGGTCCTCGCCGTACCGCCCCAATGCCTGCTGTGCCACGCCCTTCGCGTTCATTCGGCACCACCTCCGGCACCGAAGATCCCGCGTCCCCGCCCACCTTGTGGATCTTGGTGGACAAGCGGGCTGTTGTGGAGAACCCCCTCACTCCCCCGGGGGAACCATCTCGCCCCGCCGAACCCAGGAGGCCGAGGATCAGGCCCCCGGCAGCTCCAGGTCGGTCTTGTTGAGCTCCTCGATGTTCACGTCCTTGAAGGTCAGCACCCTGACCTGCTTGACGAACCGGGCCGGTCGGTACATGTCCCAGACCCAGGCGTCCGCCATCGAGACCTCGAAGAAGACCTCCCCCTGAACCGAGTGCACCTGCATCTCGTAGTCGTTGGTGAGGTAGAACCGACGTTCGGTTTCGATCACGTACTTGAACAGCCCGACGACGTCGCGGTACTCGCGATAGAGCTTCAGCTCCATCTCGGTCTCGTACTTTTCGAGGTCCTCGGCACTCATGGCATGTTCCCCTTCAGCCGTGCGTCCCCCTATTGTGCGCCGGCACCCCCCGCCCCTAAACGATTTCCGGGGCCAGGACCACCGGAGCACCCGGAGGGCCGTCGTCGAGCAGTGCGCGGAGCAGTTCGGCGAGTCTGGTCGGGTACACCGTCTCACGCGCCGACAGCAGTTCCTCGGAGGTCCACCACCGCGCTCCCGTGACGCTGCGCCGTTCCAGTTCGGTGAGGCCGTCCAGCACGGTCCCGGTCCGGGTGGTGCGGGCGAGGAAGTACCACTCGTCCTGCTCCCAGCGCCGCCCGTCGAAAGGGAAGGCGCAGTACCGGCGCCACAGCACCGGCCCCAGGTCCACCTCGGTGATCCCGGTTTCCTCGGCGAGCTCCCGCAGCGCGGCCTCCTCCCTGGTCTCGGTCCCCTCCAGCCCGCCGCCGGGGGTGAACCACCAGTGGTCGGAGGGGTCACCCGGTTCGAAGCCGTGGAGCAGCAGGATCCGGTCCGCGGGATCCAGGAGGACCACCCGGGACACCTTCCGGGGCTCCCGCCCCGCCCCCGCACCCGGCTCCGTACCGGCCCGGTCAGCGGCCACCGGAACGCTCCCGCCGGCCGCGCCCCCGAAGGCGTGAAAGGGGCCCGTAGGCGGCGCCCAGCAGCACCAGCGCCGCGCCGGCCACCACCGCGGTCACCTGGAGCAGGAGCGGCCCGGGCCGCGAGACGCCGCCGGGCAGGTCGGCGTAGGTCCTGGCCGGGTCCAGCATCCTCATCGACGGCCACGCCAGCGCGTCGACCCGCGCCGTCACCGCGGACCGGGGCACGGTCCCCTGTCCCGCCTCGGTGAGGTGCGCCCGTGAGTCCAGGGAGGCCCCGCGCCGGTCGCCGAGCAGGAAGAGGTTGCCCTCGGGAACCTTCACCTCGAAGGGGGTCCCGGACGCCGTCCCCGCGGCCACGGCCGCCGGGTCGGTCTGCGCGGGGGCCAGGTAGTCCTCGTCCAGCTCCTTGCCGTTCACGGTCAGCCGGCCGCCCTTGCCGCAGCAGGACACGGTGTCGCCGCCGACCGCGACGACGCGCTTGACCATGGGCGAGTCGCTCCACTGGGCGTCCTTGAAGACGACCACGTCCCCGCGCCTCACCTCGGCACCGTCGATCCGCTGGGCGAGCACCCGGTTGCCGGGGTTGACGGTCGGAACCATCGAGTCCGTCGGCACGGTGTACGGCTGGTACACGATCGCGCCCCAGACGAACCCTCCGAGGAAGAGCACAAAACCGATGGCCACGGCCAGTCCCGACAATGTGTTGCCGAGACCGCCGCGGCCATCCTTGCCACCACGTATACGTGTACCGCTCGCCTGCGTTCCGCCCATTGCAGCGCCCCCACACCTCGGAGATCGTCGACCTGGGCGGCACCCTACCGGGCGGTACGCCCCTTGGTCAGCCTCCGCCGGCGCCACAGCACGAGCGGTACGGCCCCGGCGAGCCCGAGGGCGGCCGGGCCGAGCCCGACGGGCGCCAGTCCGGCGGCTCCGAGGCCGAGGGCGGTCGCCGCGGCCTGGTTGCCGATGCCGGGCTGGTCGAAGGTGTCCGGGATCGGCAGCGTGGCCCAGCGGGTGACCGGCCAGGCGACGACCACGGCGCGCCCGACGACCTTGTCGACCGGCACGAAGCCCTGGGTGGAGTCCTGCATGTGCCAGCGGGAGTCCCGGGAGTTCTGGCGGTGGTCACCCATCACCCAGATCTTGCCCTCGGGCACCTTGATGGGACCGAAGGGCGCGTCGTCGCACGGGCTGTCCCCGGGGTAGATGTACGGCTCGTCGAGCTCCTTGCCGTTGACGACGACCGGTCCCCCCTTCTTGCACGAGACCGTGTCCCCGCCGATCGCGATGGTCCGCTTGATCAGGTCCTTCTCCTCGGCGGACGGCATGAGGCCGATCCAACTGAGGGCCTTCTGCGCGAAGTTCGGCTCCGGCGTGGGCTGGTCGGACAGCCAGTCCGCGGGGTCGTGGAAGACGACGACCTCACCGCGCTCGGGCTCCGAGCCGAACCACGGGGTCAGCTTGTCCACGAGGACCCGGTCGCCCCGTTGCAGCGTGTCCTGCATCGAGTCGGACGGGATCGAGAAGGCCTGGACCAGGAACGTCTTGATCAGCAGGGCCAGCAGCAGGGCGATACCGATCAGGAGCGGCAGCTCCTTCCAGAAGGAACGCTGCGGGCTCTCCTCTGCGGCGTCCTCCTCGGCCTCGCGCTCGACGGCGTCGTCCGGCCGCTCCTCGCCCTCGTCGCGTCCGGATCGTGCGCCTACTGCCACATCCCCCACATCCACTCCTCAATCGAGAATCGCGGCCCGCTCCAAAGGGAAACGGGCCCTCCCCTCCCTTAACGAGCGGGAGTTCCCTAAGGCGCGGGAGACCAAGGACACACTATGCGAACGGTGTGCCCGCCCGGCGCCCGCCCGGCCCGCGCCGGCGGCCCCGCCGGGCCTGGTCGGGCACGGTGAGGAAGGTCGCCGGCTGCTCCAGCCTGCGCCAGTGGTCGAAGGGCCAGGCGATCACCACGGCCTCCCCGACCACCTTCTCCACGTCGATCGTGCCTTCGAACGCCTCGTCCAGGTGGAACCGGGAGTCGGCGGAGTTGGCCCGGTGATCACCCATGACGAACAGCCGTCCGGCCGGCACCTTGACCTCGAACTGGATCTCCGAGGGGGCGTTGCCCGGCGACACGTACGGCTCATCGAGCGGCGCGCCGTTGACGGTTACGCGGCCCCGGTCGTCGCAGCACTTCACGGTGTCGCCGCCCACGCCGATGACGCGCTTGATCAGGTCCTGTTCGTCGGCGGACGGCAGCAGGCCGATGAAGGTCAGGGCCTCCTTGATCTGCTTGATCCCGGCCGGGTCCTTGGGCGGCCTGGCCGCCTCCCCCTTGAGCCAGCCACCCGGATCCTCGAAGACGACGACGTCCCCGCGCTCGATCTCGGAGCCGAACCACGGCGTCAGCTTGTCCACGAGGACGCGGTCGCCGATCCGGATCGTCTGTTCCATCGACCCGGAGGGGATGAAGAAGGCCTGCACCAGGAAGGTCTTGAGCACCAGGGCGATGCACAGCGCGACCACGACCAGCAGCGGCAGCTCGCCCGCCCGACGGGTGCGTCGGCGCCGCCGGACCCGCCGCGCCACCCGGCGCCGCTCCGCCCTGCTTCCGCCCTCACCCGGGACGGAACCCGAACCGGAACCGGAACGGATGCCCGAAGCGGTGTCCGAAGCGGTGTCCGGCTTCCGTCCGGGCCCCTCCACCGTCCCCGCGGTGTCCGGTTCCATGCCGATGCCGCGCCACGCGCCGAAGTCCGTTCGCCCGGAGGGGAGTTTCGGCTTGCGGGCCGTCCGCCCGGAGGGGCTCTCCCCGGGCCCCTGCGACCGCGATCCCGGCTTGCGTCCGCCCTTCGGGCGGCCCCGGCTACCCATGCGGGCCACCGCCCGGGCCGTCGTCGACTCCCGCGACGGAACCCCAGCGCGAGACGGGCCAGCCGATCCAGTCGGCCCGCCCGATCACCTTCTCCACCGGCACCATCCCCCCGCCCGGCTCACCGAGGTGGTCGCGCGAGTCCCGGGACTGGGACCGGTGGTCACCCATCACCCACAGGGTGCCCAGTGGCACGACGATCCGGAAGGGCACCTTCGAGGGGGTGTCACCGGGAAAGAGGTACGGCTCGTCGACCGCGACCCCGTTGACCTGGATCCGACCGCCCGCGTCGCAGCACACGACGTCGTCCCCGCCGACGCCCACGACCCGCTTCACGAAGTCGGTGTCGGGCGGCTGGGCCAGCCCCAACGCCGATCCGGCGCCGCGCAGGATCTCGCCGACCGGGTTGCCCTCGGCGCGTTCCCGCACGAAGGACCCGGTGCCGTCGAAGACCACCACGTCCCCGCGCCGCGGCTCGTCGCCGAACCGGTACGCCAACTTGTTGACCAGGAGCCGGTCGCCGACCCGGAGCGTCGGTTCCATCGAGTGGCTCGGGATCAGGAAGGGCTGGACGACGAAGTTCCCGAGCAGCAGCAGGAAGACGGCGCAGATCACGCCGAGCAGCCCGGCACGCCGCCAGGCCGGAACCCCCGAAAACACAGAACGCGGCCCCTCCGCCCCCTTCTCGGGGACGGAGCGGCCGCGCTGTGTGAGATCTGCTTCGGTGTCCATCGCAGGCGAGCCTATCCGGCCGCCCGCTGGATCCGGAGCGGAGATCAGCGGTCGCGCTTCTCCTTGATCTTCGCGGCCTTGCCGCGGAGCTCACGGAGGAAGTACAGCTTGGCGCGACGCACGTCACCGCGGGTGACGAGCTCGATCTTCTCGAAGATCGGGGAGTGGACCGGGAAGGTACGCTCCACGCCGACGCTGAAGGAGACCTTGCGGACGGTGAAGGTCTCGGAGACGCCAGAACCCTGGCGACGGATGACCACACCCTTGAACTGCTGGATACGGGAGCGGTTGCCCTCGATCACGCGGACGTGCACGTTGATCGTGTCACCGGGGCGGAAGGCCGGGACGTCGGTGCGCAGCGAGGCGGCGTTGACGCCATCGAGCAGGTGAGACATGGAGTTCGTCTGCTTTCTTCGCACGACGCCACAGGTCGCCGGTGCGGATTTCCGTAGAGAATTCGGGAGTCGTGTCACGTCGCCGACGACGGTCCCCCTGTGGCAGGGGCGCCTGCGAGCACACAACAGCCGCCTATTCTTCCACGGCGGCGGGCCTGCGCCAAAATCGGCCGTCGGTGGTCGGCTTCCAGCCCAGGATGCTCAGGATCTCCCGGTCCTTCTTGTCGAAGGCGGTGGCCTCACAGCGCTCGATCAGGTCGGGGCGGTTCCGCGCGGTGCGGCGGAACGCCTCGTCGCGGCGCCAGCGGGCGATCTTCCCGTGGTGGCCGCTGAGCAGCACCTCGGGGATGCCGCGCCCGCGCCACTCCGGGGGCTTGGTGTAGACGGGGCCTTCCAGCAGGTTGGCCATTTCGCCGGGTGCGAAGGAGTCGTCGCGGTGCGATTCGGCGTTGCCCAGCACCCCGGGCAGCAGCCGGGCCACGGCCTCGGTCACGACCAGGACGGCGGCCTCGCCGCCGGCGAGGACGTAGTCGCCGATGGACACCTCGTAGACCGGCAGGCGCGTCGCGTACTCGTCCATGACGCGGCGGTCGATGCCCTCGTACCGTGCCGGCGTGAAGATCAGCCAGGGGCGCTCGGACAGCTCGACGGCCAGTTCCTGGGTGAAGGGCCGACCGCTGGGGGTGGGCACGACCAGGACCGGGCCGTGCGCCCCGGACTCGTAGCCGTCGGCCAGCGCCGTGTCGAGGGCCTCGCCCCACGGGTCGGTCTTCATGACCATGCCGGGGCCGCCGCCGTACGGGGTGTCGTCGACCGTGTTGTGCCGGTCGTACGTCCAGTCCCGCAGGTCGTGGACGTGTACGTCGAGCTGTCCGCGGGCCCGCGCCTTGCCGACGAGGGAGACGTTCAGCGGTTCGAGGTACTCGGGGAAGATCGTGACGACGTCCAGCCGCATCAGGCAGCGCCCTCGGTGTTCGCCCCGGCCTCGGCGTCCCGCGCGGAGGCGATCTCGGCGCGGTCGTCGATCAGCCCGGGCGGCGGGGTGATGACGCAGCGCTGCTCCTCCAGGTCGATCTCGGAGACGATCTCCTCGACGAAGGGGATCATCACCTCGGTGCCGTCGGGGCGTTCGACGATGAAGAGGTCCTGCGAGGGCAGGTGGGAGATCTCGGTGATGCGGCCGACGGGGGTTCCGTCGGCGAGCACGACGTCCAGGTCCATCAGCTGGTGGTCGTAGTACTCGTCGGGTTCTTCCGGCAGTTCCGCCGGGTCGACCTCGGCGACGAGCAGGATGTTGCGCAGCGCCTCGGCGCCGGTGCGGTCCTTGACGCCGGCGAAGCGGAGGAGGAGCCGACCGCTGTGGACCCGGCCCGTCTCGATGGTCAGCGGACCCGCCGACGCGGGTTCGGTCCGCAGGACGGCACCGGGCCCGAGCCGCAGCTCGGGCTCGTCGGTCCGTACCTCGACGGTGACCTCACCCTTGATCCCGTGGGCGCGGCCGATCCGCGCGACTACCAGCTCCACTGTCTGTCCCTCTCCATTTCGCGGCGGCCGACCCGCCGCCGCTCCCGCGGAGGTGTACCTCTCCGTCGTGGCTTCTCAGGTCAATGGTGGCTCCGCCCGGGGGCGGAAACGACTCGGGCCGGGGTGGGCGACGAACGCCCTCCCCGGCCCGTGCCGGTGATTCAACTTCTCAGCGGACCTGGTCCACGTCGACGAGGTCGACGCGGATGCCCCGTCCGCCGATGGCACCCACGACGGTACGCAGGGCACGTGCGGTGCGGCCGTTGCGACCGATCACCTTACCGAGGTCGTCCGGGTGGACCCGGACCTCCAGCACCTGCCCGCGGCGCAGGTTGCGCGAGGCGACCTGCACTTCGTCGGGATTGTCCACAATGCCCTTCACGAGGTGCTCAAGAGCCTCCTCGAGCATGCTCAGGCCTCGGTCGACTCGGCGGCGGCCTCGGCCTCGTCCGCCTTCTTGTCGGCCTTCTTGGCCTTCTGCGTGATGGCCTCGCCCTTGGTCTCGCCGATGCCCTCAAGGGCCTTGGCGAACTCGTCGAAGGTGCGACGCTTGCTTTCCTTGGTCTCCGGCTGCAGCAGCGGCGCGGGGGCCGGGAGGCCCTTGTGCGCCTGCCAGTCACCGGTCAGCTTCAGGATGGCGAGCACGGCCTCGGTGGGCTGGGCGCCGACCGACAGCCAGTACTGCGCACGCTCGGCGTTGACCTCGATGCGCGACGGGTTGTACGTCGGGTGGTAGATACCGATCTCTTCGATCGCGCGACCGTCCCGACGGGTACGGGCGTCGGCGACGACGATGCGGTAGTGCGGCTGGCGAATCTTGCCGAGGCGCTTGAGCTTGATCTTGACTGCCACTGGAGTGGTGTCTCCTGAACTTGACGTGGTTGGGCACATGAGATGCCACGTGGGGTTGCGGTACTCGGGTGCCCGATGGACGCGTCAGCCGGAGGAGAGAGGGGTCCTATGCGACTGTCGAGTACAGCTAGCCATTGTGCCATACGCCTGCGGCACGCTCGCCCGCGAGAGGCGCGCCGACCCGGCCCGGAGCCACCCCGGAGCCGCCCCGGGCGATTACGAGGCGGCCGCGGTGACGACCACGTCCGGGATGCGGAACGGCTTCATGCAGCCGCCGCACACGATCGGCGCCTGGGCCAGCACCGACGGGACCACGCGTACGTTGCGCCCGCAGTCGCAGACGGCCTTGACCCGTACGCCGCCGCCGGAGGAACCGTGGCGGGCGGCGGGGCCGCGGAAGCTGCGCTTGGTGTCGGCCGCGGTGGCGACCGTGTGCGCCTTGAGGGCGCGCTGGAGCCGCTCGATGGTGGGGCGATAGCGCTTCTTCGCCTCGGGATTGAGCGAGACCAGGGAGAAGCCGCTGCTGGCGTGCGGCTCCTCGGAGTGGTCCAGCCCCATCTCCTCGGCGATCGCGAGGAATCTGCGGTTGTGGTAGCGGCCGGCCCGGGAGGTGTCCCGGACTCCGCGGGCGGCTGCGATGCCGTGGACTGCCTCGTGCAGCAGTCGCTCGAAGGAGAGCTCGGCGCCGCAGGCGGACGAGGACTCTCCGATCAGGGACTCGGGCGCGGCAAGGTCAGGCAGCTCGGGGTGGTACCGCTGAATGTCGGCCCACGCCTGCGCCAGCTCTGCGGCGAGAACAGGTGGTGTCGTGCTCACGTCGTGACAACGAGCCGGGGTGCCCCGGTGTTCCGATTCCGGGCCATTCCAAATTTTTTGCACGTACCCGTCAGTTCAGCCTCATGCGTCCGGAGGAGGACGGGTGCGTCGATCCCAGGAGGAGTCGGTACGTAACGAGTACCCCCGGGTGCGCTCACGGCCACGCCCCCGGTGCGCGGCCTGAGCCGCACGCCGGGGGCGTGGCCCTGGAACTCAGTACGAGCGCGCGACGATGGCGAGCGTACCCGGGGCGTCGTCCGTCGCCGGAACCGACCCGTCCGGAGCGATCAGGCACCGTACGGAGACGGCCTGCTCGGCGAGCTTGGCCTCGCCCTCGGGGCCGAGGTCGGCCCACGGGATGCGCGCCCAGCCACCGGCGACGGCGGCCTCCGCGGCCTCCTCGATGGTCGCGACGTCCGACGTGCGGGACTCGCGGCGCTCGCGGGACTCGCGCAGCAGCTGCGCCTGGTCCTCGTCCAGCACCTTGGGCAGCAGGTCGGCGAGCGCGTCGATCTGCACCGGGGTCTTGCCGCCCGGGATGCGGCGGGCCAGCATCGCGGTGCCGGCCTCCAGGTCGCGGGGGCCGATCTCGATGCGGACCGGTACGCCCTTGAGCTCCCAGTCCACGGCGCGGCGGCCGAAGGGGGTGTCGACGCGGTCGTCGACGAACACGCGCAGACCGGCGGCCTTCAGTTGGGCGCCCAGCTCGCGGACCTTGGCCACGGCCTCGTCGCCCTTGATCGCCATGACGACGACCTGGACGTGCGCGAGGCGCGGCGGGACCCGCAGGCCGTTGTCGTCGCCGTGGGACATGATCAGGCCGCCGACCATGCGGGTCGACACGCCCCAGGAGGTCTGCCAGACGAGCTCCTGCTTGCCTTCCTTCGACAGGTACTGCGTGTTGAAGGCCTTGGCGAAGTTGGTTCCCAGCTCGTGGCTGGTGCCCAGCTGGAGGGCCTTTCCGTCACCCATCATGCCTTCGAGGGTGAGGGTGTTGATCGCCCCGGCGAAGCGCTCCTTGGCGGTCTTGCGGCCGAGGACCACGTCGATGCCGAGGACGTTCTTCATGAAGTCGCCGTAGACGTCCGTGTGGATCCGCGCCGCGTAGTCGCGGGCGTCCTCGTAGGTGGCGTGGGCCGTGTGGCCCTCCTGCCAGAGGAACTCGCTCGTACGGAGGAACACGCGGGGGCGCATCTCCCAGCGGACCACGTTGGCCCACTGGTTGATCAGCAGGGGCAGGTCGCGGTAGCTCTGGACCCACTTGGAGAAGTAGTCGTTGATGATCGTCTCGGAGGTGGGCCGGACGACGACCGGCTCGTCGAGCTCCTTGCCGCCGCCGTGCGTGACGACCGCGAGCTCGGGGGCGAAGCCCTCGACGTGCTCCGCCTCCTTCGTCAGGTAGGACTGCGGGATGAAGAGCGGGAAGTAGGCGTTCTGGGCGCCCGCGTCCTTGATCCGCGCGTCCATCTCCTGCTGCATCCGCTCCCACAGGCCGTAGCCGTACGGTCGGATGACCATGGTGCCGCGGACCGGACCGTTGTCGGCCAGCTCGGCCTTGTTGATCAGATCCTGGTACCAGCGGGGGAAATCCTCCGCCTGCGGGGTGAGAACGGGTGCCTTTGCCATGGCGCGAATGGTACGGCGCCGCGCGCACCGAGCGTGAATCGGGTGGCGCGCTCCTCTGGACGCGGGGGCGAATGGGGAGTTCCCTGGCAACGGGGGCAAGGGGGCGATACGGAATCAGGAGCGCTCTTTCGATGACACCGACGCCGACGGCGACGCTCGTCGCCCGGGACTGGGCCGAGATCCAGGAACGGATGCTGGTACCGCTCTACGAGGCGGTCTACGACCGACTGGAGGTCGGGCCGGGTGACCGGCTGCTGGGCCTCGGCTGTGGGGCGGGGCTGCCGCTGCTGCTGGCCGCGGGGCGGGGCGCCGCCGCCACGGGTGTGGAGGCGGATCCGGCGCGCCGGGCGCTGGCCCGGGAACGACTGCTGGAGGTGGCGGCGGACCCCCCGGTTCCCGCCGAACGGCCCTACGACGTCCTGCTGGCCTTCTCGCCGTCCCCGGGAGCGCTGGCCACGGCCCTGCCCGGGGTCCGGCGGGGCGGGGCCGTGGTGCTGGCCGACTGGGGGCCGCCGGAGCGGTGCACGGTGCCCGCGGTGCTGGGCGGCGGCCCGGTGGGGCGGGACCTGGACGCGATGGCGGCGCGGGCCGGACTGGTGCCGGACGGTTCGGGGCGGGTGTTCTGCCCCTTCGGGTACGCGGACGTGGACAGTGCCGTACGCGGTCTGCTGTCGACCGGGCTGTACGACGGCGCGGCCGATCCGGCGCTCGCGGAGAAGGAGCTGTCGGAGGCGCTCCACCCCTTCGAGCGGGGTGACGGCGCCGTCTGGCTGCCGAACATCTTCCGGTACGTCGTCGCCCGGGTGGCCTAACGCGCCCGTTCCGGTTCCGGCTCCCGTACGGAGGGGCCGGAGCCGGGCGCGGGCGGCGACCGGATCCGGTCAGTCCCCCGGGTCGTGGTCCTTGGTGAGCCTCGGGATGCCGGCGGCCGCGTACGCCGCCGCCTCGTCGAGGGTTTCGGCGGCCAGCAGGGCCCGCGCGAGGTCGTCGAGCTGTGGTCGGTGCTCGCGCAGCAGCCGGCAGGCGTCCTCGTAGCACTCGTCGACGATCCGCCGCATCTCGTGGTCGACCGCGTCGAGGGTGGCGGGGGCGGCGGCGAGTCCGTAGGGGCTCTGGCCGTCGGAGGGGATGGCGGTGAGCCGGCCGACGCGCTCGCTCATGCCCCAGCGGCCGGCCATGCCGCGGGCGATGTTGGTGACCTGTTCGAGGTCGCTCTCCGAGCCCGTGGTGATGACGTCGTAGACGACGTGTTCGGCCGCCATGCCGCCGAGGGCGCCGATGATCCGGCCGCGCAGGTACTCCTCGGTGTAGGCGTACCGGTCCGCGTCCGGGGTGGAGAGCGTGACGCCGAGCGCGCGGCCGCGCGGGACGATGGTGATCTTGCGGACGGGGTCGGCGCCGGGCTGGAGCATGCCCAGGAGGGCGTGCCCGCTCTCGTGGTAGGCCGTGCGGCGGCGCTCCTCCTCCGGCATGACCAGGGAGCGCTCGGCGCCCAGTTGGACCTTCTCCAGCGCGTCGGAGAGGTCGGCCGCGGTCACCGCGTCCCGGCCGCGCTTGACGGCGAGCAGCGCGCCCTCGTTGGCGAGGTTGGCCAGTTCGGCGCCGGTCATGCCCGGGGTGCTGCGGGCCACCCGGTCGAGGTCCACGTCCGGGGCGAGCGGGATGTCCCGGGTGTGGATGCGCAGGATGGCCTCGCGGCCCGGGCGGTCGGGCGGGGAGACGACCACGGTCCGGTCGAAGCGGCCGGGGCGGGTCAACGCGGGGTCGAGGACGTCGGCCCGGTTGGTGGCGGCGATGACGACGACGCCCTCCGAGCCGGAGAACCCGTCCATCTCGGTGAGGATCTGGTTCAGGGTCTGTTCGCGTTCGTCGTGGCCGCCCATGCCCGCGCCCGCGCCCCGGGCCCGGCCGATGGTGTCGATCTCGTCGATGAAGATGATCGCGGGAGCCACCTTGCGGGCCTCGGCGAAGAGTTCGCGGACCCGGGACGCGCCGACACCGACGATCATCTCGATGAACTCGGAGGCGGAGGCGGAGAAGAAGGGCACCCCGGCCTCGCCGGCGACGGCCCGGGCCAGCAGGGTCTTTCCGGTTCCGGGCGGGCCGGAGAGCAGGACGCCGCCGGGCATCCGGGCTCCCATCCTCCGGTACTGCCCGGGGTTCTTGAGGAAGTCGACGACGTCGTTGAGTTCGCCCTCGACCTCGTCGATCCCGGCCACGTCCGCGAAGGTGGTGCGCTGCGCGCCCTCCAGTTCCACCGGTTTGGGCGGGGCCTTGCGGCCCAGGCCGCCCGCACCGCCCATCGCGGCGCCCATCCGGCGGGCGACGAGCACCCACAGCAGGACCAGTAGGAGCATCGGGGCGAGCGAGAGCAGCAGGTTGGCGAGGAAGCTGCGCTGGACGACGACCGGTGAGGCGGTCACGGTCACGTTCTGCTTGGTGAGGTCGGCCCACAGGGCGTCGTCGGCGAAGGCGGGGCGCTGCGTGACGAACTTGGTGTAGTCGCCCTTGTCCCCGTCGGGCAGGGGCTGTTTCGCCTTGAGTTCGCCCTGGATGGCGTCGCCCTTGGAGTAGATCTTCGAGACGTTGCCGTTGGTGACCTGCTTGCTGAACTCCGTGTAGGAGATGACCGGTTCGTCGCCCTCGTTGAAGAACGACAGGACGAGGTTGGTGATGAGGTAGACGATCAGAGCGGCGAGGATCAGTCCGCGCCAGCCGCCGGGCATCTTCTTGCGGGGCGGCGGGGTGGGCGGGGCGCCCTCGGAGCGCCAGGGCGTATCGGCCCGGTCGCGCGGCGGTACGGGGGTGGGGCTGGGCACGGGGCCTCCTTATGCCGTCCTCCCGGCCGACGATAAGGGACAAACGTGATCATCGCCCCCGCAGGTCGCGGGCGGGGAACCCGGGGGAACGGGGGAGGGCCCCGGCCGGGCGACCTCGTCGGTCTCCTCCGGCCGGGGCCCTCCCCGACGTGCGTGGCGTGCGCCCTACTTCATGAACTTCTTGAACTCGTCCGGCAGGTCGAAGTCCTGACCGGCCTGGCCGCCGCCCGCGGGGAGACCGAACGGGTTGCCGGCCGCGGCCGGCTCGTCCGCCTGGGGACCCTGCTCGCGCCGGGCCGCGGCGGCGGCCTCCTCTTCCTTGCGCTTCATCGGGTTGCCGCTCTTGCGCTTGCCCTTGGCCTGCTTGACCTGCTTCTTCTGCCGACCGGGGCCGCCCCCCATGCCCGGGATGCCGGGCATGCCGGGCATCCCGCCGCCCTGGGCCATGCGGGACATCATCTTGCGGGCCTCGAAGAAGCGCTCGACGAGGCTCTTGACGGCGCTGACCTCGACGCCGGAGCCCTTGGCGATGCGGGCGCGGCGGGAGCCGTTGATGATGTGCGGGTCGTGGCGCTCGGCCGGGGTCATCGACTTGATGATCGCGGCCGTGCGGTCGACGTCGCGCTCGTCGATGTTGTTGATCTGGTCCTTGATCTGCCCCATGCCCGGCAGCATGCCGAGGAGCTTGGAGATGGAGCCCATCTTGCGGACCTGCTCCATCTGGGCCAGGAAGTCGTCGAGCGTGAACTCCTTGGGGCCTTTGGCGAGCTTGGCCGCCATCTTCTCGGCCTCGGCCTGCGAGAAGGTCTTCTCGGCCTGCTCGATGAGGGTGAGCATGTCACCCATGTCGAGGATCCGTCCGGCCATGCGGTCCGGGTGGAAGGCGTCGAACTCGTCGAGCTTCTCGCCGTTCGAGGCGAACATGATCTGCTTGCCGGTGACGTGCGCGATGGAGAGCGCGGCGCCACCGCGGGCGTCACCGTCGAGCTTGGAGAGCACCACGCCGTCGAAGCCGACGCCGTCGCGGAAGGCCTCGGCGGTGTTGACCGCGTCCTGTCCGATCATGGCGTCGACGACGAAGAGGATCTCGTCGGGGCTGACGGCGTCGCGGATGTCCGCGGCCTGCTGCATCAGTTCCTGGTCGATGCCGAGGCGGCCGGCGGTGTCGACGATCACGATGTCGAACTGCTTGGTGCGCGCGTACTCGACGGAGTCCTTCGCGACCTGGACCGGGTCGCCGACGCCGTTGCCCGGCTGGGGCGCGTAGACCGCGACGCCCGCGCGCTCGGCGACGACGGAGAGCTGGTTGACGGCGTTGGGGCGCTGGAGGTCGCACGCCACGAGGAGCGGGGAGTGCCCCTGCCCCTTCAGCCAGAGGCCGAGCTTTCCGGCGAGGGTGGTCTTACCGGCACCCTGGAGGCCCGCGAGCATGATCACGGTGGGCGCGGTCTTGGCGAACCGCAGTCGGCGGGTCTCACCACCGAGGATGCTCACCAGCTCGTCGTTGACGATCTTCAGGACCTGCTGGCCGGGGTTCAGCGCCTTGCTGACCTCCTCGCCACGGGCCCTTTCCTTGACGTTCGCGATGAAGGAGCGGACCACGGGGAGCGCGACGTCGGCCTCAAGGAGGGCGATACGGATTTCCCGCGCCGCAGCGTCGATGTCCTGCTCGGAGAGGCGGCCTTTGCCCCGGAGGGACTTGAAGGTCGCGCTGAGGCGGTCGGAAAGCGTATCGAACACGGTGGTCGCGATTCCTCGGGTCGGGGGCGTGGTGGTCGTCCCCCAGGGTATCGGGCCGCGCCGCCTGCCCGGCCCTGCGGGCGCCATTGCCTTTTCCGCTCCCCGTCCCGCCCCTTTCCTCCCCCGTCCCGTCCCGTTCACCGTCCGGGGAGCACGGCTGGCGACGACGGACTACGTACGGGGGCGGGCGGCGGGGGCGGGCGGCGGGGGCCCGCGGCGCGGGCGGCCTACGTCAGCGCGGTCTGCACCGACGCGGCCAGGACGGCGGCGTCGGCCCCGGCCAGGGGCTTGCCGTCGGCGTCGACGACGTAGACGGTGTCCACGGCGTTGGCGCCCAGGGTGGAGACGTGCGCGCTGCGCACCCGGACCCCGGCCGTCTCCAGGGCCCGGCCGATGCGGTGCAGCAGCCCGACCGCGTCGGGAGCCCGCACCTCCAGGACGGTGGCCAGCGAGGAGACGTCCGGCACGGCCCTGACCCGCGGCGGCGGCGGTACGACGCCCCGCCGACGCGGGTAGGCCGCCTCGCGGTCCGCGAGCTTCGACGGGACGTCGAGCGAGCCGTCCAGCGCCCGCATCAGGTCGGTCCGCAGCCGGGCCGCCTGGGGCAGCGCCCCGTACTCGGCGGCCACCCGCCAGCGCAGCACCAGGACCTCGCCGGGCAGGTCCGGAAGCTCCATCGAGCGGAGGTCCGCCGCCCGGACCGTCAGCCGGTGCAGCGCCAGGACCCCGGCGGCGGCCGGGAGCACACCGGGCTGGTCGGGAACGGCGAGGACCAGTTCCACCCCGACGGCTTCGTCCTCCTCCTCACGGGCGCGCAGCGCCAGCACGGGTTCCCCCGTGCGCAGCGCCTCCACCGCCAGGCGCTCCTGTTCGGTGCTCGGGATCTCCGGCTCGCCGGCGGCGGGCGGTGCGCCGCGCAGGACGGCGGCGACCCGCTCCACGAGGTCGGCCACGAGGGAGGCCCGCCAGGTGCTCCAGGCCGCGGGGCCCGTCGCGAGGGCGTCGGCCTCGGTCAGCGCGTGCAGGATCTCCAGCGTGCCGGGCGATCCCAGGGCCCGGGCGACGGAGCGGACGGTGGCCGGGTCGTCCAGGTCGCGCCGGGTCGCGGTGTCGATGAGCAGCAGGTGGTGGCGTACGAGGACGGCCAGCACGGCGGCGTCCTCGGCGTCGAAGCCCACCCGGACGGCCATGTCCCGGGCGATGGTCTCGCCGGCCACCGAGTGGTCCCCCGGCCAGCCCTTGCCGATGTCGTGCAGCAGGGCGGCCATGAGCAGCAGGTCGGGGCGGCCGACCCGGCGGGTCAGGGCCGAGGCCCGTACCGCCGTCTCGATGAGGTGCCGGTCCACCGTCCAGGTGTGCACCGGGTTGCGCTGCGGCCTGCACCGCACCCGTTCCCAGTCGGGGAGCAGTCGGGTGATCAGCCCCTCCGCCTCCAGCGCCTCCCACACCCCGATGGTCGGCTCGCCCGCGCCCAGCAGGGTCACGAGCTGTTCCCGCGCCTCGGCCGGCCAGGGCACCGGCAGCGGTTTGGCCTGGGCCGCGAGGCGGCGTACGGCGTGCAGGGAGACGGGCAGTCCGGCCTGCGCCGCCGCCGCCCCGAACCGCAGGGGCAGTACGGGGTCGCGGTCGGGTCGCGCGGCCAGGGCCAGTACGGCTTCCCCGTCGGACTCGACGACGCCTTCGGCCAGGGGTGCGCGCTCGACTGCCGGGACCCCCCGTGTCCCCAGCAGTCCGCGCAGGCGCGGCCGGGCGGCCCGGGCCCGGAGGACCCGTCCGACCTCGCGCCAGGTGACGTCGCCCGCGTAGGAGATGACCCGTGCGGCCTCGTACACCTCGCGGAGCAGGGCGTCGGAGTCCATCAGGCCGAGCCGGGCGGCGACCTGTTCCTGTTCCTGGAGGGCGAGCCGGTCGGTCGCCCGGCCCGTCACCAGGTGCAGGGCGTCCCGCGCGTCCAGCAGCCGGCGCCTGGCCTCGGCCAGTCCCCCGCGCGGGGCGTCGGCCAGCCAGGACGCGGCCACGGCCCGCAGCGCCGTGGCGTCGCGCAGCCCACCGCGGGCCTCCTTGAGGTCGGGTTCCAGCAGGAAGCGCAGCTCCCCCGCCCGGTCGGCCCGGTCGCGGCACAGGGCGTGCAACTGCGGGAGCCGTTGGGTGGCCTGGTTGCGCCAGTCGGCGAGCACCGAGGTGCGCAGGCCGGCGAGCAGTCCGGCGTCCCCGGCGACGGGCCGGGCGTCGAGCAGTCCGAGGTGCACCTTGAGGTCCTCGGCGGCGGTCCTGCGGGCCTCCCCCGGGGTGCGCACCGAGTGGTCCAGGGCCAGGCCGAGGTCCCACACGGGGTACCAGAGCCGGTCGGCGAGCGCGGCGAGCGCCCGTGGTCGCGCCTTGCCGTCGTGGAGCAGCAGCAGGTCGAGGTCGCTGCGCGGGGACAGTTCCCCCCGGCCGTAGCCGCCGACGGCGACGAGGGACGCGCCGCGTACTCCGGTCTCGCGCGCGGCGGTGGCGAACAGGGAGGTCAGCCATCCGTCCGTCAGTGCGGACAGGGCGGAACGCCGGGACGGCCCGGACCGCGACTCCTCCTGGAGGAGTCGCAGCCGGGCCGCGGCGTAGCCGCTGGGCCCCGCGTCGCGCGGATCGTTGTCCGGACCGGTCGTGGTCGGTTCGACGCTCGTCACCCGGGGGCTCCTGTCAGCTAGAGCGCGTCGGCGCCGCGCTCGCCGGTGCGGACCCGGACCACCGAGTCCACGGGGACGCTCCACACCTTGCCGTCGCCGATCTTGCCGGTGCTGGCGACGCGCACGATGAGGTCGATCAGTTCCTCGGCGTCGGTGTCCTCGACGAGGACCTCGACGCGGATCTTGGGTACGAGGTCCACGGTGTACTCGGCGCCCCGGTAGACCTCGGTGTGACCGCGCTGGCGTCCGTACCCGCTGGCCTCGGAGACGGTGAGTCCCTGGACCCCGAACGCCTGGAGGGCTTCCTTGATCTCGTCCAGCTTGTACGGCTTGACGATCGCGGTGATCAGCTTCATGCGTCTACCTTCTTGCTCGCTGCGGCGGTGGCGGGTGCGGGGGCGGTGCGCGTGGCCGCTCCGCCGCCGGCTCCGCTGAAGTCGTAGGCGGTCTCGGCGTGCTCGACCTGGTCGATTCCGGAGACCTCGACGTCCTCGTCGACCCGCATCCCCATCGTCCTGTCGAGGAGGAGGGCGAGGAGCGCCGATGCGACGAGAGAGTAGGCGAGGACGGCGAGGACGCCGACGGCCTGCTTGCCGAGTTGTTCGAGGCCGCCGCCGTAGAAGAGGCCCGCCGCGTCGGACTGGACCCCGCCCGTGGCGAAGAGGCCGACGAGGAGGGAGCCCGCGATGCCGCCGACGAGGTGGACGCCGACCACGTCGAGGGAGTCGTCGTAGCCGAACTTGTACTTGAGGCCGACGGCCATGGCGCACAGGACACCGGCGATGGCACCGACGGCGATCGCGCCGAGCGGGCTGACGGATCCACCGGCGGGGGTGATGGCGACGAGGCCGGCGACCGCGCCGGAGGCGGCGCCGAGGGTGGTGAACGAGCCGTGGCGGAGCTTCTCGTAGGCGAGCCAGGCGAGCATGGCGGCGGCGGTGGCGACCTGGGTGTTGACGAACATGACGGCGCCGACGCCGTCGTCGTTGCCGAGCCAGGATCCGGCGTTGAAGCCGAACCAGCCGAACCACAGCAGGCCGGCGCCGAGCATCACGAGGGGGAGGCTGTGCGGGCGCATCGGGTCCTTCTTGAAGCCGACGCGCTTGCCGATGACCAGGATGACGCCGAGGGCGGCCGCGCCCGCGTTGATGTGGACGGCGGTACCGCCCGCGAAGTCGATGACGCCGAGCTCGAAGAGCCAGCCGCCCGCGCCCCACACCCAGTGGGCGACGGGGAAGTAGACGACGGTGACCCACAGGACGGTGAACAGCACCCAGGCGCTGAACTTGACGCGGTCGGCGAGGGCGCCGCTGATGAGGGCCGGGGTGATGACGGCGAACATCAGCTGGAAGACGGCGAAGACGTACACGGGGATGGTGTAGCCGTCCCAGAGCTCGGTGATCCCGATGCCGCTGAGGCCCACGTAGTCGGAGTTCCACCCGATGAGGGAGCCGTGGTCGGTGCCGAAGGCGAGGCTGAAGCCGTAGAGGACCCAGAGGATCGTGACGATCCCGAGGCTGATGAAGCTCATCATCAGCATGTTGAGGCTGCTCTTGACGCGGACCATGCCTCCGTAGAAGAAGGCGAGTCCCGGGGTCATCAGCATGACCAGGGCGGAGCAGATGAGCATGAACCCGGTGTTCGCGGCAGACAGCGTCGGGGCGTCTGCCGCGAGGGTCGTGATGGCTGATGCCATCGGCGTCTCCTCGTCGTCGGTACGTTCGCGTGCGGGCGAGCGTGAAAACCTGAGCGGCGTTAAGGGGTCCGGTCGGTGGGGGCCGGCCGGTTATTGGCCCTGAGATTCGCGCAGGCCGGTTTCCGGCGACGCCGCTGGGTGTTTCGCCCCGATGACGAAGAGGTCGGGCGTGTTACGCGTCCATGAACGGATCATGGTGGGGGTCCGGCCGCGGCGGTGACCCGGGAGACCTGGCTGGGGGAGCCTGATCGGGCTTCACGGGGTGACTGCCGCGGCCGGGGCCTTGGGGGCGGCCGCGAGGGCCGTCAGACGGCCTCGGCCGCTTCGGGGAGGCGGGAGGCGAGGAGGTCGGTCAGGCGGACCACCTCGGCGACGTCGCCGTACTCACGGGCGGCGGTGTCCACGGTCTTGCGCAGCCGGGTGTTCACCCGTTCGGAGCGCACCTTTCGCGCCACGTCGAGGGCTTGGTCGACGAGGACCGTGGCCTGCTCCGGCTCGCGCTGGAGCAGGTGGACGGTGGCCATGCCGATGAGGTTCAGGGCGTACGAGCGCTGGTGCACGTCGTCCTTGGCGAACATGTCGACGGCGCGTTCCATGATGGGTTCGGCGAGGGAGGCGTAGGTGGGGCTGCGGCCGGCGACGTAGGCCAGGTCGCGGTACGAGTGCGAGTTCTCGCCGTTGAGTTCGGCCTCGGAGAAGAAACCGATCCAGTCGGGTTCGGGCTCCCCGCCGAAACCGACGTCGGAGAAGGTGTCCTCGGCCATCCGGACGGCGCGCTTGCAGCGGCTGGGCTGGCCCATGTTGGCGTAGGCGCGGGCCTCCATCGCATACAGCATGGCCTGGGTGCGGGGGCCGGCGCAGTCGCGGCTGCCGTACTGCGCGAGGTGGATGAGTTCCAGCGCGTCCTCGGGCCGGCCGAGGTGGATCATCTGGCGGCTCATGCTGGACAGGATGTACGAGCCGAGCGGCTTGTCCCCGCCCTCCTTGGCGGCGTGCAGCGCGAGGACGAAGTACTTCTGGGCGGTGGGGTGCAGGCCGATGTCGTAGCTCATCCAGCCGGCGAGTTCGGCGAGTTCGGCGGCCACCTTGAACAGCCGCTTCATGACCGGGGCGGGGTGGTTCTCCTGGAGGAGGTCGGTGACCTCGTGCAGTTGGCCCACGACGGCCTTGCGACGCAGTCCGCCGCCGCACTGGGCGTCCCACTGGCGGAACATGACGGTGGTGGCTTCGAGGAGGTCGAGTTCCGGTTCGGAGAGCCGGGGCGGGCGGTGGCCGGTCTGCGGGCCGGCGAGGTCGCGTGATCCGGGGTCCGCCGCGGGGACGGGGACGAGCCAGCGCTGCATGGGCTCGATGAGGGCGGGGCCGGCGGACAGCGCGAGCGAGGTGCCGAGGAACCCTCGGCGGGCCAGCATCAGGTCGCTGCGGGAGAACTCGCTGAGCAGCTCCACGGTCTGCGGTCCGGCCCAGGGCAGGTCGACCCCGGAGACGGACGGCGTCTGGTGGGCGGTGCGCAGGCCGAGTTGCTCGATGGCGACGACGGACCCGAAGCGTTCGGAGAACAGCTCGGAGAGGATGCGCGGCACGGGTTCGCGGGGTTGTTCCCCGTCGAGCCAGCGGCGGACCCGCGAGGTGTCCGTGCTGATGTGGTGGGCGCCCATCTGACGGGCCCGGCGGTTGACCTGGCGGGCGAGTTCGCCCTTGGACCAGCCGCTGCGGACGAACCACGACGTCAGCTGGACATTGCGGTCGGCGGATTCGTCGACCGTCCCGCTCGCGCCGTTGCCGCTCACTGGAACGCCCCCATCCGCATCGCTTCTCCACACGGAACCCTGGCCGTGGCGGACCGAACCGTCGGGGACCTTCACAGGTCCTCCACGGATTGCCTCCGGCATACCCATCATCGGGTACGCGCCCGGGTTCGTGCACCGAAAGTAATCCTACGATCACCCCTGCCGCGAGGTCGATTCCAGAAACGCCACCATTCGCCACCCCTTCGAATGAACTCGCCACCGGCCAGGCGCGATTCACTTGACACGGAGGCGGAACGGAACGGTTGGTCGGGAGTGCGCACGGGGCGCGCGCGGCGAGGAGTGCGCCGGGCGGGCCCGACCGGAGGACGCGACGCACCCGACCGCCCACAGGTCCCGCCGACGTCGTAACCACCGGCGCGTCCGACCCGTTGGAGGGGGCATGGGCATGGGCTTCACGATCGGCGGCAGCCGCGGCACCAAGGAGTTCCGTACCGGCGCCCGGCGCCGCGGCCGGACCTCGGAGTGCACGACGGTGGCGGAGTACACGGGGCTGTGGGGCTGGGACGTGAGGCCCGGCGCCAGGGCCGCCGGTCCCTCACGCGATTGCTCCTGCGGTCATACGAACTGCGGTGCGCCGGGGGCGCATCCGCTGGACTTCGCTCCCACCGTCCCCGCGGGCGCCACCCTCGACGAGGTCACCGAGGTCTGGGGCGAGTACCCGGGCGCGGCGATCATGCTCCCGGTCGGCCGCGCCTTCGACGTCATCGAGGTGTCCGCGGAAGCGGGCCGTCGGGCCCTGGTCCGGCTGGAGCGGATGGGCCTGCCGCTGGGACCGGTGACGACCACCCCGGACGGCCGCGCGCAGTTCTTCGTGGCCCCCGGCGCCGCCGCCGAGCTGCCGCAGCTGCTGTACCGGATGGGCTGGGACGACGCCGATCTCGACCTGCGCGCCCTGGGCCCCGGTGCCTTCCTGACGGCCCCGCCCTCCGACCGCGCGGGCCTCGGCCCGGCCGACTGGCTGCGCAGGCCCGCCCTGGACTGCGCGGGCGGCCCGCCGCAGGCCCGGCTGCTGCTGGGCACCCTGGCCTACATCTGCCACCGCTTCCGGCGCTGACGCCCCCGCGAGCGACGGTGCCCCCGGTCCGATCGGACCGGGGGCACCGGGGTGCGGAGCCGCGCCCTCGTGCGCTTCCGGGCGGTTTCAGTCGCCGATCAGGGCGTCGACGAACGCCTCCGGCTCGAAGGGGGCCAGGTCGTCCGGGCCCTCACCGAGGCCGATGAGCTTGACCGGGACGCCGAGCGCGCGCTGTACGGCGACGACGATGCCGCCCTTGGCGGTGCCGTCGAGCTTGGTGAGGACGATGCCGGTGATGTCCACGACCTCGGCGAAGACGCGGGCCTGCGTGAGGCCGTTCTGTCCGGTGGTGGCGTCGAGGACGAGCAGGATCTCGTCCAGCGGGCCGTGCTTCTCCACGACGCGCTTGACCTTGCCGAGCTCGTCCATGAGGCCGGTCTTGGTGTGGAGCCGGCCGGCGGTGTCGATGAGCACCACGTCGGCGCCCTCGGCGATGCCCTCCTTGACCGCGTCGTAGGCGATCGACGCCGGGTCGCCGCCCTCGGGACCGCGCACGGTGCGCGCCCCGACCCGCTCGCCCCAGGTCTGGAGCTGGTCGGCGGCGGCCGCGCGGAAGGTGTCGGCGGCGCCGAGGACCACGCTGCGGCCGTCGGCGACGAGGACGCGGGCGAGCTTGCCGGTGGTGGTGGTCTTGCCGGTTCCGTTGACGCCGACGACCATCACGACGGCCGGGGTGTCGACGCCGCTCTCGGTCTTCACGGAGCGGTCGAAGTCGGTGCCGACCAGGGCGACCAGCTCTTCCTTGAGCAGGGCGCGCAGCTCGGCGGGGGTGCGGGTGCCGAGGACCTTGACGCGCTCGCGGAGCCGTTCGACCAGCTCCTGGGTCGGCGCGACGCCCACGTCGGCGATGAGGAGGGTCTCCTCGATCTCCTCCCAGGTGTCCTCGTCGAGGTGCTCGCGCGAGAGCAGCGTGAGCAGGCCCTTGCCGAGGGAGTTCTGTGAACGGGCGAGCCGCGCCCGCAGTCGGACCAGGCGGCCGGCGGTGGGCTCGGGCACCTCGATCTCGGGCGCGGCGGGGGCTTCGACGACCGGATCCTCGACCGCGACCGGGGAGGCGAGGGCCGCCTCGGCGTCGGGAAGGGTGACCTCCTCGATCGTGCGGCGCGACTCTTCCGCCGTCGGTGCGGCGTCCTCCCCCACCTGCGGTTCGGCGGGCGGGGCAGTGATGGTCGGCGTGCTCGGCGGCGCCGTGGGGGGCAGCTGCTTCTTCTTGCGGCTGCTGACCACGAGCCCGCTGATCGCGCCGACCGCGACCAGGGCGATGACTACAGCAAGGATCAGGATTTCCATAACAGAGTCAGTATGCGCGACCACGTCCGCGGCGGTCCGTCGGTCCCGCCGGGGCGTTTCAGGCCGTTCCCCGGGAGCACTAAGACTCTATTTGGGCTTTTAGCGAGGAATCTATGATGATGGTCGACTCCCCCTCCCTGCCCCCACGGAGTAGCGCATGCCTGCCGAGACCGCCGACGGCGCGATAGCCGCCCCGGCCGAGACCGCCGTCGAGACCCGAGGCCTGGAGCCCGTGCCCGACGGCGAGCGCACCGGCCGGGTCCGCGAGCTCGTCCCCACCTGGGTCGCCGCGAACATCAGTGTGCTGCTGCTCACCATGGGCGCGGGTCTGGTGATCCTGAACGGGCTGAACATCTGGCAGGTGCTGGTCGTGGCGATCGCCGCGCCCGTGATCTCGTACGGGCTCGTCGGGCTGATCTCCATCGCCGGCAAGCGCGGCGGGGCGCCCGGCATGGCCCTGTCACGGGCCGTCTTCGGGCAGCGCGGGAACCTGTTCCCGGGCGCCCTGATCTGGGTGGCCCGGTGGGGCTGGGAGACGATCAACGCGGTCAGCGGGGCCTACGCCGTCCTGACCGTCCTGGACCTGCTCTTCGGGATCCGGACCAACACCGCGCTCATCGTGCTCACCCTGCTCCTGTTCGTGGGCTGCACCTTCGTGGTCTCGGGGCTCGGCATCAACGCGCTGCGCGTCTGCTCCACCTGGTCGACGTACCTGTTCGGCGGCTTCAGCGTGCTCGTCCTCGGCTACCTGCTGTTCACGACCGACTGGTCGGCCGTCTTCGACAAGCCGGCCGGCTCCACGGCGATGATGATCGCGGGCATCGGCACCATCGCGGCGGGCGGCATCAGCTGGGTGCCCTCCGGCCCGGACTTCACCCGGTACCTGCCCCGCACCGCTTCCTCGCGGGGCATGGTCGGCGCGACGATCGGCGGCGCGGGCGTCGTGGTGCTGCCGATGGTCCTGATGGGCGCCGTGATGGCCGTCGGGACGCCGGACCTGGCCACCGCCCAGGACCCGGTCTCCTTCATCGGCGAGCTGCTGCCGATCTGGCTGGCGGTCCCGTACCTGCTCATCGCGCTGATCGGCATGCTGCTGATCAACTCGATGTCCATGTACTCGGCCGGCTTCACCGCGCAGACGCTCGGCATCAAGGTCCCGCGCGCCTGGGCCGTGAGCGTCAACGCCGTCATCAGCCTGGTCTTCGGCTTCCTGCTGATGGTCGTGGCCACGAGCTTCTTCGGCTCGTTCATCTCGTTCCTGACGCTGCTGGCCGTGGCCTTCTCCGCCTGGATCGGCGTGTTCGGCGTGGACATGCTCCGTCGCCGGACGTACGACGGCGCCGCGCTGCTGGACACCAGCCCCACCAGCGCCTACTGGTACCGCGGCGGGTTCGCCTGGCAGGCCATGACGGCCTGGGCCCTGGCCCTGGTGACGGGCCTGCTGTTCACCAAGGTGGACTGGTTCAGCGGGCCGCTGGCCTCCACCTGGATCGGGCAGAACGGCCTCGGCTGGGTGACCGGCATCGTCACCTCCGGCGTGCTGTACGCCGTCCTGCCGCGCACGGCACCGGTCGCGCCCGCGGCCGGCTCCCCGGAGGACCGCGCGCCCGCGCGGACCCTGTCCAACTGACGCTGCGTCAGCTAACGTCCCCCTTCGCCCACCCACCTCAGGCGAAGGGGGACTCCTCCATGCCCATCACCGTGGCCCGGTTCAATCTGGTCGACCCGAACGGCACCCCCGAGACCCTCTCCGCCCGCTACCGGGCGGCGCTGGAGATGGCCGTCTACGCGGACCAGCAGGGCATCGACACCCTCCAGACCGAGGAGCACCACGGCACCGCGAACAACTGGATGCCCTCGCCCTTCACCTTCGCCGGCGCGGTCCTCGGCGCCACCCGCCGGCTCACGGTGACCGTCTCCGCGATCATCGGCCCGCTGCACGACCCCCTGAAGGTCGCCGAGGACATCGCCGTCCTGGACCTGCTCGGCGGGGGACGTCTCGTCACCGTCGCGGGGATCGGCTACCGGCCCGAGGAGTACGAGCAGCACGGCGTGGAGTGGGGTCGGCGCGGCAAGCTCCAGGACGAGCTGTTGGAGACCCTGCTGAAGGCGTGGACCGGCGAGCCGTTCACCTTCCGCGGCAGGACCGTACGGGTCACCCCGCGCCCCCTCAGCCAACCGCACCCGCTGCTCCTGGTCGGCGGCAGCTCGCAGGCGGCGGCCCGTCGCGCGGCCCGCCTGGGGCTGCCCTTCTTCCCCAGCGCGCACCTGCCGGAGCTGGAGGCGTACTACCTGGCGCGGCTCGCGGAGTACGGCACGGAGGGGTTCTGCATGATGCCCGCGGCGGTGACCCCGCTGCTGCACATCGCGGAGGACCCGGACCGGGCGTGGGCCGAGTACGGCGGGCACTTCCTGCACGAGGCAGCGACGTACGCCTCCTGGCAGTCCAAGGACATCCGCAGCGCGGTGCGCTCGGGCGCGCGCACGGTCGAGGAGCTCCGCGCGGAGGGGGTCTACCGGATCCTGAGCCCGGAGCAGGCGGTGGACTTCGCCCGGGAGGCGGGCGAGGCGGGGAACCTGGTGCTGCACCCGCTGTGCGGGGGGATGCCGCTGGAGGAGGGCCGGCGCAGCCTCCAGCTGCTGTGCGAACGGGTACTGCCCCGGCTCAAGGACTGAGCCGGGGCAGCGCCGGAGGAGGAGAGGGGGTGGTGGCGGGGATGATTACCCCATCTCCTCCAACGCCTTGCCCTTGGTCTCCGGCACCCATTTGAGGATGAAGGGGACCGAGAGCACGGCGAAGATCGCGTACATGACGTAGGCGCCGGACAGGTTCCAGTCCGACAGGGTCGGGAACGACACCGTGATGGCCCAGTTGGCGATCCACTGCGCGGCGGCCGCCACGCCGAGGGCCGCGGCGCGGATCCGCCCGGGGAACATCTCGCCGAGCAGCACCCAGACCACCACGCCCCAGGACAGGGCGAAGAAGAGGACGAAGCAGTTGGCGGCGATGAGGGCGACGAGGCCCTGGGTGTGCGGCAGGGCGATCTCGCTACCGGTGGTGTCCTTGTAGGAGAAGGCCCAGGCGGCGAGCGCGAGGGAGATCGCCATGCCGACGGAACCGATGAGGGCCAGCGGCTTGCGGCCGATCCGGTCGACGAACAGCATCGCGATCACCGTACCGATGATGTTCACGACGGAGGTCTCGAAGGAGTACAGGAACGACGAGCTGGGGTCGATGCCGACCGACTGCCACAGCGAGGAGCTGTAGTAGAAGATCACGTTGATGCCGACGAGCTGCTGGAACACGGAGAGGCCGATGCCGATCCAGACGATCGGCAGGAAACCGAAGCGGCCTCCGAGCAGGTCCTTGAACGTCGACTTCTGCTCCGAATGGATGGCGTTGTCGATCTCGCGCACCCGGGCGTCCGCGTCGATGCCGTCGCCCTCGACCTCGCGCAGGACCGTCTTGGCCTTCTCCATCCTGCCGACGGAGACGAGGAAGCGCGGGGATTCGGGGATCGCGAACGACAGCAGGCCGTAGAGCACGGCCGGGACGACCATCACGCCGAGCATCCACTGCCAGGCTTCCAGGCCGCCGAGCTCGCCGCGCTGGTCACCGTCGGCGAGGTTGAGGATGCCCCAGTTGACCAGCTGCGAGACGGCGATGCCGATGACGATGGCTGCCTGCTGGAACGAGGCGAGCCGGCCGCGATAGGCGGGCGGGGACACCTCGGCGATGTAGGCGGGACCGATCACCGAGGCCATGCCGATGCCGAAGCCGCCGACGATGCGCCACATGGCCAGGTCCCAGAGGGCGAACGGCAGGGCGGAGCCGATGGCGCTCGCGGTGAAGAGGACCGCCGCGATCTGCATGCAGCGGATTCGTCCGATCCGGTCGGCGATACGGCCGGCCGTGGCCGCGCCGAGGGCGCAGCCGATGAGTGCGGCGGCGATCACCTGGGCGAGGGCGGCGGACCCGACGTCGAAACGGTCGCGGATCGCCTCCACGGCTCCGTTGATGACGGAACTGTCGTAGCCGAAGAGGAATCCGCCCATGGCCGCGGCCGCGGTGATGAAGATGACGTGCCCGAGGTGCTCGGGCTGCGGCGAGCCGCCGCCCGGCGCGGGTGCCTTCGCTGTGCTGCTGGTCAAGGTGCGCTCCGTGGGGGTTTTGTCCGTTCTCCTAGTGGCGCACAGGTCAAGATCGGGCACCACCCGAAGTCGGGGGACAGCGGAGCGAGCCTATGTGTTCATTTCCTGAAGTCAAGAGGTCATGTGAAGGTCTCGTTAACTGAGGGAATCGCCACTTGCATTAATTTCTTGAAGATCCAAGGTGCGTGACCGGCATCAACGCAACCGCTGGCTGATCACCTTGGACACGCCGTCGCCCTGCATCGACACCCCGTAGAGGGCGTCCGCGACCTCCATCGTCCGCTTCTGGTGCGTGATGACGATCAGCTGGGAACTCTCCTGGAGTTCCACCATGATGCGGATCAGCCGCTGGAGGTTGGTGTCGTCCAGGGCCGCCTCCACCTCGTCCATCACGTAGAACGGACTGGGGCGCGCCTTGAAGATGGAGACCAGCAACGCCACGGCCGTCAGCGACCGCTCGCCGCCGGACAGCAGCGACAGCCGCTTGACCTTCTTGCCGGGCGGCCGGGCCTCCACGTCCACCCCGGTGGTCAGCATGTTGCCCGGGTCGGTGAGGATCAGGCGGCCCTCGCCACCGGGGAACAACCGGGAGAACACTCCCTCGAACTCCCGGGCGGTGTCGTGATACGCCTCCGTGAAGACCTGCTCGACCCGCTGGTCGACCTCCTTCACGACTTGAAGGAGGTCGGTCCGGGTCTTGCGCAGATCCTCCAGCTGCTCGCTGAGGAACCGGTGCCGCTCCTCCAGCGCCGCGAACTCCTCCAGCGCCAGCGGGTTGATCTTGCCGAGCTGCTGGTAGGCCCGCTCCGCCGCACGGAGCCGCTTCTCCTGTTCGGCCCGTACGAAGGGCCCGGACGGCCGGCTCGGGTCCGGCTGGTCCGCGTCCCCGGCGACGGGGCCACCCGCGTCCCCCTCGCCCCCGACGGGCGGGGAGGGCGGGACGGGCTGGTCGGGACCGTACTCCGCCACCAGGGCGACCGGGTCCACGCCCAGCTCCTCCAGGGCCCGCGTCTCCAACTGCTCGATCCGCAGCCGCTTCTCCGCGCCGAGCACCTCGCCCCGGTGGACGGAGTCGGTCAGCTTGTCCAGTTCGCCCTTCAGGTCACGGCCCCGGCCGCGGGCCTCCCCGAGCTCCCGCTCCCGCGACGCCCTGGCCCGTTCCGCGGCCGCGCGCTCCTGTTCCGCCCGCCCGACCGACACCTCCAGGTGCGCCAGCAGTTGTCGCGCCCCGTCGGCCACCGCCCGGGCCACCTCGGCCTCGTGGCGCAGTCGCGCGCGCCGCCGCTCCGCCCGCGCCCGGGCCTCGCGTTCCGCCCTGGCCCCCCGGTCGAGGGCCTCCGCCCGCCCGGCCAGGCCCTTGACCCGCTCCTCGTGCGTCCGCAGCTGGAGCCGGGCCTCCATCTCCGTCTGCCGGGCGTTCGCCCCGTCGGCCGCGAGCCGGTCCCGCGCCGAGCTGTCGGGTTCCTCCTCGGCGGGCATCTCCTGCGCCACCGCGAGCCGCTCCGCGCACTCCTCGACGTCGATGCGTGCCCGTTCCAGCGACTCCTGCGCCGTCGACGCCGCCAGGGCGCTGCGCTCGGCCTCGCCCGAGGCCCCCTTCGCCTGCCCGGCCAGCCGCCCGAGCTGCTGCGCCACCCCGGCCCGGGCCTGCTCCCCCGCCCGTCGCGCCTCGGCCAGCTCGTCCACCCGGGCGGCGGACGCGGTGCGGCGCTCCCGGGCGCCGTCCTGCGCCGCGGCCAGTTCGCGGCACCGCTCCTCCAGCCGGTCCAGCTCCGCCGCCGCCTCGTCGACGGCGGCCTGCACCTCGATCAGGCTCGGCGCCCCCGCCGAACCGCCGTGCGCGGCGTGGGCCCCGATCACGTCGCCCTCCGCGGTCACCGCCACCAGGTGCGGGTGCTCCGTCACGACCGCTTCGGCCTCGTCCAGGCCGATGACCACCACGTGGTCCCGCAGCACCCAGGCCACGGCCCGCCGCACCTCGGCGTCCCCGCCCACCAGGGTCGCGGCCTCCCGCCACGCCGGCGCCAGCACGCCGACGGCCGTCCGGACAGCGGCTCCGACCCCCTCGGGCCCCGTCTGCGCGGCGGCGCCGCGGTCCCGGCCGTCCGCCGGGTGCGGAACCCCGACGGGCACGGGTCGGGGGCCGCCCGGCCCGGAGACGCTCGCCGCCGTCCCCGGGCCGCCGCCGGCGGGTTCGACGACGCTCCCGACCGCATCGGCGTCGGGGCGGCCCGACGCCGGGGCGATCAGGAAGGCGGCCCGCCCCGCGTCCGTGTCGCGGAGGTGACGGATGGCCCGCGCCGCCGACCCCGGGGAGTCCACCGCCACCGCGTCGGCCGCGGCCCCGAGCGCCGCGGCCACCGCGACCTCGTACCCCGGCGTCACCGTCAGGCGCTCCGCCGCCGGTCCGAGCAGCCCGGCCAGCGTCTCGCGCGCCGCGAGCAGCGCCCCCGTTCCGTCCTTGCGCCGCAGCCCCAGGGCCAGGGCGTCCCGGCGGGCGGAGACCGCCGCGCGGGAGCGTTCCGCGGCGGTCAGTGCCTCCCGGGCGGAGCCGAGGGCCGCCTCCGCCTCGACCAGTTCGGCCCGGGCGGCCTCGTACTCCCCCTCCGCCTCGGGGTCCTCCAGCCCTCCGACCTCCTCGGCCAGGGCCTCGTACTCCTCCCGGGCCGCCACGGCCCGGGCCTGCGCGCCGTCCCGGGCCGCCACCAGCCGGTCGATCTCCGCCTCGGCGGCGCCGGCCCGGGAGCGGGCCGCGCCCAGGCGCCCGGTCAGTCGGGCCAGTTCCTCGCGCCGGTCGGCGATGGCCCGCGCCGCGTCCCGCAGTCGGCGTTCCTCCGCGGCGAGCGCCCGTTCCAGCTCGGCCCGGTGCGCGGACGTGTCCTCCAGCGCCCGTTCGGCGGCCTCCAGGGCGGCCGTCAGCTCCGCCTCCTGTTCACGGATCCGCTCGGCCTCCTTCTCCATGTCCTGCGGGTCCCGCCCGCGCCGTTCCTCCTCCACGGGGGCCGTCGCGCTCCTGATCCGGGCGTCGGCCAGCGAGGCGGTGCCGCGAACCCGCTCGGCGAGCTGCGCCAGCTCGTGCCAGGTCTGCTCGGCGCGCCGGAGCCGGGGCGAGAGCTCCCGTACGGCCGCCTCCAGTTCCGCCTCCCTGCGCAGGGCGCCGGCGAGGTCCCGTTCGGCGGACTCCTTGCGCTCCTTGAGCGCCGCCTCGTCCGCGATCTCCGCGTCGAGCGCGCCCCGCAGCGTCACCAGGTCGTCGGCGAGCAGCCGCAGTCGCGCGTCGCGCAGGTCCGCCTGGATCACGGCGGCCCGGCGGGCCACGGCGGCCTGGCGTCCGAGCGGCTTGAGCCGGCGCCGCAGTTCGTCGGTGAGGTCCTGCACCCGCGCGAGGTTGGCCTGCATCGCGTCGAGCTTGCGCAGCGCCTTCTCCTTGCGCTTGCGGTGCTTCAGTACGCCCGCGGCCTCCTCGATGAAGGCGCGGCGGCCCATGGGGTCGGCGTGGAGCACGGAGTCCAGCTGTCCCTGGCCGACGATGACGTGCATCTCGCGGCCGATGCCGGAGTCGGAGAGCAGTTCCTGGATGTCGAGGAGCCGGCAGGTGTCCCCGTTGATCTGGTACTCGCTGCTGCCGCCGCGGAACATGATCCGCGTGATGGTGACCTCGGCGTACTCGATCGGCAGGGCGCCGTCGGAGTTGTCGATGGTCAGGGACACCTCGGCGCGGCCGAGCGGCGGGCGCCCGGTGGTCCCGGCGAAGATGACGTCCTCCATCTTGCCGCCGCGCAGGGATTTGGCTCCCTGTTCCCCCATGACCCATGACAGCGCGTCCACGACGTTCGACTTGCCGGACCCGTTCGGGCCGACGACGCAGGTGATCCCCGGTTCGAAGCGCAGGGTGGTCGCGGAGGCAAAGGATTTGAAACCGCGGAGGGTCAGGGACTTGAGGTGCACGCCGCCGGACTCTACCTTTCGCGTCCGGTTTCACCCATGAAGGTGCAGGGCAGATCGGACGCCGAGGGAATCAGCCCCCCGCCCGGCCCAATGCGGATCCGGCGACGGAGACGGAACGCCGACGGGGGAGGGCGGGGCGGACGACCGAGGGAGAACGCGCGCGGGTGAAGGGAAGAGGTGAAAGAAAGAAGGGACGCCGGAGCGTCCCTTGCAGATCATGCGGGGCTGGAGTTGCGACGGGTGAGCGCGGATCAGGTGAGCGCAGGCTCCGCCTGGGGTACGTCGAGGTCGATGCTGTCGAGCAGCGAGTCTCCGTGCTGAGCGGCGGCCGCGTTCAGTGCGTCGTTCTCGGACTGGATCCGTCCGAGCTCGGACTCAAGGTCCTGGACGCGCTGCTGAAGCCGTCGCATCTCGGCGAGGAGTCGCGGGTCGGAACCGCCGACGTAACCGAGAAGCGCCTTTGCCATGATGGATGGTCCTCCACACTGAGTGACCGACCGAAGCGGTGTGGGTCGTGAGGGAATCGCACCCGCGGATGTCCGGCAGCGACTGACAGTCACTGCGCTTACTACTGCCAACACTGCCAAACAGCTCAGGTGCGCGGGGCTTCCAGCGTCTCACCAAAAAGTTTGACGGTCAACACGATCACGCCCCGTATCGGCGGGCGGCCCGGTCCGCGCAAGGGTCGCGGAGATCATCCTCGTCTCCGAGCCTTCCACGGATCGGCGCCCGCGGCAACGCGTCGGCGATGAATGCGCAGATCCGACCATGTGCGTGCGAGCCGCGAGTCCGATCAATTCATGATCGGTCGAAAGATCACCGCATCCCGAACCCGTCGTAGCCGCCACGCGGTGTGCCCCAGATCTCCGTCACACCGTCCACCCTCCCGGGCGTGTCGGCGGAGTGGAGCCAATCCAGCAGCCGGTGGCAATTCTCACGTTGACCTTCGGCCACCACCTGGACCCGTCCGTCGTCCAGATTGAGGGCGAATCCGACCATGCCGCCGATCTCCAGAGCATTCGCCCTGGTGAACCAACGGAAGCCCACTCCCTGTACACGGCCACGCACCCAGGCGGTCAGCCGGACTTCTTCATTCATGCGTGAACGCTAACGGGGCAAACACTTTCGGGTCACATCGCCCCCTGGCGTCATGGACTACAGTCCCCCACCAATACCTCACCCGTTCGGGTGATTAAAGGTTGATCTTGCAAGGAAGGGCGAGCCGCCGATGGGACGCCACCGACTCCACGCCGCTTCGCCCCGCCGGGGCGTCACGCGCCGCACCGCCGTGCGCACCGGCCTGCTCGGCGTCTCGGTGGCCGTGGCGCTCGGCACGGCGGCCGTGACGACCGGCTTCGTCCCGGTGGGCGGTTCGTTCCCCTACGTGGGACCGGGCGCCGACCGGACCGAGGCGAAGGCCGACCCCACCGCGAGGGCGGACCGGACTCCGGAACCGCAGGGCGGCCTCGCCGGCCTGTCGGGCCGCGCCTCCTCGGCCCCCGCCGGCAAGGGCGGCACGACCGGCCCGTCCGCCTCCACCGGCGCCTCGACCTCGCCGTCCCCTTCGGCCTCGGCCTCGGACCCGTCGTCACCGACGCCCTCGACCTCCCCCTCGACGGCCCCCTCCTCGAAGGAACCGGAGCCGGAGCGGACCACCGCCCCACCGGCCCCGAAGCCGCCCGCCCCCGAGCCCGCGGAACCCAAGCCCGCGAAGCCCGAGCCCGCGAAGCCCGAGCCGCCGGCGCCGAAGCCCACCGCCCCGAAGCCCGACGACGGCCACAACGCCGAGGAGGCGGCCGTCCTCACCCTGGTGAACCAGGAACGCGCGATGGCGGGCTGCGGTCCGGTCCGGGCCAATCCGCCGCTCGCCGCGCTGGCCGGGGCCTTCAGCAAGGACATGGCGGTCCGGGGATTCTTCGACCACACCGACCCGGACGGGAACACCCCCTGGATGCGGGCCGACAAAGCCGGGATCTCGGGCATGGGCGGCGAGAACATCGCGCGCGGCCAGGGTGACGCCGACGCCGTGATGAAGGCCTGGATGAACAGCCCGGGCCACAAGGCGAACATACTCAACTGCGAATTCCGCACTCTGGGCGTCGGCGTGTACGTCGCGTCCGGCGGCCCCTGGTGGACCCAGGACTTCGGCTTCTAGGAGCCCCGGGCGCCCGACGTCCGATCAGGCGGCGACGGTCGCCAGCAGCGCCGCCCGGCCCGCCACGACCACGCGGGTGTGGTCGGCCACCCGACGGCCGAGGTGCTCGGCCGTCGCGAGGTCGGCCTTGTGCACGCCCTCCGGGCCCTCGTCGGAGTTGCTCTGGGCCGCGGCGCCGGAGAAGAAGCCGAGGCGGTTCAGGTCGAACTCGGATCCCGTGGTGGAGTTCCAGCCGGGCTTCAGGCCCAGGTTGACCCAGCTCATGCCGTGCTGCGCGGCCAACGTCTGGAAGAACTGCAGGGTGTGCAGCTTGTCGCCGCTCTTGGACCCGGAGTTGGTGAAGCCCGCGGCGACCTTGTCCTGCCACACGTCGCCGAACCAGCGCTTCGAGGTGGCCTCGGCGAAGACGTGGAAGGCGCCCGAGGCGGTGCCCATGTAGGTCGGGGAGCCGAAGACGATGGCGTCGGAGGCGTCGAGCAGCTCCCATTCGGCCTCGCCGATCTCGTCGACCTTGATCAGGTGGACGGTCGCGCCGGCCGCGGCGGCTCCCGCCCGCACGGCCTCGGCGACGACCGCGGTGTGCCCGTACCCGGAGTGGTAGGCGATCGATACGACGGGGGCGGGGGTGACTGCGGACATGACGGTTCTCCTCAGGAGCGGTGCGGTGGGTGCCGCTGTGCGACGAGAGAAAGAGAAGCACTAACTTTTCGAAAGCGCAAGCAGACAGTTAGCGCTACCCGGGGGTACGCTTGTACGTATGGAGTCACCTGTCTGTACCGATGCCGCCGGCGCGGACCTGCCGTTCGACGTCTTCGCGCGCACCTGTCCCTCCCGGGAAACGCTGGAGCACGTCACCGGCCGCTGGGGCAGCCTGACGGTGGGAGCCCTGCGCGAAGGGCCCTGCCGCTTCAACGAGCTGCGCCGCCGGGTCGACGGCGTGAGCGAGAAGATGCTCTCGCAGACGCTGCACGCGCTGGAGCGCGACGGCATCGTCCACCGCGAGGCACAGCCGACCAACCCGCCCCGCGTCGACTACGAGCTGACGCCGCTGGGCCGGGAGGTCGCGGACCGACTGCTCGCGCTCATCCACTTCCTCGAAGGCAGCATGGACCAGGTCCTGGTCTCCCGGGGGACCTACGACGCGGAGCGCGGCGGGCGCTGACAGCGCGGGCAGAAGTAGCTGGACCGGTTCATCCAGGCGCGGCGCCGCATCGGCGTGCCGCAGCGACGGCAGGGTTCACCCTCTCGGCCGTAGGCGTCGAGCGAACGGTCGAAGTAGCCCGACTCGCCGTTCACGTTGACGTACAGGCTGTCGAAGCTGGTACCGCCGACGGCGAGCGCGGCGTTCATGACGTCCCGCACGTGGGTCAGGAGATCCGTGCTCAGGGGGCGCGTCAAGGTGGCGGTGGGGCGCTCGTAGTGCAGCTTCGCACGCCACAGCGCCTCGTCCGCGTAGATGTTGCCGACCCCGCTGATCAGCGACTGGTCCAACAGGGCCCGCTTCACGGTGGTGCGCTTGGCGCGCAGCGCGAGGTGGTAGGCCCCGTCCTCGAAGAGCGGGTCCAGCGGGTCGCGCGCGATGTGCGCGATGACGTCGGGCAGCCCCTCGGCGCTGTCGGCGACGCTCTCGTGCAGGGACAGTCCGCCGAACGTCCGCTGGTCGACGAAGCGCAGCTCGGTGCCGGTGTCGTCGGCGAAGCGGACCCGGATGCGCAGGTGCTTCTCGTCGGGGGCCCCGGTCGGCTGCACCAGCAGCTGTCCGCTCATCCCGAGGTGGCCGAGCACGGAGAGGTCCCCGCCCTCCAGCGGCAGCCACAGGTACTTGCCGCGCCGCCGCGGCACCCCGATGGTCCGGCCGACCAGGCGCGCGGCGAAGTCGGCTCCGCCGGCGAGGTGACGGCGTACCGCGCGGGGATGCAGCACTTCCACGGACGCGACCGTCCGACCGGCCACCCATCGCTCCAGCCCGCGTCGCACGACTTCGACTTCGGGCAGCTCGGGCACGGCGTTCTCCTCCGGAGATCCACGGACGGGGGGCTTCGGCGAGCCTACCGGCCGCCCGCCGCCGCTCGGAAAGGGATCGGGAAACAGCCCCGGAAACGGGTCCGCCCGCCCCCTGCCGGAGCAGAGGGCGGGCGGGGAGAACCCGAAGGGGCGGTTCGATCAGGCGCCCGGCGTCGGTTCGGCGGGCGTCGGCGCCCCGTCGTCCTCGGCCGGAACGGCGGCGGGAGCCGCCGCGATCACGGCGGCTGCCGCGATCCGCTCGTCCGCGGCGGCGCGGATCCCGCGCCAGGCGGACTCCGCTGCCTGCTGTTCCGCTTCCTTCTTGCTGCGACCGGTGCCGGTGCCGTACGAGACACCACCGACGCGGGCGGCAGCGGTAAAGGTCTTCTCGTGGTCCGGTCCGGTCTCGGTCACCAGATATTCCGGTACGCCGAGGCCCTCAGCCGCCGTGAGCTCCTGGAGACTGGTCTTCCAGTCCAGGCCGGCCCCGAGGTTGGAGGACTTCTCGATGAGCGGGTCGAAGAGCCGGTGAACCAGCTCCGAGGCCGCGTCGAGGCCCTGATCGAGGTAAACCGCGCCGATCACCGCTTCAAGGGTGTCGGCGAGGATGGAGGCCTTGTCCCGGCCGCCCGTGCCCTCTTCGCCCCGGCCGAGCCGGATGAAGGAGCCGAGTTCGAGGCCGCGCCCCACCTCCGCCAGCGCACGCGAGTTGACCACCGCGGCCCGCAATTTGGCCAGCTGGCCTTCAGGCAGGTCGGGGTGGGTGGTGTACAGCGTGTCCGTGACCACCAGGCCCAGCACGGAGTCCCCGAGGAACTCCAGGCGTTCGTTGGTGGGCAGACCGCCGTTCTCGTACGCGTACGAACGGTGGGTCAGCGCACGCACCAGAAGGGCGGACTCGAGTTGGTACCCGAGCCGCCCTTCCAGAAGCGTGTGGGACGAGGCCGCGTTGTTACTGTCTGCCTGCTTCTCAGCGTTGGACAGCTCAGACATTGCGCCTCTCACCAGCCGCTCAGACCTCGAGGACCTGGCGCTTGTTGTAGGTGCCGCAGCTCGGGCACGCAATGTGCTGGAGCTTCGGCTCCTGGCAACGCTCACACGAAACCAGGGTGGGGACCGCAGCCTTCCACTGCGACCGGCGGTGGCGCGTGTTGCTGCGCGACATCTTCCGCTTCGGAACAGCCACGGCTACTTCTCCTGCTTCTCGGCGGCGCCCTGAACTCCGTCAGAGGCAGTGCCGCTCATGTTGTCCTTCTCGTCGTCCTGATCGGTCACGACGAGTCCCTGCAATGCCGCCCAACGGATGTCGACGGCGTCATGGTGGTGTTCCGGGTCGTCGTTCAGGCTGAGCCCGCAATCGGGGCACAGTCCGAGACAGTCCTCCCGGCACACCGGCTGCATGGGCAGTGCGAGCACCACCACATCGCGCAGCACGGGTTCGAGGTCGAACAAGCCGTCCTCTAGGTAGAGCGTGTCCTCGTCGTCCTCGGCGTCGTCGGCCGGCTCCGCGTTGGAGCGGGTCCGGTCGTCGGCGTCAGGGTACGAGAACATCTCCTGGAAGTCCGCCTTGAGCTCACGCTCGACGGACTCCAGACACCTTACGCACTCCCCCACGGCCGATGCACGGGCGGTGCCTGTGACAAGCACCCCTTCCATGACCGACTCCAAGCGGAGGTTGAGCTTCATCGGGGTGCCTTCCGGCACTCCGATGACACCGGAGAGACCGAAGTCCGCCGGGGTCGCGATCTCACGGGACAACCGCTGCATGGCACCCGGACGCCGACCCAGTTCGTGCGTGTCGAACACGAGGGGGTCGCGGTGGTCAAGGCGGGTATTCAGGGCCGTTCCTGCTTTCACGGATCGTTGAAGATCAAGTACCTGCCACACAAGCGAAGAACCGCTTACGGGCAGCATGGATCGCGGTGCATACGCGCGACCGAAGTGCCAGGATACCCGGCGACGCGCCGTGCGCCCAATCCGGGCTAGCGTCCCTGTTCGTACTGGCGCAGCTGGTCCAGGTTGATCATGCTCGTGTCGAAGAAGCTGGTCTCGTCGAGCGCCGCCCGGGGCTGCTGGGCCTGCTGCTGGGGCTGCTGCTGGTACGCCGCGTACGGGTCGTGGTGCTGCCCGCCGCCGTACGGATCGACGTACGCGGCCTGCTGCTGCGTGCCGTACGCCTGTGCGGCGTAGGGGTCCTGGTAGCCGTAGGCGTCCTGCTGCGCGGCCACCGGCTGCGGGTAGTACGGCTCGTACGCGGGCTGCGGCTGCGCCTGTGCGGGGATCGGGGCGTGCGCCGGAGCGGGTTCGGCCAGGCCCGCCAGGAAGTCCGCGTCGCTCGACGGCGTTCCCGCCCGGTCCGCCGCCGCGTCCTGGGCGGCCATGTGCGCGCCGAGGTCGTCCTCCCGGGCGCGGCCCAGGAGCTTCTGACGGCCCCGGCCGACGGCCTCCAGGGTCTTGGCGAGCACCGCCTCGAACGTCGCCAGCTTCGTGTCGACGTACGCGTCGGCCTGCTCGCGCAGGGTCTGCGGATCGAGGCTGCCCTCGGGGGCGTCCGCGTCGTCGGGGTGGCCGTGGCCCTGCCCGTCCGGGGCGCGGCCCAGGAGCTTCTCGCGGCCCCGGTCCACCGCGCCGATGGTCTTGCCGAGGACGACCTCGAAGTTGGCCAGCTTGCTGTCGACGTAGTCGTCCGCCTCGGCCCGGATCTCCTCGGCCTCACGACGGGCGTCCGCCAGGATCCGGTCGGCCTCGGCCTGCGAGCGGCGGGCCACCTCGGTGTCGGCGATCAGCGCGCCCCGTTGGGCGTGCGCGGACCCGATGATCCGCTCCGCCTCCCGTCGGGCGTCCTCGACCATCTGCTCCCGGCCCCCGAGCAGTTCCCGTGCCTGTTCGAGCGAACCGGGGAGGGCCCGGCGCACCTCGTCGAGCCGGTCGAGGAGCTCCGTGCGGTTGAGCACGCAGGAGGCCGACATGGGCATGGACCGGGCCGCGCCGACGGCCGCGACGATCTCGTCCAGCTTCTTCTGTACGTCCATGGGGGCTCGCACTCTCTGCCCCGGGCCGGTGCCGGGACGGACGGGACGGCTGAGGAGACGACTGTAGGGCCACCGGGCCCGTGTGCGGCGCGGACCGGTGGATCCCGGTCCGCCCGCCGCCGGGTCACCTGGAGCCGAGTCGCTCGATCAGCGCCGCGTGCACGTGCGCGGGAAGCAGGTGGGCGACGTCGCCGCCCCAGGCCGCGACCTCCTTGACCAGGGAGGACGACAGGAAGCTGTAGGTCGGGTTGGTCGGCACGAACAGCGTTTCGACGCCCGAGAGACCCATGTTCATCTGGGCCATCTGGAGCTCGTAGTCGAAGTCGCTGACGGCGCGCAGGCCCTTGACGATGGCCGGGATGTCCCGCTGCTTGCAGAAGTCGACGAGCAGGCCGTGGAAGGACTCGACCTCGATGTTTCCGTAGTCGGCGGTCGCCTCACGGATCAGCTCGATCCGTTCCTCGACGCTGAAGAGGCCCTGCTTGGACTGGTTGATCATCACGGCGACGTGGACCACGTCGTAGAGCCGGGAGGCCCGGCCGATGATGTCGAGGTGTCCGTTGGTGATGGGGTCGAACGACCCCGGACAGACGGCGCGGCGCAACTGAAGTCCCTCGCTCTCCCGTGCGGGCATCATGAATCTTCGCTGGTGAAGGCGGCGCGACCGTACCAAAGCGTGCCCTCGCCGTACTTGCGCGAACGCAGCGCCTCGAACCCCTCGGGCCACGGGAACGCACCGCTCCTCGTGCTGCGCTCCACGGTGACGAGCGCATCGTCCGTGAGCCAGCCATTGGACCGGAGTGTGAGGAGGATCTCGCCAAGATCGCCGTGCTCGACGGCGTACGGGGGGTCCAGGAAGACGATGTCGTACGGCTCGCCCTGCGCGGTCGCGGCGACGATCTGCTCCGCCTTGCCCGGCCGGAACTCGGCGCCGGGCAGCCCCAGGGTCGTGATGTTCTGCCGGATGGCCTGGGAGGCCTTGGCGTCGGCCTCCACGAGCAGGGCGTGGGCCGCGCCCCGGGAGAGGGCCTCCAGGCCCACGGCGCCGGAGCCGCCGTAGAGGTCGAGGACCCGGGCGCCGTCCAGGCCGTGCAGCGACTCCCAGGTGGAGAAGAGCCCCTCGCGCATCCGGTCGGAGGTGGGACGGGTGCCGGTGCCGGGCGGCACGGTCAGCCGCCGCCCGCCGGCGGTGCCGGCGATCACGCGGGTCATCTGGGGTTCCTTCGCTGGGTGGGCGGGTGGGGGCGGTTTCGCTCTCGAACCCCACGATAGGTCGTGCCGCCCGGAAGGCACCGCTCAGCCCTTCTCCAGGTACTGCTCGCGCTCGGTGTCCAGCAGGGCGTCGAGTGCGGTCCGCAGCCCCGGCAGTCCTTCCAGGTCCGGGTCGGTCGCGACGACGCGGGTGGCTTCCTCCCGGGCCTGGGCGATGACCTCCTCGTCCTCGATGACGGCGAGCATGCGCAGCGAGGAGCGCACGCCCGACTGGGCTTGGCCGAGGACGTCGCCCTCGCGGCGCTGTTCCAGGTCGATCCGGGACAGTTCGAACCCGTCGAGGGTGGCGGCGACCGCGCCCAGCCGGGCCCGGGCGGGACTGGCCTCGTGCATCTCGCTGACCAGCAGGCACAGGCCGGGGGCGGTGCCGCGGCCGACGCGACCGCGCAGCTGGTGGAGTTGGGAGACGCCGAACCGGTCCGCGTCCATGATCACCATGACGGTGGAGTTGGGGACGTTCACCCCGACCTCGATGACGGTGGTCGCGACCAGCACCTTGACCTCGCCGGCGGCGAAGCGGCGCATCACGTCGTCCTTGTCGGCGGGGTCCATCCGGCCGTGCAACACCTCGACGGACAGCCCGGACAGGGGGCCCTTGACGAGCTGTTCGGCGATCTCCAGGACGGCGAGCGGGGGGCGCCTGTCGCCGTCCTCCTCGGCGGCCTTCTTCTTCTTGGGCTCGTCCTCGCCGTCCCCGATCCGGGGGCAGACCACGTACGCCTGGTGGCCGTTCTCGACTTCCTCGCGGACCCGTTCCCAGGCGCGGGCGAGGAAGTGCGGCTTGTCCTTGGCGGGTACGACGTGCGTGGCGATCGGGGATCGTCCGGCGGGCAGCTGGTCGAGTACGGAGGTCTCCAGGTCGCCGAAGACGGTCATGGCCACGGTGCGCGGGATCGGGGTGGCCGTCATGACGAGCAGGTGCGGGGGCTGCTTGCCCTTCGAGCGCAGGGCGTCGCGCTGTTCGACGCCGAACCGGTGCTGTTCGTCGACCACGACGAGGCCGAGGTCGTGGAAGCGGACCTTGTCCTCGATGAGGGCGTGGGTACCGATGACGATGCCGGCCTCGCCCGTGACCAGGTCGAGCAGGGCCTGCCGGCGGGCGGGCATGCCCATCGACCCGGTGAGCAGCACCACCTTGGTGCCCCGGTCGGAGCCGCCGAGCATGCCTCCCTCGGCGAGTTCGCCCATCATCTCGGTGATGGACCGGTGGTGCTGTTGGGCGAGCACCTCGGTCGGCGCGAGCATCGCGGCCTGCCCGCCGGAGTCGACGACGGCGAGCATGGCCCGCAGGGCGACCATCGTCTTCCCGGAGCCGACCTCGCCCTGGAGGAGCCGGTGCATGGGGTGGCTGGTGGCGAGGTCGTCGAAGATCTCCTTCGAGACGTTCTGCTGGCCCTCGGTGAGGGTGAAGGGCAGCTTGGCGTCGAAGGAGTCGAGGAGGCCGCCGGGGGCGGCGCGGCGCGGGACGGCCGGGAGTTGGGAGTCGTCGTGCCGGCGGCGGGCCAGGGCGACCTGGAGGACGAAGGCCTCGTCCCACTTGAGGCGTTGGCGGGCGTCCTCGACGTCCGCCTTGGTGGTGGGTCGGTGGATCTTGAGGAGGGCCTCGGTGAGCGGGACCAGGCCGCGGCCCTCGCGCAGGGCGGGCGGCAGCGGGTCCACGACCTCGGCGACGCCGGGCAGTACGGCGTCGACGCACTTGGTGATCTTCCAGGACTCCATCTTGGCGCAGGCCGGGTAGATCGGGATGAGCCGGCCCGCGAAGGCGGTGGCGGCGTCCCGGTCGGAGGCGTCCGCGCCGAGGGGTTCGTAGGCGGGGTGGGCCAGCTGGAGCTTGTTGTTGAACTTCGAGACCTTGCCCGCGAACATGGCGCGGCTGCCGGGCAGCAGGTCCTTGTGCGGCTTGTGGACGCCCGCGCCGAAGAAGACCAGCTGGAGGCGGCCGCTGCCGTCGGTGATGGTCACCTCCAGGCGTTTCCCGCCGCCGCGGCTGCCCTGGTAGGTCAGCAGGCGGGCGTCGGCGACCTGGGCGACGACGGTGACGTGCTCGTCGATCTGGTCGGCGAGTTCGGCGAGCGAGGTGAGCTCGCCGCGCTCGGCGTACCGCCGGGGGTAGTGGTGCAGGAGGTCCAGGGCCGTGTGCAGGCCGAGCTGCTCGGCCAGCACCTTGGCGGTGGCGGGGCCGAGCGTCTTCTTGAGGTCTTCGTCGAGCGCGGGCACGTGTTCCATTGCACACCATGGCGCCGACAAGCCCGCTATTCCACCCCGATGAGGAGGGGCGCCGACCAGCGTCCGCCGCGGTAGGTGACGGTGTCGACGGCCAGGTGTCCGTGCTGGACGTACGCCTCCAGGTGCGTGGCCAGGGTGTCGGGGACCTCGGGTCCCAGGACGAGGGTGACGAGCTCGCCGCCGGAGCCGAGCATCCGTTCCAGCACCGCCTCGGCCGTTTCGGGAAGGCCCGAGCCGATGACGGCGACGTCCCCGTCGATGAGTCCGAGCACGTCACCGGCCTGGCAGATGCCGGCGGAGGTGAAGGAACGGGCCTCGGCGACGGCGAGTTCCGCGTACCGGGTGGCGCCGGCCGCGGCGGTCATGGCGACGACGTCCTCGTCGAAGTCGGCGTCGGGGTCGTGGACGGCGAGCGCGGCCAGGCCCTGCACGGCGGATCGGGTGGGGATCACCGCCACCCGGACGCCGTCGGCGCGGGCCCGCTCGGCGGCGGCTCCGGCGGCGGCGCGCAGTTCGACGGAGCCGGCCAGCAGGATGACCTCGCGGGCGTGGGCGCGGGCCACGGCGTCGACGAGTTCGGTGACGGCGGGCGCCTCGCCGGGGCGGGCCAGCACGGTGGTCGCGCCGGCCTCCCCGCACAGCGCGGCCAGCCCCTCGCCAGGGACCACGGCGACCACGGCCCGTTGGGCGCGCGGGGCCTTGGCGCGGCGGCGTTCGTCACCGAAGTGCGTGATGCGGATCCGGTACGGCCGGCCGGCGACGACGCCGGCCTCCACGGCGGCTCCGGGGTCGTCGACGTGCACGTGGACGTTCCACAGGCCGTCACCGCCGACCACCACGAGGGAGTCGCCGAGTCCGTCGAGGCGTTCGCGCAGCTCGCCGACGGCCTCCTCGGAGGCCTCCAGCAGGTAGATCACCTCGTAGCCGGGGCCGCCCTGTTCCTCGGCGCAGGGCTGCGGCGTCGACGGTACGGGGACGGCCCGACCGCGCACCGGCTCGTCGGCGGGCGCATCGCCGGACAGCGCCTGCCACAGGGCGCCGAGCACGGCGACCAGCCCGCACCCCCCGGCGTCCACGACCCCGGCCCGGCTCAGCGCGGCGAGCTGCCCGGGGGTCTCGGCGAGGGCGGCGCGGGCGCCGTCGTACGCCGCCCGGGCGACGTCGGCGGCGGTGGCCGCGGCGGCCCCCACGGCCACCCCGGCGCGCGCGGCGGCGCCCGCGACGGTGAGCATGGTGCCCTCGACGGGGTGTGCGACGGCCTGGTACGCCTCCTCCGCGGCCCGGGTCAGGGCCCGTGCCAGCAGCGGCCCGGAGGCGCGGTCCCGGTCGGGGGCGGCGTCCTCGGCGCCCAGGACGTCGGCCACCCCGCGCAGCAGCTGGGCGAGGATCGTGCCGGAGTTGCCGCGGGCGCCTATGAGGGCGCCGTGCGCGTAGGCCCGGACGGCCTCGGACAGGGAGGCGGTCCCGGTTGTGCCTTCGGTCACTCCGGCGCCGGCCTTCTCGAAGGCTTCGGTGAGCGCGCGATCGGCCGCCTCGGCGGTCAGGTAGAGGTTGGTGCCGGTGTCCGCGTCGGCGACGGGGTAGACGTTGATCGCGTCGATGTCCTCGCGGGCCCGGCCCAGTGCGGCCAGGGCCAGCGAGCTCCAGGTGCGCACCGCTTCGGCGTCGAGGGTGTGCGGGCCGGGCTCGTTCGCCACCGGGCGTTCCTCCTTGTGCGGGCCAGGGTTCACCGCAGGGTAACGAAGGGTGGCCGCCGGCCGGGGACCCCGGGGCGTGGCCGGTGGCTCACATGGTAGTTTTCTTGGACCGAAGCAGTCGTTGTATGCTGCTCAGGTTGCCCGTCGAGAGTCGGGCCATTCGTCCGGCAAGCCACTTCAGATCTCTGATTCCGGTGCGCCGGATTTCACTGTAATTGCATCTGAAGTCTTTGGAGTGACCTGTGGCTGCCAACTGCGACGTTTGCGCCAAGGGGCCGAGCTTCGGCAACAGCATCTCCCACTCGCACCGCCGCACCTCGCGTCGCTGGAACCCGAACATCCAGCGCGTCCGTGCCGTGGTCAATGGGACGCCGAAGCGCCTCAACGCCTGCACCTCGTGCATCAAGGCCGGCAAGGTCTCGCGCTGACGGCCTCCGTCGTCGTCGCGCAGCCCTTTACGGTTGCCAGAAAGGCCGGTTCACCCAGGTGAACCGGCCTTTTGCCTTGCCCGGAACCGTCCCGGGCCGGGCCGCCGCCTGCTGGTCCCGCCGGGGCCGCGCCGCCCTGCACCGGACGACGCGGACCTGACCGACGGGCTCCCGCAGGCTCCGGGAGGGATTCCCTAGACGTCCGGCTGCGGGCTCCGCCACTGCCAGGCGTGGTCGACGGGTCCGATGCCGCCGCCGAGGGCGAAGCCGGCGGCTATGGCGCCGGTGACGTAGGCCTTGGCCGCCGTGACGGCCTCGGGGACGGTCAGGCCCCGGGCCAGTCCGGCGGCGACGGCGGCGGCCAGCGTGCAGCCCGTGCCGTGCGTGTGCCGGTTGTCGTGGCGGGGCGCGCGGAGCCAGGTCTCCGCGGTCCCGTCGGTGAGCAGGTCGACGGCCTCGCCGCCGTGCGCCACGAGGTGGCCGCCCTTGATGAGTGCCCACCGCGCCCCGTGGCCGAGGATCGCGTCGGCGGCCCGGCGCATGCCGTCCTCGTCCTCGACGAGGATGCCGGTGAGCTGGGCGACCTCGTCGAGGTTCGGCGTCGCGACCGTGGCCCGCGGCAGCAGTTCCCGGCGTACGGCGTCCAGCGCCGAGGCGGCGAGCAGGGCGTCCCCGTGCTTGGAGACGCCCACGGGGTCCACGACCGCCGGTGCGTCCGTGCCGGCCAGCAGCTCCGCCACGGTCTCGACGAGTACGGCGGAGGCCAGCATCCCGGTCTTGACCGCCCCCACCCCGATGTCGTCGACGACGGCCCGGTACTGGGCCGTGACGGCCTCGGGCGGCAGTTCCCAGGCCCCGTGCACGCCGAGGGAGTTCTGGGCGGTCACGGCGGTGAGCACGCTCATGCCGTGCACGCCGAGGGCGAGCATCGCCTTGAGGTCGGCCTGGATGCCGGCGCCGCCGCCGGAGTCGGATCCGGCGACGGTCAGGCACAGCGGCGGGGCGACGCCGTTCATCGGAGGTTCTCCTCGGCGGCCGGGTCGGCGCCGAAGTGGTCCCAGCCGCCGGTGCTGGTCCAGGGGGCGCCGTCCACGGTCACCTGGGGCAGCGCGGAACGGTTCTGGACCTCCCCGATGACCTTCCAGCGGGCCGGCAGCTTCACGTCGGGCGGGAACGTCGCCACGATGGCGTGGTCCTCTCCCCCGGTGAGCACCCACTGGAGCGGGTCCACGCCGACGGCCTGCCCGATGTCGTGCATCTGGGTGGGGATGTCCACGGCTCCCGACCGCACGTCGATGCGCACCTTGCTGGCCTCGGCGATGTGCCCGAGGTCGGCGATCAGTCCGTCGCTGACGTCGGTCATGGCGGTGGCGCCGAGTCCGGCGGCCGCCGGTCCCGCGTGGTACGGCGGTTCGGGCCTGCGGTGGGCCTCGACGAAGGCCCGCGGGGAGCGGAAGCCGCGCGAGAGCACCGCGAACCCGGCCGCGGACCAGCCGAGCCAACCCGTCACGGCCACGACGTCGCCGGGCCGGGCGCCCGAGCGCAGCACGGGTTCGTGGTTGCGCAGGTCACCGAGGGCCGTGATGGCGACGGTGATGGCGTCGCCGCGTACGACGTCCCCGCCGACCACGGCCGCGCCCGCGACCTGGCACTCGTCGCGGATGCCGTCCATCAGCTCGGTGGGCCAGGTGACGGGCAGTTCCGCCGGGACGACCAGACCGAGCAGGAGCGCGGTCGGTACCGCGCCCATGGCGGCGATGTCGGCCAGGTTCTGCGCGGCGGCCTTGCGGCCGACGTCGTAGGCCGTGGACCAGTCGCGCCGGAAGTGCCGGCCCTCCAGCAGGATGTCCGTGCTCGCCACGACCCGGCGGTCGGGTGCCGACACGACCGCGGCGTCGTCGCCCGGTCCGAGCCGGACCGCCGGGGTGGTGGTGAGCCGTGAGGTGAGCTCCCGAATGAGCCCGAACTCCCCCAGCTCGCCCACAGTGCCCTTCATCGCTGTGCCCCTTCTTGGCAAGTCCGCTTGCGGTCGCGAGCCGTCACAGCTCTGGGTACCGTCAACAGATACGTCAACTTCAGCTCTCCGTACGCCCCGCCGTGCGTGGCACCGGGTCCATCGGATCTCCCCACGGCACGTACAGGAAGGGTCTCCCCGCGGCACGCGGCGACGCGGTACCGTGGCGTCCCTTCGTGCCGGGGCCCGCCCGTTGTCCCCGGGCCCATCCGAAGGTTAGGGGAAATGATCCTCGTGGCCGTCCTGGAGGTTCCGTGGTACAGGCGTACATCCTCATCCAGACCGAGGTGGGCAAGGCGTCGTTCGTCGCCGAGTCCATCAGCCAGATCGCGGGGGTGATCCAGGCCGAGGACGTGACGGGCCCCTACGACGTGATCGTGCGCGCCCAGGCCGACACCGTCGACGATCTGGGCCGCATGGTGGTGGCCAAGGTCCAGCAGGTGGAGGGCATCACCCGCACCTTGACCTGCCCGGTGGTCCATCTGTAGCCCCCGTCTACTCTGGGCCGGTGATGTCACTGCACCGCCGGCCGCTCCGTCTGCTGGCCCTGCCCGCCGCCGCGGCGGCCCTGCTGACCCTCGCGGGCTGTGCCCCGGGGGATGCCCGGGCCAGGGTGGTTCCGCCGCCCGCTCCGCCCACCGACGTCGCGGGGCTCTGTGCGACGCTGCACGAGAAGCTCCCCGAGGAGGTGGCCGGGCTGGCGCGGACCACCACCGAACCGCGCTCCGATCTGACGGCCGCGTGGGGCGGCTCGGCGATCGTACTGCGGTGCGGTATCCCCAAGCCCCCCAAGATGGCCGATCCGAAGCAGGAGGGCGTCGAGGTGAACGGCGTCGGTTGGCTGCTGGAGAAGACGGACGACGGCGGGTTCCGGTTCACCACCGGGTCGCGGCTGGCCTACACCGAGGTCCTGGTCGACAAGGAGCATGCCACGGATGCCGGGATGCTGGTCGGTCTGTCCGGCGCCGTTGCCGAGTCCGTGCCCGTCGGCATCTCGTCCTACTGAATCGTCCCCACCGGATCCGCCCCCACCGGGATCCGTCCCGCCGCCCGCCGATCCGCCCTCCCGCACACCGCCGCCCGCCGCCGCGCTCGATGAGCGCGGCGGCGGGCGGTCGGCTGTCCGGGACCCGGGCCGCCTGCTAGCGCAGCCCGGTGGAGCGGCGGAGCGCCGCCTGGATGAGCAGGTCCACCAGCTCCTGGTACTCGATGCCGGACTCCTGCCACATGCGCGGGTACATGGAGATCGGCGTGAAGCCGGGCATCGTGTTGATCTCGTTGATGACGAACTCGCCGTCCTCGGTGAGGAAGAAGTCGGCGCGCACCAGGCCCTCGCAGGAGGCGGCGTCGAACGCCTCGATCGCGAGCCGCTGGACCTCGGCGGTCTGCTCCGGGGTGAGCGGGGCGGGCACGATCCCGGAGGCGGAGTCGATGTACTTCGCCTCGAAGTCGTAGAAGTCGTGGCTGGAGACCGGCGGGATCTCCGCGGGGGCGCTGGCGCGCGGGCCGTCCTCGAACTCCAGCACCCCGCACTCGATCTCGCGGCCGCGCAGCAGCGCCTCCACGATGATCTTCGGGTCGTGCCGGCGGGCCTCGCGGACCGCGGCGTCGAGCCCGGCGGCGTCGTCGACCTTGGTGATGCCGATGGAGGAGCCCGCGCGGGCGGGCTTCACGAACAGCGGCCAACCGTGCTCGGCGGCGAAGTCCAGGACCTTCGCCCGGGCGGCGTCCTGGTCGGCCTCCCACTCACGGGGGCGGATGGTCAGGTACGGGCCGACCTTCAGTCCGAAGGACGTGAAGACCCGCTTCATGTAGTCCTTGTCCTGGCCGACGGCCGAGGCGAGGACGCCCGAGCCGACGTACGGGATCCCGGAGAGCTCCAGAAGGCCCTGCAGGGTGCCGTCCTCGCCGTACGGGCCGTGCAGGACGGGGAAGACGACGTCGACCTCGCCCAGGGCCTTGGGAACGGCGCCCGGCTCGGTGTAGACGACCTCGCGGCTGGCGGGGTCGACGGAGAGCACGACGGTGCCGTCGGCGGAGTCGGCGAGCGTCTCCACGCTCGGCAGCTCGCGGTCCGCGATGGCCATGCGCTCGGGCTCGTCGGCGGTCAACGCCCACCGGCCGTCCGTGGTGATGCCGATGGGCAGCACCTCGTACTTGGAACGGTCGATGGAACGCAGCACGGCGCCGGCCGTGACGACCGAGATGGCGTGTTCCGAGCTGCGGCCGCCGAACACGACGGCCACGCGGGGCTTGCGGCCCTGCTGCTCAGGGGTCTGGGGGAGGTTCTCGCTGCTCATATCGCCACGAGGGTACCCGCTCGAACGTCCGGAAAGGTGTCAGCGCCGTTCCGGTTTGGCGCTGCGCCCCATGAGTTCCTTCAGTGCGACCAGCGTGGGCTTGCCGTGGTGGACGATGTCGACCACGGTGTCCGTGATCGGCATGTCCACTCCGTACCGGTTGGCCAGATCTGCCACGGACTGGCAGGACTTGACCCCCTCGGCGGTCTGCTTGGTGACCGCGATGGTCTCCTCCAGGGTCATCCCGCGGCCCAGGTTGGTGCCGAAGGTGTGGTTCCGGGAGAGCGGCGAGGAGCAGGTCGCGACGAGGTCGCCGAGGCCGGCGAGACCGGAGAAGGTGAGCGGGTCGGCGCCCATGGCCAGGCCCAGCCGGGTGGCTTCGGCGAGTCCGCGGGTGATGAGCGAGCCCTTGGTGTTGTCGCCCAGGCCCATGCCGTCCGCGATGCCGACGGCGAGGCCGATGACGTTCTTGACGGCGCCGCCGAGCTCGCAGCCGATGACGTCGGTGCTCGTGTACGGGCGGAAGTACGGGGTGTGGCAAGCGGCCTGGAGCCGCTGGGCCACGGCTTCGTCCACGCAGGCGACGACCGAGGCGGCGGGCTGCCGGGCGACGATCTCGCGGGCCAGGTTGGGGCCGGTGACGACGGCGACCCGCTCGGAGGGGACCTTGGCCACCTCTTCGATGACCTCGCTCATCCGCTTGGCCGTGCCGAGTTCGATGCCCTTCATCAGGGAGACGAGGACGGCGTCGGCGGGCAGCAACGGCGCCCAAGCGGCGAGGTTGCCGCGCAGGGTCTGCGAGGGGATCGCCAGGACCGCGAAGTCGGCGCCGCTCGCCGCCTCGGCCGCGTCGGTGGTGGCCCGCAGGTTCGCGGGCAGTTCCACGTCGGGGAAGTAGTCGGGGTTGGTCCGGCCGTTGTTGATGGCGTCGGCAAGCTCCTGCCGACGGCCCCACAGGGTCACCTCGCAGCCGGCGTCGGCGAGCACCATGCCGAAGGCCGTTCCCCACGAGCCGGTTCCGAAGACGGCCACCTTCACGGGACGTGTCACTTGTTGCCCTCCCCCGCGGCGTTGCGCCGCTGCTGCGCCCTGGCCTTGCGGTGGTCGTAGGGCTGCGCGGGGGCGTTCTCGCCGCGCAGCTCCTCCAGGAGCTTGGTGATGTCGGCCATGATGGCCTCGGTGGCGCCCTTGAGGACGTCCGGCGTGGGTTCCCGGTCCAGGAAGGCCGAGAGGTCCACCGGCGGCCCGGCGATGACCTGGAGGGTCTTGCGGGGGAACAGGCGGAGCTTGTTCTCCTCGGCATAGGGCGGCATCGCGAGATTCGCGCCCCATTGGGCCACCGGAATGACGGGCGCCTTGGTGATCAGCGCCACCCTGGCTGCGCCGGTCTTGCCGGCCATCGGCCACATCTCGGGATCCCGGGTCAGGGTGCCTTCGGGGTAAAAGGCCACGCATTCACCGCGTTCGATGGCGTCCACGGCGGCCCGGAATGCGTCCAGGGCGTTCGTGGTCTCCCGGTAGACGGGGATCTGGCCGGAGCCGCGGAGGATCATGCCGACGAAAGGCACCTTGAAGAGTCCGGCCTTCGCGAGCAATCGGGGCACCCGGCCGGTGTTGTACTGGAAGTGCGCGTAGGACAGCGGGTCCAGATACGAGTTGTGATTGACGGCGGTGATAAATCCACCGTCGGCCGGAATGTGCTCCATTCCCCGCCAGTCCCGCTTGAAGAGCACTACCAGCGGCGGTTTCGCGATGACCGCCGCGAGGCGGTACCAGAAGCCGATTCTGCGGCGGGACACTCGGACACCTTCCTCTAGGACCGGTGCGCGGCTTGGGCACCTCATCGGCCGGACAAGTCTCGCCCCAGGTCCGGTCTCTGTCGAGGACACCGTACGCCCCGCCCGCACCACCGGGCCCCCCAGTGGCCGGTCCGGGGCGACAATGGGCCGACTGATGACCAGGTCATGACCTACTGATGGCCCTGGCGGGTGCGGAAGTGCACCGGAGGGAAGGAGTCCGCCACGAACGCCGTGTGGAGTCTGGTGGTTCCGCTCAAACCCTTGGCATTGGCCAAGAGCCGGCTCGCGGCGGCCGTCGGCGCGTCCCGTCCGGGGCTGGCGCTGGCGTTCGCCCAGGACACCGTCGCCGGGGCCCTGGCCTGCGCGGCGGTGGCGGATGTGGTGGTCGTCACGGACGATTTCCTGGCAGGTGCGGAACTGGCCAGGTTGGGGGCGAGGATCCTCCCCGACTCCCCGGGCGCCGGGCTCAACGCGGCCCTCGCGCACGGTGCGGGGGCGGTGCGCAGGGGACGTCCCGGGGCCCGGGTGGCCGCGCTGAACGCCGATCTGCCCGCTTTGCGGCCACCGGAATTGCTACGCGTGCTCGATAACGCATCGACATTTCCCAGGGCATTTCTGGCCGATGCGGCGGGAATCGGGACGACTCTGCTTTCCGCTGCTCCGGACGTGGAATTGGCACCCTCGTTCGGGGGACCGTCCCGGGCCCGGCATTCGGCTTCGGGAGCGGTGGAAATAGCCCTGCCGGGCGTCGAGAGCGTGCGCCGGGACGTGGACACCGCCGCCGATCTGCGCACGGCCCTCACCCTCGGTGTGGGCCGCCACACGGCCCGATACAGTGCGCGTATGCAGGCGACCGCGTACACGTACGACTCCCAGACCCGCAGCGGCAGCGTGCTGCTGGACGACGGCACCCCGGTGCCCTTCGGGGCCCCGGCCTTCGACGCGGGCGGTCTGCGGCTGTTGCGCCCCGGGCAGCGGGTACGGATCGAGACGGACGGCGAGGGCGCGGCCCTGCGCATCACGCTGATCACCCTGCAGACCTTCTGACACCGCCACCGCCACCTCCGCCCCACCCCGTCCGACCTGCGGGGAAAGCACCGCGGGCCGGCTTCCCCCGGAAAGGGAAACCGGCCCGGCGTGTGTGACTCGTGCCCTACTTCTTGCGAGCGGTGGTCTTCTTCGCGGTGGTCTTGCGGGCGGTCGCCTTCTTGGTGGCGGGCGCCGTGGTCTTCGCGGTGGCCTTCTTGGCCGCGGGGGCGGTCTTCTTGGCGGTGGTCTTCTTCGCCGCCGCCGTCGTGGACTTCACGGCCGCCTTCTTCGCGGTCGCCGTGGCCTTCTTCGCCGTGGGCGTGGCCTTCTTCGCCGTGGCGGTGGCCTTCTTGGCGGTGGCGGTCGTCTTCTTGGCCGCCGCGGGCGTGGTCTTCTTCGCGACCGCGGTCTTCGCCGCGGCCTTCTTGGCGGTGGTGGCCTTCTTGGCCACGGCCTTCTTGACGGTCGCCGACGCGCCGCCGCTCAGGCTGCCCTTGGGCGCCTTCTTCACGGACACCTCGCCGCCCTTGGGCAGCTTCTTGGTGCCGCTGACCAGGTCCTTGAAGCCCTGGCCCGCACGGAAGCGGGGAACAGAGGTCTTCTTGACCCGGACGCGCTCACCCGTCTGCGGGTTGCGGGCGTAGCGGGCGGGCCGGTCGACCTTCTCGAACGAGCCGAAGCCCGTGACCGAGACCCGGTCGCCCGCGACGACTGCGCGGACGATCGCGTCGAGTACCGCGTCGACGGCGTCGGCGGCCTGCTGGCGGCCTCCGACCTTGTCGGCAATCGCTTCTACGAGCTGCGCCTTGTTCACGTCTTCCCCTTCGGAGACTTCGCCAGAACGAATGTGTTCAAGCTTATTTCGCACGTTAGGCGGATATATACCGCAAATCAAACACGAAACGGGCTAATCACCCTAGTGCCGCAACGATGCAGACCGTTACGGAGTTCCTTCGCATCAGTCGCCTTCAGGGAATCGACCCTCGTCGAGGTCCTTCATCAACCTGTCCAGGCGCCTTGCCGCGTCGGCGAGATCGTGCTTCGCCGCGGCTGTGGCGACCAACAGCTTCCGGGACAGCGCCATCCTTACGCCCTCCGGGACTTGCAGTGTGCGCACCCTTGTGTGTGCTTCTTTCAGTCGGTCTGCGACGAGTTCCCAGAGCTCCAGTTGACTGTCGCGTTCCATGCACAGATTGTGCCATCTGGGGCGAGTTGTCGCCTCACGGGGCCTCAACATACAGCTGTGCCCCCCGCCGGAAGGCGAGGGGCACAGTGTTGTCGATGTGATCACCCGGGGGTGAATAAGCGCTGATCAGGCTGGAATCACGCCCGAATCGTGCGCGGCTTGAACGCCGGGCGGGTGCTTTCGTAGGTGGCGATGTCCCCTTCGTTCTGAAGGGTGAGCGAGATGTCGTCCAGCCCCTCCAGGAGACGCCAGCGGGCGTTGTCGTCGAGTTCGAACTCCGCCTCGACGCCGGTCGCTCGGACCTTGCGGTCCACCAGGTCGACGGTCACCTCGGCGGTGGGGTCGGCCTCGGTCAGCTCCCACAGCCGATCGACGGTCTCCTGCGGCAGAACGACGGTCAGCAGACCGTTCTTCAGCGAGTTGCCGCGGAAGATGTCGGCGAAGCGGGAGGAGATGACCGTCTTGAAGCCGAAGTTCTGCAGGGCCCAGACGGCGTGCTCGCGCGAGGAGCCCGTACCGAAGTCGGGGCCCGCGATCAGCACGGTCGCGCCGGCGCGCTCCGGGCGGTTCGTGACGAACTCCGGGTCCTTGCGCCAGGCCTCGAAGAGCCCGTCCTCGAAGCCGTCGCGGGTGATCTTCTTCAGCCAGTGGGCCGGGATGATCTGGTCGGTGTCGACGTTGCTGCGCCGCAGCGGGACGGCCCGGCCGGTGTGGGTGGTGAAGGCTTCCATGGTTCAGACTCCGGAGGGGGCGGGGTTGGCCGAGTTGGCGGACAGGTCGGCGGGTGAAGCCAGGTGGCCCAGCACCGCGGTGGCGGCGGCCACCTGCGGGGAGACCAGGTGGGTGCGTCCGCCCTTGCCCTGCCGGCCCTCGAAGTTGCGGTTGGAGGTGGACGCGGAGCGCTCACCGGGGGCCAACTGGTCGGGGTTCATGCCCAGGCACATCGAGCAGCCCGCGTGCCGCCATTCGGCCCCGGCCTCCTTGAAGACCTTGTCCAGCCCCTCCTCGACGGCCTGGAGCGCGACGCGCACCGAGCCCGGGACGACCAGCATCCTTACGCCGTCGGCGACTTTGCGGCCCTCGACGATCCCGGCGACGGCCCGCAGGTCCTCGATGCGGCCGTTGGTGCAGGAACCTACGAAGACTGTGTCGACCTTGATGTCCCGCAGCGGCTGGCCGGCGGTCAACCCCATGTACTCCAGGGCCTTTTCGGCGGCATGCCGCTCCGAAGCGTCCTCGTACGAAGCCGGGTCGGGGACGTTCGCCGACAGGGGCGCACCCTGGCCCGGGTTGGTGCCCCAGGTGACGAACGGGGCCAGCGCCGTGCCGTCGATGACGACCTCGGCGTCGAAGACGGCGTCGTCGTCGGTGCGCAGCGTCCGCCAGTACTCGACGGCCGCGTCCCAGTCCGCGCCCTCGGGCGCGTGGTCGCGGCCCTGGAGGTAGTCGAACGTGGTCCTGTCGGGCGCGATCATGCCCGCGCGGGCGCCGGCCTCGATCGACATGTTGCAGATGGTCATGCGGGCTTCCATCGACAGGTTCTCGATGGCCTCGCCGCGGTACTCCAGGATGTACCCCTGGCCGCCGCCCGTGCCGATCCTGGCGATGATCGCCAGGATCAGGTCCTTGGCGGTGACGCCGTCGGCCAGCGCGCCGGTGACGGTGATGGCCATCGTCTTCGGGCGGGCCAGCGGCAGCGTCTGGGTGGCCAGCACGTGCTCGACCTGGCTGGTGCCGATGCCGAAGGCCAGCGCGCCGAACGCGCCGTGGGTGGAGGTGTGCGAGTCGCCGCAGACGACGGTGGTGCCCGGCTGGGTCAGCCCGAGCTGGGGACCCACGACGTGGACGACACCCTGCTCGACGTCGCCCAGCGAGTGCAGGCGCACACCGAACTCGGCGCAGTTCTTGCGCAGCGTCTCCAGCTGGGCCCGGGAGACCGGGTCCGCGATCGGCTTGTCGATGTCGAGGGTGGGGGTGTTGTGGTCCTCGGTCGCGATGGTGAGGTCGAGGCGCCGGACCTTGCGGCCGGCCTGGCGCAGACCCTCGAAGGCCTGCGGGCTGGTCACCTCGTGCAGCAGGTGCAGATCGATGAAGAGGAGGTCGGGCTCGCCCTCGGCGCGCCGGACGACGTGGTCGTCCCAGACCTTCTCCGCGAGTGTCCTACCCATCGCTTTCCCTCCGGCCGGCCGGTTGTGCCGGCGCTTCATAGAGACCTGGTGCGCCTGATCGCCCGCACCCCCCGCGCGGATCGACGGCTCGGACCCAGTGGTTCGTGGACCCGCACATACAGACTCGCTTGTTCTTGGAAAAATTGAACTTGCGTTTCACAGTGTGAGACGTGAATATCGTTTCATGGACAACTCTAGCGGCGTCGGCGTTCTCGACAAGGCAGCTCTGGTACTGAGCGCACTGGAGTCCGGTCCGGCCACCCTCGCCGGGCTGGTCGCGGCGACAGGGCTCGCACGACCCACGGCACATCGCCTTGCCGTGGCACTGGAACACCACCGAATGGTGGCGAGGGACATGCAGGGCCGGTTCATCCTCGGTCCGCGGCTGGCAGAACTTGCCGCCGCGGCCGGCGAGGACCGTCTGCTGGCCACGGCCGGACCGGTGCTCACGCACCTCCGTGACGTGACGGGCGAGAGCGCACAGCTCTACCGTCGTCAGGGCGACATGCGCATCTGCGTGGCAGCGGCGGAACGGCTCTCGGGCCTGCGGGACACCGTCCCGGTGGGCTCCACCCTGCCCATGAAGGCGGGCTCGGCCGCGCAGATCCTGATGGCGTGGGAGGAGCCCGAGCGGCTCCACCGCGGCCTCCAGGGCGCGCGCTTCACGGCCACGGCCCTGTCGGGCGTACGGCGCCGCGGCTGGGCGCAGTCGATCGGCGAGCGGGAGCCCGGCGTGGCCTCCGTCTCCGCGCCCGTGCGCGGGCCGTCGAACCGCGTGGTGGCCTCCGTGTCGGTCTCCGGCCCGATCGAGCGCCTGACCCGCCACCCGGGGCGCATGCACGCCCAGGCCGTCATCGACGCGGCCGCCCGACTGACGGAGGCGCTGCGCCGTTCCGGCTGAGCACCCCCCGGTCCGCAGGACCTTTACCCACCCATCCCCCGGGCCCGGGGGCGCGTACGACGCCGCACACGTCCGAACTCGCGCCTCCGGGCCCGCACTTGTCGTAGGTCCGCAGCCCACGGCAAGGGGCCCGCACGACCGTCGGGAACAGCGAAGAGGCCCTCCGCGATGATCGCGGAGGGCCTCTTCCTTGCGTACCCCCGACCGGATTCGAACCGGCGCTACCGCCTTGAGAGGGCGGCGTGCTAGGCCGCTACACAACGGGGGCCTGTTTGGTGTTGCGCTGGGCTACCAGGACTCGAACCTAGAATAAGGGAACCAGAAACCCTCGTGTTGCCAATTACACTATAGCCCATAGTGGTCTAGACCTTGCTAGACGTAGTACCCCCGACCGGATTCGAACCGGCGCTACCGCCTTGAGAGGGCGGCGTGCTAGGCCGCTACACAACGGGGGCCCTAGCGATCCTGCATCAAGACGTCCGGGAGCTACCCAAATGAAGATCTTGCGGGAAGGATCTGTACCCCCGACCGGATTCGAACCGGCGCTACCGCCTTGAGAGGGCGGCGTGCTAGGCCGCTACACAACGGGGGCAAGCACTGCGTTACTTCTGCACTGCGCTGGGCTACCAGGACTCGAACCTAGAATAAGGGAACCAGAAACCCTCGTGTTGCCAATTACACTATAGCCCACCAAAACTCAAGCCCCTGAAGGACTTTCGTTCGGTTAGCGCTTCCCTCCGGCCTTTCGGCCCGCTCGGGCGGCGCAGAAAGAACATTACCGGATGCCTGACCGTGCTCCAAAACGGGTATCCCCGGCCAGCACCCCCGGCAGGAGGTCGAGGCCCGTGATGTGGTGGACGTCGTCGGGCGCCGGACCGCGCCCGCCGTCGCGGTCGAGCCACACCGCGGTGAGGCCCGCGTCGCGGGCGCCCCGGGCGTCGATCTCGGGCTGGTCACCGACGTACGCCACCTCCCCGGGCGGCAGGCCGAGGGCCTCGCAGGCGCTGAGGAAGGCGGCCGCCTCGGGCTTGCTGACGCCGAGCTCCGCGGCGCAGACCAGCACCTCGAAGCGCTCGCGCAGACCGAGCCGGCGCAGCTTGGGGTCCTGGTTGGCGACGGAGGAGTTGGTGAGGACACCGTGCCGGTAGGCGCCCGCCAGGGCATCCAGTGCGGGCACGACGTCGGGGAAGAGCGTCCAGGCGGCCTGGTAGTGGCGCACGTAGCGGTCGAACCAGGCGTCGGCCTGCCCGGCCGTCAGCGCGGGCTCCCCGAGGAAGTCCCGGACGCGGTCCTGACGCTGGCCCGGGAAGGTGACCTCGCCGGCGGCGAAGCGCGCCCAGTGGCGTTCGGTGAGGCGCCGCCACAGGACGAGGGCCTCGGCCGGGGACCCGTAGCGCTCCCCCAGTCCCTCCTCGACGAGGTGCTGTCCGAATCCGGCGGTGTCGGCACCCGTGTAGTCGAAGAGGGTGTCGTCGATGTCCCACAGCACGGCGCGGATCGGCATGCGGCCGAGCCTACGCCCGGGCGGTCGCCGGCGGGGCGGTGACGCGGAAGCCCGTCACCGTGGAGCGGTGCGACGCCGTGGGGGCGGCGGCCGGGGTCGGCCGCCGCCCCCACGGGGTGGTGCGGGTCAGGCGTCGAGCTTGGCCAGGGTGGCGTCGATGCGGGCCAGCGAGCGCTCCTTGCCCAGGATCTCCAGGGACTCGAAGAGCGGCAGGCCGACGGTGCGGCCGGTGACGGCGACGCGGACGGGGGCCTGGGCCTTGCCGAGCTTGAGGCCGTGGGCCTCGCCGGCGGTCAGGACGGCCTGCTTGAGGGCCTCCGGGTCGGACCAGTCGGCCGTCTCCAGGTTGGCGCGGGCCGTGGTCAGGAGGGCCGCGGGCTCGCCCTTCATCGCCTTGTCCCAGGACGCCTGGTCCTCGACGGGCTCCTTGCGGAAGAGGAAGTCCACGTTCGCGGTGATGTCCGACAGGACGGTGACGCGGGTCTGGGCGTGCGGGGCGATGCGGGCCCAGGCCTCGGCGTCGAAGTCCTCGGGCGCCCAGTTGGCGTGCGGGGCCGCGAGCCAGGGGGCGCAGGCGTCCGCGAAGGCCTTGGGGTCCAGCTGCCGGATGTGGTCGGCGTTGATCGCCTCGGCCTTCTTGAGGTCGAAGCGGGCCGGGTTGGCGTTGACGTCCGGGATGTCGAACTTCGCCACCATCTCCTCGATCGAGAAGATGTCCTGGTCCTTGGAGAAGGACCAGCCGAGGAGCGAGAGGTAGTTCAGCAGGCCCTCGGGCAGGAAGCCGCGCTCGCGGTAGAGGTTGAGCGAGGATTCCGGGTCGCGCTTGGAGAGCTTCTTGTTGCCCTCGCCCATCACGTACGGCAGGTGGCCGAACTCGGGGACGCCCTTGGCGACGCCCAGCTCGATCAGTGCCCGGTAGAGCGCGATCTGGCGGGGGGTGGAGGACAGCAGGTCCTCGCCGCGCAGGACGTGGGTGATCTCCATCAGCGCGTCGTCGACCGGGTTGACCAGGGTGTACAGCGGGGCGCCGTTGGCCCGGACGATGCCGAAGTCCGGCACGTTCTCCGGGGTGACGGAGATCTCGCCGCGCACCAGGTCCGTGAAGGTGATGGTCTCGTCGGGCATCCGGAAGCGGACGATCGAGGCGCGGCCCTCGGTCTCGTACGCGGCCTTCTGCTCGGCGGTGAGGTCGCGGCAGTGGCCGTCGTAGCCGGAGGGCTTGCCGGCCGCGCGGGCGGCGTCGCGGCGGCGGTCGAGCTCCTCGGTGGTGCAGTAGCAGCTGTAGGCGTGGCCGCCGTCCTGGAGCTTCTTCGCGACGTCCGCGTAGATGTCCATGCGCTGGGACTGGCGGTACGGAGCGTGCGGGCCGCCGATCTCGGGGCCCTCGTCCCAGGTGAAGCCGAGCCAGCGCAGCGAGTCGAGCAGCTGCTCGTAGGACTCCTCCGAGTCGCGGGCCGCGTCGGTGTCCTCGATGCGGAAGACGAACGTGCCGCCGTGGTGGCGCGCGAACGCCCAGTTGAACAGGGCGGTGCGGACCAGGCCCACGTGGGGGTTGCCGGTCGGGGAGGGACAGAAACGTACGCGGACAGGTCCGTTAACCACGCTTGATCACCTTGTTGGTGAGAGTGCCGATGCCTTCGATGGTGACGGCGACCTCGTCGCCGACGTTGAGGGGGCCGACTCCGGCCGGGGTCCCCGTGAGGATGACGTCGCCCGGGAGCAGCGTCATGGCCTCGCTGATGTGCACGATGAGGTCCTCGATGGAGCGGACCATGTCGCTGGTGCGGCCGAGCTGGCGCTGTTGGCCGTTGACGGTGCACTGGATGGTCAGGTCGCTCGGGTCGAGGTCGGTCTCGATCCAGGGGCCGAGGGGGCAGGAGCTGTCGAAGCCCTTGGCCCGGGCCCACTGCTTCTCCCGCTGCTGCACGTCGCGGGCGGTGACGTCGTTGGCGCAGGTGTAGCCGAGGATCACGTCCTTGACGCGCTCCTTCGGGACCTCGCGGCACATGCGGCCGATGACCACGGCGAGTTCCGCCTCGTGGTGCAGGTCCTGCGAGAAGGAGGGGTACGTGATGGGGTCGCCGGAGCCGACCACCGAGGTGGAGGGCTTGAAGAAGGTGAGGGGCGGTTCGAGACGGCCCTGCTCGTCCGCGACGGAGTTCCCGAGCTCCGCCGCGTGCTCCGCGTAGTTGCGGCCGACGGCCACGACCTTGTTCGGGAGCACGGGCGGCAGCAGCCGGACCTTGGCGAGCGGGACCTTCGTGCCGGAGAGCTCGAAGTCCGCGAACGGGATGCCCTTGATGATGTCGAGGACGAGCTCGCCCCCGGCGCCGGGGGCGGCGTCGCCCTCGACCGCGCCGAAGGCGACGTTGCCGTCGATCGAGAACCTGGCGATGCGCACGTGTTGCGTCTGCCCCTCTGTATGTCCGCTGGCTGGAGTCTGCGGACTCCAGGCTAACGCGGTGGGAGGGGCCGTTCGGCGCTCCGTGCCCGGGGGACTACGGCGCGGCGACGGCGACCGGGGCGTCCATCAGGACGGTGCGACGGGGGTTGGCCGTCTGGGCCGGCAGCTCGACGGAGTGCTCCGGGGTGGCCGGGGCCGCCTGCAACTCCTCGGCGTCCTTGAGGTGCGCGAGGGTGGTGCGACGGGGGTTGGCTATGTTGCGGAACATCATCGTCGTCTTCATCGGAGTCCGGGGTCCTCGGTTCGGTCGTGGTGGGTGATGGTTGTCGGATGCGCCAACCCTGGCGCCAACCCTTCAATGGGCAAGGCTAAACATCTGAATCCCCGGCTGAACCGGGAAGTAATGGCCACGACCGTGTGAGTTTGCTCACCAATGACCGGGCATTCCCGGCAAACCGGACGGCCAACTCCGCCCGGCCAAACGGACATTGCGCCACTGAATGCGTCATTCCGCTCCTGATCATCAGGACTGGGACACCTTGCCAGACGGAAGCTTTGATTGGCGTAAGTCCGGTTCGTCCCGGTAGTGGTTCCACATGGCGTAGTGCTCCTGTCACGTGCCGTGACGGGCTCGCCGAGGCGACACGCGCACCTTGTTGGAGATCCCCCACTGTGCTGGAATTCGCGGGACCGCCGCGGGAATCAGCCGGCGCGCAGGTGGCGCGAGACAGCGCCGAGCGCGGTGGCACGGAGAGGGAGACGCGCCGGTCACCGACGACCACCATGGGGCCGTCAGTGCCCCAAGACTCGACACCGTCCCACCGGTCACCCGGCGGGACGCCTGGTCCAGAGGTTGCGACGCTAGTGCAGGGACGATTCAAGAGGGATGGCAGCGCTGCGGCGGAGCAGGAGCCGCGCGGCGGGACCGACCGTGGCTCCTCGCCCCAGCACGCCCAGAACCGCGGGCCGGCTGTCGAAGGAGCGGGACCTGACGCCTCCGCTTCGGCGAAGGCGAAGGGCCGCGGCAAGTCGGGCAAGCCCGGCAAGGCCCTGAAGGCCAGGCCGAAGGGCAAGCTCGACGCGCCCCAGCCGGCGATCGAGGCGATACCGAAGGCCCCCAGTGGGCCCGGTTCCCGTCTCGCCATGCAGAACTGGCGCATCAGCACGCGACTGGTGTCGCTGCTGACCCTGCCGGTCGTCGCCGCCACCACGCTCGGTGGCTTCCGCATCAACGACTCGATGAACGACATCTCGCAGCTGGAGCACATGCAGCTGCTGACGACGATGACCCGGCAGGCCACCAACCTGGCCGCCATGCTCCAGGAGGAGCGGGACAAGTCGGCCGGTCCGATGTCCGTCCTCAAGGACGGCAAGACCAACAGCCTCGTCGAGGGCGTCCGCGACCAGACCGACGCCGCCGCCATCGCGTTCACCGCGGCGACGGAGAAGGTCAACGAGACCCAGGACCAGGACGAGACCCTCAAGTCGATCCGCAACAACATCCTGCAGATCGCACGCCAGCTCACCGGCATCGAGGACATCCGCAAGAAGGCGTACGCCAACGGCGCCCAGCAGACCGTCACCGAGTACAACGCGCTGATCACCTCCCTCCTCTCCCTCTCGCAGGACATGGCCCAGGCCACGTCCAGCCCCGAGATGATCAAGCGCACCCGCGCCCTCGCGGCCTTCTCCTCCGCCAAGGAGTACGCCTCCATCCAGCGCGCGGTCATCGCCGCCTCGCTCCCCGAGAGCAGCACCCAGCCGGGCAAGCTGGAGGAGAACGACCGCCTCTACGCGCTCTCCGCCCTCCGCGGTGAGAGCCAGTCCCGGAAGGCCTTCGACGTGGCCTACCAGGGCAAGGCGGAGGACCTCCTCGCCTCGCTCGGCGACGGCAACTCGGAGATCGGCGCCGCGGACCACTACGCCCGCCGCGTCCTGACCACCCCGGGACAGCTCGGCAAGGAGAAGAACCGGTCCTGGATGGACTGGTACGACGCCGACGACACCAAGCTCCAGGCGATGAAGGTCATCGAGCTGACCCTGCTCGAAGACATGGAGCAGAAGGCCCGCGAGCTCAAGAACGAGTCGCAGCAGGACGCCATCATCAACGGTGCCCTGATCCTCCTCGTCCTCGGTGTCTCCCTCGTCGGCGCCTTCGTCATGGCCCGGTCGATGATCCGCTCGCTGCGCCGCCTGCAGGACACCGCGACGCGCGTCGCCCAGGACCGTCTGCCCGAGCTCGTCAAGCAGCTCTCCGAGTCGGACCCGCAGGACGTGGACACCTCCGTGGAGTCCGTCGGTCTGCACACCCGCGACGAGATCGGCCAGGTGGCCGCGGCCTTCGACGACGTGCACCGCGAGGCCGTCCGCCTCGCCGCCGAGCAGGCCCTCCTCCGGGGCAACGTCAACGCGATGTTCACCAACCTCTCGCGCCGCTCGCAGGGCCTCATCCAGCGTCAGCTCTCGCTCATCTCCGAACTGGAGTCCCGCGAGGCCGACCCGGACCAGCTGTCCTCGCTCTTCAAGCTCGACCACCTCGCGACCCGCATGCGCCGTAACGGCGAAAACCTCCTCGTCCTCGCGGGCGAGGAGCCGGGTCGCCGGTGGACCCGTCCCGTCCCGCTCGTCGACGTGCTCCGCGCCGCGGCGTCCGAGGTGGAGCAGTACGAGCGCATCGAACTCTCGTCGGTGCCCGGCACCGACGTCGCCGGCCGCGTCGTCAACGACCTCGTCCACCTGCTCGCCGAGCTGCTGGAGAACGCCACCTCGTTCTCCTCCCCGCAGACCAAGGTGAAGGTGACCGGTCACGCGCTGCCCGACGGCCGCGTGCTCGTCGAGATCCACGACACCGGCATCGGCCTCTCCCCCGAGGACCTGGCCGCGATCAACGAGCGCCTCGCGGCGCCGCCGACCGTGGACGTCTCCGTCTCCCGCCGCATGGGCCTGTTCGTGGTCGGCCGCCTGTCCCTGCGACACGGCATCCGCATCCAGCTGCGCCCCTCCGACTCGGGCGGTACGACGGCCCTCGTCATGCTGCCGGTCGACGTCGCCCAGGGCGGCAAGAAGCCGGCTCCGATGCCGGGCCAGGGCGGCCCGGGATCGCAGGGCAACGCGGGTGGCCCCGGCGGCCCCGCCGGTCAGGCCTCCGTGCCCGGTGCGGGCGCGCGTCCCCCCGTCGGCGCCGGTCCGCAGCGCGGTCACGTCGCCGGTGGCGGACCGCGCCCCGCGCTGTCCGGTCAGGGCGGTGGCCCCGGTCAGCAGCAGCGTCCCCAGGGACAGGGCCCGGGTCAGGGTCCCGGTCAGGGCCAGGGGCCCCAGGGCGGTCGCCCGCAGCAGGGTGGCCCCTCGGCTCCGACCGGCCAGGGTCAGGCGGCCTTCGGCAGCGGTGCCCCGCTGCCGTCGCGCGGCCAGACCGGTGGCCCGCAGGCCCGCCCGGCGGCGCCCCAGCCGTCCGGCCCCGGCGCGTTCGCCCAGGGCAACGGCTTCGAGCGGCCGCAGCAGGGCCATCAGCAGCCGCAGCAGGGCCAGCAGGCGCAGCAGGGCGGCCAGCAGCAGCCCGGGCAGCAGCAGTCGCAGCAGCCGCCCGCCGCCCCCGTCCAGCGCAAGCGGCCCCAGCTGCCGCCGCGCGGTGGCGCCCCCCGTGCGGAGCTTCCGGGTTCGAGCGGCTCGCCCGCCGGTATCCCGCAGGCCACCAGCTGGGGTTCCGGCCAGGGCGGCCACGAGGTCCCGCGCGGCCACGACGAGCTCTCGGGCCCCGGCTCGACCTCCGAGTTCGCCCGCCCGGACTACAACGCCCCGTACCCGCCCCAGGCGACCGGCGGCAACCCTGCCAACAGCACGACCGGACAGTTCGAGCGTCCCGACGTACGGGGTCCCCAGGACCCGTCCACCACGGGCCAGTTCGAGCGCCCGCAGCTGGGCGGCCCGCTGGACCCGGCCTCGACCGGCCAGTTCGCCCGTCCGGTCGCGCCCCAGCAGCCGGCGCCGCGGACCGGTGGTCCGGGCGTCGGTGGCTACGGCCAGGACCAGCAGCCCGGCGGCTACGCGCCGGCGCCCGTCCCGGTTCCGCGTCCCGACGCACCCCGGCTGCCCCAGGCCCACCAGCCCGAGGCCCTGCCGCCGGCGCCGGCGCAGCCGACGGGCGGCCCGGGCCGCAGCCCGATCTTCGACACCCTGGAGTCGAACTGGTTCCGCGAGGAGGGCGAGCAGCCCGCCGCGCAGGCACCGGCCGTACCCCAGCAGCCTCAGCAGCACCAGCAGCAGCCGCAGGCCCAGCGCGGCCAGGAGCTCGCCGCCGAGCCGGCCGCCGCGGTGACCGGCAGCACGCCGACGGTCAGCTGGCGCTCCTCCCCCAACGACGAGCTGATGCGGCAGGCCGAGCGCGTCCGTCAGCCCGCCGCCGGAGGCATCACGACGTCGGGGCTGCCCCGCCGGGTACCGCGGGCGAACCTCGTGGCCGGCACCGCGCAGCAGCAGGCCGAAGCCCAGGCGGGCCCGCAGGTCTCACGTGCTCCGGACGACGTCCGTGGCCGTCTCACCAACCTCCGACGCGGTATCCAGCAGGGGCGCCAGGCCGGCACCACCGGCCCCGCGACCGGCAGTTACCACATCGACCCCACTTACCAGCAGGAGCGTTAGTTGAGTTCGATGAGCCAGGCGGCACAGAACCTGAACTGGTTGATCACCAACTTCGTGGACAACACCCCCGGGGTGTCCCACACGGTGGTGGTTTCCGCCGACGGACTCCTTCTGGCGATGTCCGAAGGATTCCCCCGTGACCGCGCCGATCAGCTGGCGGCCGTGGCCTCCGGTCTGACGTCGCTGACCGCCGGTGCCTCCCGGATCTTCGAGGGTGGCGCCGTCAACCAGACCGTCGTGGAGATGGACCGCGGGTTCCTCTTCCTCATGTCCGTCTCGGACGGCTCCTCGCTGGCCGTACTCGCCCACCCCGAGTGCGACATCGGCCTCGTGGGCTACGAAATGGCCCTCCTCGTGGACCGCGCGGGCAGTGTCCTCACCCCGGACCTGCGCGCCGAGCTTCAGGGAAGCCTGCTCATCTGACTGCACATCCCCCGGCCGGACGGTACTTCCGGTCGGGGGAGCCGGGACCCCACCCCCGGTACCCAGTACCCCCGCCAGGCCGTCATCACGTCCCCCCACCGGCCGCCCCGTCAGACGGCACGCTGACCACTGCTGTCCAGCCCGGAGGATCAATGACCCCGCCCCCCGCCTATCCCGATGCGTACGGAGATTCGTACTCGGAAGGCGACCAGCCGCTGGTACGTCCGTACGCGATGACCGGTGGTCGGACCCGTCCGCGCTACCAGCTCGCCATCGAGGCGCTGGTCAGCACCACGGCCGATCCGATGCACCTCTCCGGTCTGCTGCCGGAACACCAGCGCATCTGCACGCTCTGCCGCGAGGTGAAGTCGGTCGCGGAGGTCTCCGCACTGCTGTCGATGCCGCTCGGTGTCGCCCGGATCCTCGTCGCCGACCTGGCGGAGGCCGGAATGGTGGCCATCCACCAGCCGGGCAATGGAGAGGCCGGCGGAACGCCGGATGTAACGCTGCTCGAGAGGGTTCTCAGTGGACTTCGCAAGCTCTGACGCCGGAGCGGCTCCCCGCTCCACCACCTCCGCGAAGATCGTGGTGGCGGGCGGCTTCGGCGTGGGCAAGACCACGTTCGTCGGCGCGGTCTCCGAGATCAACCCGCTGCGTACGGAGGCCGTCATGACGTCCGCGAGCGCGGGCATCGACGACCTCACCCACACCGGTGACAAGACGACCACCACGGTCGCCATGGACTTCGGCCGCATCACCCTGGACCAGGACCTGATCCTGTACCTCTTCGGTACCCCCGGTCAGGACCGCTTCTGGTTCATGTGGGACGACCTGGTCCGCGGCGCCATCGGCGCGATCGTGCTGGTCGACACGCGGCGCCTGGCGGACTGCTTCCCGGCGGTGGACTACTTCGAGAACAGCGGCCTGCCGTTCGTCGTGGCCCTCAACGGCTTCGAGGGGCACCAGCCCTACACGCCGGAGGAAGTCCGCGAGGCCCTGCAGATCGGCCCGGACGCCCCCATCATCACCACCGACGCCCGTCACCGCGCGGACGCGAAGAGCGCGCTCATCACGCTCGTCGAGCACGCGCTGATGGCCCGCCTGAAGTAACACGTTTCGTCATGCCGTGCGCCGGGGCGGGTTGTGTCTTACGACACGACCCGCCCCTGTCGTTCATAACGTTTCGACAGAGAATTATCGGCCCGTGCGCACAGGGTGCGTTCACCCGGTGCCGCTGCGCGCACGACCGGCCCCGTTTTTGCCGCAGCTCGCTCTTTATGTCCGGTTTACGTGGGGCTTAAGTCTCTGTGAATCGCCGATTTCAACTGTTTGGAACACGGCCGTCAACCGTGCTGGAATTCAACGAACTAGCTAGTAGCACCGCCGAGAGGTTGTTGGTCGAGTGAGGCGAAGCAACTCGAGCCCCGCGGATGAACCCGCGCGCGGCAACTTCACCCCGCCGCCGCGCGCGGCCACGTCATCCGTCGACGTGCCCGTGGACCCACCCACGAGCGGCGGTAGCACCAGCAAGCTGTCCCCCCGCAACTGGCGCGTGCCGACCCGTCTGAACGCCATCCTCCTCGTACCCGTCCTCGTCGGACTGGTCATGGGCGGCTTCCAGGTCAAGGGTTCGGTCGACAGCTGGAACGAGGCGAAGGACGCGGAGCAGACCGCGCGCATCGTCCAGGCCGCGGCCGAGTACGGCCAGGCGCTCCTCAACGAGCGCGACCTGACCGCCGAGCCGCTCCTCAAGGGCGACCGCAACAGCGACGTCGTGTCGAAGGCGTACGCCGCCACCGACGCCGCCAAGGCCAAGTTCGCGACGGCCGCGAAGGACCTGCCCGCGAAGCAGGGCCTGGAGCGCCGCCTGGAGCTCTTCCGCCAGGAGGAGCCGAAGCTGGAGCAGGTCCGCAAGACCGCCTACGCCGTCCCCGAGTCGGCGAAGAAGAACCTCCCGGCCTCGGCGGGCCCCATCCCGACCGAAGAGGGGTACGTGCTGGTCCAGCACTACCTCATGCAGTTCTCGAACGAGCTCGGGCTCGGCACCGGCAACGTCACCAGCTACGGCCGCATGGTCTACGCGCTCGAACTGGCGAAGGCCGCGAACTCCCTCCAGCGCTCGGTCGGCACGCACCTGCTGGTGCGTCCGAACGAGAGCGAGGAGATCCGCAAGGCCCAGCTCGTCGCCTTCTCCTCCTACGCCTACCTCGAAGAGATAGCCATCGGCGAGTACGTCGCCGCCGGTACCGACGAGGACACGAACCGGCTCAAGGAGGTCATGGGCAAGAAGTCCCAGGAGGGCGCCGCCAAGCTCGCGCAGGCCAAGCAGGCCGCCGAGCAGTCCGGTGCCGTCTTCAAGGCTCCGCCCGTGGTCAACGGCTCCCCGCTGATCGGCATGACCGAGGCGATAGCCGGCGGCGACAAGAACACGAAGCTGGCCCAGAACGGCACGACGCCGGCGGCCTGGCAGGCCGCCGCCACCGCGAAGTTCGACGGCTACGCCGAGATCGAGAAGGAACTCCTCGAAAAGGCCGTCGACGACGCCGTGGCGGTGTCCGACGAATCCCGCGGTGACGCCATCCTGACCGGTGCGATCGTGGTCGTGGCCCTGCTCGCCGCCTTCATCCTGGCCGGCATGATGGCCCGCCAGATGGGCCGCGCGATGCGCCACCTGCGCAGCTCGGCCTTCGACATCGCCGAGCAGCGCCTGCCGATGCTCGTCGACCAGCTCTCGCGGACCGACCCGGGCAAGGTCGACACCCGCGTCGCGCCGATCCCGATCAACTCCCAGGACGAGATCGGCGAGGTCGCCCGCGCCTTCGACCAGGTCCACCGGGAAGCGGTCCGGCTCGCCGCCGAGCAGGCCCTCCTGCGAGGGAACGTCAACGCGATCTTCACGAACCTCTCCATGCGCAACCAGTCGCTGATCGAGGGCCAGCTGACCCTCATCACCGACCTGGAGAACAACGAGGCCGACCCGGACCAGCTGGAGAACCTCTTCCGCCTGGACCACCTGGCCACCCGCATGCGCCGCAACGGCGAGAACCTGCTCATCCTCGCGGGTGAGAACCCGGGCCGCCGCTGGGACCAGCCGGTGCCCCTCGTCGACGTCCTGCGCGCCGCCTCCTCCGAGGTGGAGCAGTACGAGCGCATCGAGCTCTCCGGCGTCTCCGAGGCCGAGATCCACGGCCAGGCCGTGACCGACCTCGTGCACCTGCTCGCCGAGCTGTTGGAGAACGCCACCACGTTCTCCTCCCCGCAGACCAAGGTCCGCGTCAACGCCACGCGTCTGCCCGACGGCCGCGTCATGGTCGAGATCCACGACAAGGGCATCGGCCTCACCGCCGAGGACTTCGCGGACATCAACCACAAGCTGGCCAACCCGCCGACCGTGGACGCCGCGATCTCGCAGCGCATGGGTCTGTTCGTGGTCGGCCGGCTGGCGGACCGGCACAGCATCCGCGTCCAGCTGCGCCCCTCGGGCGAGGCCGCGGGCACCACTTCGCTGGTCATGCTCCCGGACGCCATCACCCACGGTGGCGGTGGCGAGGGCGTCCCGGACGACGACTTCACGGTCTCCTCGATCATTCCGGAGCAGAAGTCCCAGCTGGCCGCTCCGCTGCGGACCGCGGCCGAACTCGGCTTCGACGACTCGGCGTACGACCGCCAGGGCGACCGGAACGCCGACGCGGCCCCTGCGGACCCGATGGTGCGGTCCCTGGGCCGCGAGGACCGCCGGGCCGCGCTGGAGGCTCAGGTCGGCTACCCGCAGGGGCAGTCCGAGTACCCGGCGCAGGAGTATCCGGAACCTCAGCCGGAACACGGCTACCAGCCGTACCAGGGCTATGAGGAACCGGCCGCGCAGACCTACGAGAACGGCTACGAGGCTCCGCAGCAGCAGCAGGGCTACGAGGCGTACCCGGACCAGGCATATGCCTATCCGGAGGTCGGCTACCAGGACCCCCAGCAGTCCGCCCCGTCGTACGAGGGTGGCTACGAGGACCAGTCCCAGCAGGGCGAGTGGCCCCAGCAGAACACCTATTCGGCCTCCTACCAGCAGAGCTACGGGACCGAATCGGAATCGCCGTCCGCTCCCGAACCGGCCGCGGAGCGCGTAGGCTTCGACCGTCCGGGCGCCGCTGCCGACACCGGTCACCAAATGACCGGAGCGGGCCTGCCGCGACGCGGCAGCCAGCAGCAGTGGCAGCCGGCGAAGCAGGAAGCGGAGTCCACCGGATCTCTCTTCGAGCAGCGGCCGCAGCGTCAGCAGCAGCCCGCCGAACCGAAGCGGGCCCCGGAGGAAACCGAAGGCACCGAGGCCTGGCGCTCGACGAACGACGAGCGCTGGCAACAGGCCGGCAAGCTCCGTGAGCCGAAGGCGGGCGGGGTCACCCCGTCCGGTCTCCCTCGGCGGGTGCCCAAGGCCAACCTGGTCGAGGGCGCTGCGGAGACGACCCCGCAGGGCGGCCCCCAGGTCTCCCGCGCACCGGAGGACGTCCGCGGCAGGTTGAGCAACCTGCGGCGGGGTGTCCAACAGGGACGCAGCGCGGGATCCGAGCAGTCAAGTAACAGCTATGACCAGGAGCGTTAGTGTGAGCCCGATGAGCCAGGCGGCACAGAACCTGAACTGGTTGATCACCAACTTCGTGGACAACACCCCAGGGGTGTCCCACACGGTGGTGGTCTCCGCCGACGGCCTTCTTCTGGCGATGTCCGACGGATTCCCGCGCGACCGCGCCGATCAGCTGGCGGCCGTGGCCTCCGGTCTGACGTCGCTGACCGCCGGAGCCTCCCGGATCTTCGAGGGTGGCGCCGTCAACCAGACCGTCGTGGAGATGGACCGCGGGTTCCTCTTCCTCATGTCCGTGTCGGACGGTTCCTCGCTCGCGGTGCTCGCGCACCCCGAGTGCGACATCGGCCTCGTGGGCTACGAGATGGCCCTCCTCGTGGACCGGGCGGGCAGTGTCCTCACCCCGGACCTGCGTGCGGAGCTCCAGGGAAGTCTTCTCAACTAGCAAACAAGCAGTGCGTTTCGCGTCACCGCACCATAGGGTGCGGTGGCGCGGTTCCACAGGGAGTACTGCGTTCTTGGAGTCGGAGGAGGAAACGTGACAACACCCGGAGGACATCCCTATGGCGGCGCGCAGCAGCCGCAGGGTGGGCACGACCAGAACCGCTTCAACTTTCCCTCCGCTCCCAGCCGGCCCGTGCCGGAGCACAACCCGTACCAGCAGTACGGCCAGCCCCAGCAGCCGCAGCAGCCCCCGCAGGGTCACCGGCCCTCGCAGGGTCCCATGCGGTCCTCGCAGCCCCCGGCTCCGAAGGCGCACAACCCGCTGGTCCGTCCGTACGCCATGACCGGCGGCCGTACGCGGCCGCGTTACCAGCTCGCCATCGAGGCGCTGGTCAGTACCACGGCCGATCCCGCGCGGTTGCAAGGGCAGTTGCCCGAGCACCAGCGCATCTGCCGCCTGTGCCAGGAGATCAAATCCGTCGCGGAGATCTCGGCACTTCTCTCCATTCCTCTTGGTGTCGCCCGAATCCTCGTCGCCGACCTGGCGGAGGCGGGCCTTGTCGCCATTCACCAGCCCGGCGGCGACGAGTCTGCCGGCGGCCAGCCAGATGTGACACTGCTCGAAAGGGTGCTCAGTGGACTTCGCAAGCTCTAACGGAGGTTCTGCCGGAGGAGCACCGCGCTCCACCACCTCCGCGAAGATCGTGGTGGCGGGCGGCTTCGGCGTGGGCAAGACCACGTTCGTCGGCGCGGTCTCCGAGATCAACCCGCTGCGCACCGAAGCCGTCATGACGTCCGCGAGCGCGGGCATCGACGACCTCACCCACACCGGTGACAAGACGACCACCACGGTCGCCATGGACTTCGGCCGCATCACCCTGGACCAGGACCTGATCCTGTACCTCTTCGGTACCCCCGGTCAGGACCGCTTCTGGTTCATGTGGGACGACCTGGTCCGCGGCGCCATCGGCGCCGTCGTCCTCGTGGACACCCGCCGCCTGGCGGACTGCTTCCCCGCGGTGGACTACTTCGAGAACAGCGGCCTGCCGTTCGTGATCGCGCTCAACGGCTTCGACGGGCACCAGCCGTACACGCCGGAGGAAGTCCGCGAGGCCCTGCAGATCGGCCCGGACGCCCCCATCATCACCACCGACGCCCGTCACCGCGGTGACGCGAAGAGCGCGCTCATCACGCTCGTCGAGCACGCGCTGATGGCCCGCCTGCGGTAGGCGATCCGCTCGTCGTTCACCCGGGACGCCGGGAACCCCTGGAGGGTTCTCGGCGTTCTGTCGTTCTGCCGCACGGGCGGACGTGGGCGTCGTCGGCGCCGCGGGGGTCGATCCGGTGTCCCCGTGGTTCGAGCCGGGCAGGCGTGCGCACAGGGCCCGCCGCCCCGGCACCGGAGCTGATTCGCCTCCGTACGGCGGGACTTCGCCTCCGCGCGGGGCGGGATTTCGTCACCAGCCGCGCCCCGAGCGGCAGTTCGAGGGTATGCGCGTGTCGTTGCGGCATGCGGGAGGCCGCCGTGGCGTCCCGACTCCCGGGCCAAGTCGTCGGTCGGGTCCGCGCGTTCACGGGCCGGTGCCGCAAGGGCTCCCCGGGGAGGTCGAGTTCGAAGCCGAGGACCGGAGCGGTTCCCGGCGCGCTCGACCGACGGGCCGCGGCCGGATCGGTGCCGAACGGCCGACGGCCGCCCGCCGCCCCCGACCCGGTGCCGAGGGGCACGGAGGTCGTGGGCGGCCGGGCGGCCGTCGGGTGGAACGGGTGCGTGCTGCGGGTCAGCGCCAGCTGTGGGGGGCCTGGAAGCCCCGGCTGCGCTCCAGGCGGCGCCAGCCGGCCGGAGCGCGGGGGATGCTGACGGCCTCGGGGGTCGCGGCGGCGCGGGCGAGCAGGATCGCGGTGATCGCGGCCAGCTCCTCGGGCTCGGCGTTGCCCTTCTCGACCTTCAGCAGGGTGTCGGTGGCGATGCTCATCGGTGGCATGTCTCCTTCGTTTACTGCGGCGGGTTGCCGTGCTTGCGCGACGGCAGGTCGGCGTGCTTGGTGCGGAGCATCGCGAGGGCGCTCGCGAGGACCTCGCGGGTCTCGGCGGGATCGATGAC
>NZ_JBVIVP010000016.1:0-177624 GCF_055595445.1 Streptomyces sp. NPDC040432 | reverse complement strand
CCAGCCTCGGACACCGCAGCCCCATCGCCTACGAAACCGCACTCGCAACACAACCAACTACGCTGGTACCAGCCGCATAAACCGTGTTCAGGATTCGGGGTCAAGGCCCAACAACAACACCAGGAACCCAACACAGACCCGAACCCCAAGACCGAGAACCAGAACCCCAACCAACACCCACGAGGAACCCACGGCCAGAAACCAACAACCAATCAACCAACAACAAGAACCTAAAAAGAGAAAGTCCGGAAACTCACCACCCGCGAACCGGCACCTGACCAGGCACAACGCGGAACATCACCAGAGGGACCTTCCCCCCATGGTTCCCCCACCAGGTTCCCCCTCCAGGTTCCCCCCATGGTTCCCCCGATGTTTCCCCCCACCGTTCAGGAACAGGCCGGGGGTTCAGGCGGTGTCGCCGCGCCACCGGAACGGGCCGCCGACCAGATCGTCATCCGGGGCGTAGCCGGCCCGGCCGCCCGGACCGTAGAGGCCGAGATCGGCGATCAGGAGCGCACCTCCCTCCTGGCTCTGTACGCGAGAACGGACAGCACTTCGACACCGGTTTGGGAGGCGCTAGGGGGCTGGTGTCGTTCCGGCATGTTCACGAGTTTCGACAGCACCCCGATGCCCCGGAACGGCTGGGCACTGCGAGGTCAGCGGAGGATCTGGACTGCGTAGAGTGCACCGATTCCGGTGGCGAGGGTGCCGAGCAGGAGCCGGAGGGCCGTCTCGGGCAGGTGCGGCTGGAGACGTGCGCCGAGGTAGCCGCCGAGGAGGCCACCGGCACCGCAGGAGAGGCCCAGCAGCCATTCGGGGGCGACGTCGCCAGTGACGGCGAGGGAGAGCAGCGCGTAGGTGGCCGCGCCGACGATAGAGGTCACGAAGGTAGAGGCCAGGGCCGCGGGTGCGACGGTGGCGACGGGTGCGCCGCGGCCGACCAGGATTGGGCCGAGCAGCGAGCCGCCCCCGATTCCGTAGATCCCGCCGGCCACGCCGACCGCCAGGGCCAGCGACGTCGTTGCGCGAGGCGAAGGCTGATCGCGGGTGCTCGATGGTGCCGGTCGTACGGTCCGCAGCCACAGCCACAGCCCGAGCGGCAGGAGCAGCCCGGCGATGAGGAGGCGGAAGATGCGCGGGCCGGGAACGGCGTAGACGCGGATCACGGCGCCGATGACGACGCCGGGAACGGTGCCCGCGATCAAGAGCCGGGTCAGCGGTCCGCCGAGCTGTCCGGCCCGCCAGTAGCGCAGGAGGGCGCCGGGGCCGGCCACGACGTTGTAGAGCAGGTTCGTGGGTGTCACGGCCGGGCTGGGCACTCCCAGCACACTGACCTGGACGGGCAGCAGGAAGACCGCTCCCGAGACGCCCACGGGGGCGGTGATGACGGATATCAGGAGCCCGGCGGCGAACCCGAGCAACCCCATCGGCCACTCCACGACGCCCCCCTCGGCACTCTCAGACCGACACCCGGAACAGGCTCCGGATCAGGTGCCTCCCGTTCTCGTGAACATCGACCCCGCCCCAATCCAACCGCCTCCCGAGACGGTGGACAACTGCCGTCCAAACTCGTGAACAAGACCACCCTCCCGATCCGCAGTCGTCCAGCCGGTCACGTCGAGCAGCCGCCCGTCGAGCGGGCCGCCTATCAGTTCGACGTACGCGTGCCCGACTGTCGGGCCCGCCGGCTCCCCCGGCTCCCACCCGTACACCCGCAGCTCCCTCCCACCTTCCATCCCGCCACGCTCCCACCCCGACCCGTCCCGGCGAGGCCCGTTGCGAACATCGGGGGCGGCACTGGTTCCTGAGCGGATCCTGGCGGACGAGGGAATGAGGGGATGAGGAAGGCTCCGCCGCCGGGCGGGCCGCCCCGGCCGGTCCCAACGGATCAACCTCTTTGTCCGGCTGACGCGGACAAAAGAGGTGTCGTTTTCCGAAGGGGGCTTGCCCACGGCCCCTGAGCTGCGGTGATGGAAGATCATCGAGTTTGGGGGGTCCCACCTTCGGTCACACCCCCGGTCCCCCGCCCAGAACACCTTTGCAAGCACCTGTGGAGCCCCCTTCCGGTGCAACCCCGAACGGCCTGCCGGCGGCCAGGGCTTGCCCAGCCCGACCCGCGCATCGAGGAGAGGCCCCGGCCGGGACGAGGCGAGCGCCGGTCCGGTGCCCCGCCGGAACCGGTCCTGACACCTGACGCTGACACCGCCGCGCGCGGCGACACCCACCCCGGGTGCAGGTCAGCCGGGGGTAGGACATGTCAGGTGTCAGGACCTGGGGCCCGCCCCGGGCGCTCGGGGGCGGACCCCGGGGCGGTGTGCATTCCCGCCGCTTCAACGACCGAGCACCCCGACAGTTCCGCGCCCGCGCCGGCTCCGTCGGCGGGTTACCGGTTACCGGTTGCAGGCCGGGAGAACCCCGCCCCAGCCCCTGAGCAGCGCGAACCCGCACCCGCGCGGGGGCTGTAACCGGTAACGGAGCCGACCCTCGATTGGGGACTGCGGTGATGGCCGCCACGAAGTTCTTCGTGGCGGCCATCACCGCACCGGGGTCAGGCGGGGGTGATGTTCTCCGCCTGGGGGCCCTTCTGGCCCTGGGTGACGTCGAACGTCACGACCTGACCCTCCTGGAGCTCACGAAAGCCCGAGGAGTTGATCGCCGAGTAGTGGGCGAAGACGTCCGGGCCGCCACCGTCCTGGGCGATGAAGCCGAAGCCCTTCTCCGCGTTGAACCACTTCACAGTTCCCGTAGCCATGTCTCATGCCTTCCAGTCGAGTGCGCCTCCCACAACGTGCGGAAGGCGGAGGTGATCGCCCTGGTTCCTGCGGCACAGCACAGCAAAACGCCCACGCCGAAGGCGTGGGCAAAGGGCACTTCCGAACCACGACAGCCGGCCCAAACGCTACATGCCGACAGCGGGCTGTCACCAGAGGAAACGAGGGCCATGTGCCGTAGCAGGGTGCGCACCGGCCTGCCGGGGGCCGGCAGGCGCGCACCGAGTCAAGCCGCGGAAGGCGAGCCGGCCGCTTCGGCGGCGGTACGGCGGTGTTCGGCGTTGATGCGCTGAGCCTCTTCAAGCTGGTCTTCGAGGATGACGATCCGGCAGGCCGCCTCAATAGGGGTGCCGTGGTCGACGAGTTCGCGGGCGCGGGCGGCGATGCGCAGCTGGTAGCGGGAGTAGCGGCGGTGGCCACCGGCGGAGCGTAGCGGGGTGATCAGACGTGCTTCGCCGATGGCGCGCAGGAAGCCCTGGGTGGTGCCGAGCATCTCGGCGGCCCGACCCATCGTGTAGGCGGGGTAGTCGTCGTCGTTGAGACGGCCGAAGGAGTCGTCTGCTGTCATCGCACCTCTCTGTGGAACGCGTGGAGGGGCCCGGGAGCATGTGGCTCCCGGGCCCCGAAGGAACTGCTACACCATCTGCCGGCCCTGAGACTGCGCCGGCCTTCTGTTTCCGCCGACCCGACCTGAACTGTGTCGGGAGTGCGGGGATCGCGGATGCGTGACCGGAGACCACCTCACTATCGATGTCCTGCGGTACCCGGACTCGCGTGGCGTCCGGGCGATCCTGATGATGCTTCGGTTCCTCCGTTCTTCCCTCTGGTGATCAACTGCTTACCAAACGGGGGACTGCGTACTGCTGATACTGCGAACTACGGGTACTGCTTCACTCGATACCGCTGGTACTGCGAACTGCTGATACTGCGTACCGCTCGTGGCCTGACCGAGCGCCACTCTCCGGCAGCCAGCCCCGTCGCCCGTCCTGCGTCTGCTCTGGCTTGGAACCCCACTGCCGAACCTCCCGATGCGCGCGCCCGCAGCCGACGCCTTCACCGAGGTACCGCTCACTACCGCACTGCTGGGTACTTCCACCTGCATCAACAGCGGTACTACCTGTGGCGGCCCCTGATCACCGCGGGCCACCCGGTCCGGTCACCAGTCCCGTCGCCGTCCTGCGAAAACCCTGGCTTCGACACTCCGTCACCGCACCGTCCTGCGCATTGCAACTACGGGTCCTGCGTGTACTGCTGCCCGGCAGTTCGTCTCTGCCGGGCCCTGCGGTCCTTCTTGGTTACGAGAGAAACCATAACCACACCACCGCCCAATGTCTACTCCGGCCAACACAGATTTTTGTGGGCGGGGTCGAGAGGTAATCGGCCTCGGAGGGGAGGGGATGAATCGCGTGCAGCCGGGGTACCCGGAAGGGTTTGGGGTACATGAGGTGTGCATGCGGGACCGGACGAGCAGAGACCAGAGTGACCTGATGACCCCGACGCACGCCGATGTCGCAGCCGACCACCTCACCGCCTGCCCCGCCGGCGCACCCGCTCCTTCCTCGAAGGTCTCGCTCGCCCCCTGTCCGGTGAGGCGGCCGAGACCGTGCTCCTGGTCGTCTCGGAACTCGTCACCAACGCCCTGCGCCACGGCGGCGGCTCCTACACCCTCCAACTGGCGGCGCATCCCCAAGGCGTCGAGGTAGCCGTTCACGACTCCAGCCCCCGGGCCCCACGCATGCGAGTCCCCGACCTGCACGGCGGCACCGGCGGCTTCGGCTGGCCCCTGGTCAACCACCTCGCGCACACCACATCCGTCACCCGCCGCCCGGGCGGCGGGAAGACCGTGAGGGCCCTCCTACCCCGATAGCAGGGCGCCGCGCACGGACGCCCGGCACGCCGGGCTCCAGTCGATGCTCGTGCCGCAGCCCCGCCTCCCGGGCAACTGCGCCGCCTCCCGAAGCCGTGAACATCCGGGAAGCGCTGCCGGTCGCGGTGCCGCCCAAACTGCTGTCGAAACGCTGCTGCTTGCCGTGTACGAAGCCATATCCCGTGCCTGCCGCCCGCCCTCACCGCCGGTCGAAGGTCGCGGGCCGGGAGAATGAAGCGATGAGCAGCACGCGTCGCCGGCTCGGTACCGGCCCCGCCCCGAGTCCGACGATCCCCAGCCGTCCCCCGCCCGGAACAGCGTCCCGGGAGGCCGGCTCACGGCCGAGCGGGCGGCCGACGTCCAGGCCGTCACAGCCCTGCCCGCGCGCGGTTCGGGCCGGCGTGTCCTGGGTGCCGGACCGACCCCACGGTGACTTCACCGAGTACCCGGTGAAGTTTCGAAAACCTCACCGATAACCTCCCCAGTGCAGGTCAGCGGCTTCCGAGAACCCGCACCTCGCGGACGTCGACCGTGAACGCGGTCCGCCGGCTCTCGGTGAACTCACCGGCGTCCCCAAGGGCCGGGCCCGCCCGGTGAGGTCGTGACTCACCCCGGCCATTGTCCCGTGACATCGAACCTTGAGCTTGTGCCATTGAAGTTTGAGTGGTCCAGGTCTCCTTTGCGGCTGGCTGAGATGGCCGGTCAGGCTTCTGCGAGGAGTCTCGGGAGCTCGCGCATGTCGTCGAAGACTGTGGTGTTCGGTCCTTCGAGCCATTGCGCGGGTGTGAGTCCGCCGGCGTATCCAAGGGAACGCATGCCGGCCGCGCGGGCTGCCTGGACCCCGTATTTACTGTCCTCGACGACGATGCAAGCCGAAGGGTTGACACCCATTTCCTTGGCGGCATGCAGGAACAGGTCGGGGGCCGGTTTGCCGTGAGCGACCTCGCTGGCGCTGAAGATGCGGCCTTCGAAGTATGGGTAGATCCCGGTGTGGCCCAAGGTGTGGCGCATCGTGTCGTGGTGGCCGCCTGAAGCGACGCAGCTGGGAAGCGTGAGGGCATCGAGGACTTCGAGGATGCCGTTGACCGGAACGAGTTCGGCGTCGACGGCCGCGCGGTGGAGTTGCCCGAACCTCTCCTGCCAGAGGGCGGCCCGGCTCGACCCCACTCGGGAAGTGATTTGTTCGAAGTTGGACATGATTGACCGGCCGATGAATTTTTCGATCACCTCGGCTTCGGTCAGCGGCCAGCCCAGCTCGGCGCCCAGAGCGACGTAGACGCGCACGGCTATGCGTTCGCTGTCGACGAGCACGCCGTCGCAGTCGAAGATGACGAGTTCAATCGGAGTGATCATCTGGACAGAGTAGGGAGGAGCGGCCGTTCGTCGTGCCACCGTCCTGCGCGAGCACCCCGTGGCCACGGTCCGGCATTCTGCGTGAGGGGGTGGCGATGCCTCGCCGCTGGTCGAACACCGTGAATTGACGTTGGACGGCGTTGTTACCGATCCAGGTGTCGTGGTTGTTCTGGATCCGCGTACGCATCCGCGAGCTCCCCCACCGCCACCCCCGATAATCAGCACTTCGTGCCACTCAACCTTCGATGGCACGAACTTACTGATCATCAATCTTCGATGGCAATGATCAAGGTTCGCTGTCACAGGACAGCCATCCGCGTGAGGACCCTCGCGTCGCACTCGCCGCAAAAATCGAACATGCTATCTAATGGAGTGATGCCCTCCGCACCGTCCAGGAGCCGACGATGACCACCCCCGCAGCCCCCGCCAGACCCCAGGTCACCACCTGGTCCCCGAGTCAGAGCGGCCCGTGCGCAATCTGCCACACCCCCACCTGCGAATACGGGGTGGGCGCGTCACCCACCTGCGCGGCCTGCAAGGAGCTGCGGCGGGCGCAGTACGGGAACTGACGTGCCCGACACCGCCCCACATTCCACGCGCCTGGACCTACTTCGCTTCCTGGAACGGGTCCAGGTTCAGGACTTGCAGCGCACCCGGGATTGGATAGCCGCCGAGGAGCGGCACGTCGAGATGGAAGCTGCGCGCAGGCCTGCGCCGCCGCCTCCGGAGTGGTTGATCGAGCATGGGATCGGCACCGGTCGACCGGCGGCCCTGGTGCACACCGGGCAGTGCTGGGACACCCGCACCCGCTGCAAGCCGGCCACGACCGACGCGGCCCGGCGGGCTCTTGCCGGGGGGATTGCGGCGTGTCCGCACTGCCGTCCCGACACCGCGCTCGGCATCCTCGACTGAGCACTGCGGCCCGTGCCCGGCGTCGTCAGGGCATCGGCTCCCACGCCTCGGGTCCGGCGCCGCGCCATTCCACGAACTCGGGGTCGGTCAGGTCGACGTCCTCCGCGTCCTGGAGCCCCGCCGCGGCGAGGAACACCCTGATGTCGGAGGGCCGGTGCGCGACCCCGATGGCGACGCCGTCGTAGCGCACCCGGCGCCGGCCCTGCTCGTCCGGCGGGTACACGATCAGCTTCGCGGCCATGCCCCCACATTCCGCCCCGGCCCCGCCGACGGCACCTCGCCCGGTGCCAACCAGGTGAAGGCACCGGGCGCGACAGTGCGGGCCGCCACCCGGTCGGGGTGACGGCCCGCGTGGTCTCGCCGGTCAGCGGCTGGTGCCGCCGGTATCGGCTTCCCCGAGAGGCTCGATGTTGGCGACGGCGGTGAGGACTTCTCGGCCTCCGGCCGTGGGGCGGATGTAGGCGCGGCGGGACGAGTGGGGGGTGCCGGTGTGGGTGGGGAGATCTTCGCGGACCACGGCCATCAGCCGGCCTCGACGCCGGAGGCGATGTCGCGGACGAGGTGCCCAACCAGGAGATGCTCCTCGTACCCGCCGCCCGACTGATCACCCCGACCGTGCGGTCCCGCCATCCGAGGCGGTGGAACCATTCCTGGCGGGAGGCCGCCCGTCGGACCTCACCGCACGACCGCACGACCGGCACGTGAGACTGCGTGCCGTGATTGGCCGGACCGGCCAACCACGCCGCTCGTACCGAGTGTCAGGTGGCGGTCACGCGCAGCAGGTAGGGCTCTCCGTCGCTGATCGCGCGGGCCTGTTCCCACAGGTCGGCCGGAGAGAAGCCGAGGAGTGCCCGGTCCGCGGCGTGGGCCAGGAGGGGCAGGATCTCGGCTGTGGGCCGGCCGCGGTGCGTGCGCGCGAGCTCGGCGAAGGCCTTCTGATAGGGGGCGCCGTATCTGCCCGAGCTGTCGGTGAGCAGCCGCTCCAGGCTTTCCCCGCTCACGCTGATCTCGCCCATGTCCGCTCCCTTCCCGCCGGGGCCGGCCGGTCCGCGCCCCTGCCTTTTCGACGGTACGGACGGGCACTGACAACGGGCGCTGGCGGTCAACACCCCCGAAGCCCTGCAGCGGTTCTTCGACGAAGAACTCTCCGCGGCCGTGGAGGAGGACGTACAGGTCAGGATCGCGTCGCTCATCCACACCGGCGGCGCCTACACCAAGGCCTTCGGCGAGGTGACGCTGGCCGGGCCGAGCTGGATGAAACTCCACTTCGTCAACGTGGTGAGCCACCATGCCGCCCGGCTCGATCACGACTCCGCGAGCCACGCGGCCGCGATCCAGGCCACCATCTCCGCCGCCGCCAGGATCGCCCAGGAGGCGCAGCGGGACGCCGCCTACGCCTCCCGGGCCGCGGCCGACGCGCGCAACGCGGCGGCGGAGGCCCAGCAGTGGGCGAACAGGGCTCTCCAGGCCAAGGAGAGCGCTGCGGCGCACGCCGTCGAGGCCAACGCCAACGCCACCGCTGCGGCGACGTCGGCCAGGGACGCCCAGGCCCGGGCGGACCAGGCCAAGCAGGCGGCGGAGGTCGCGCGCGGAGCGGCTCGGGCGGCCAACTACTCGGCGAACAAGGCGATCGACTCCGCCCGTGGCGCCCTGACCTCCGCCCGCTCCGCACGCGTGTCGGCCACCGCAGCTCACAATTCGGCCATCGAGGCGGGCAAGAGCTCGGACGAGGCGGCGGCAGCGGCGTCCGAGGCCCGCAGGATCTCCATCGTCAAGCGAGAGCAGGAGGTGGCAGAGGCGGCCCGCAAGGCGCAGGAGGAAGCGCAGCGGCTCGCCGACGAACAGCGCAACCCCGCCGACACTCCGGAGAACGACCAGGTCAATCCCAACGGCACCAACGGCACGGAGAAGTGGTGGTCGGAGGCCGGCTGGTGGGCCGACGCCTTCGAGGTCATCAGCAACTGGTCCGGGCTCGGTTCGCTCCTGGCCCTGGGAGCGATGGCCCTCTTCCCCCCGGCGGCTCCGGTCCTGGTCGTGGTGGCCGGAGCCCTCTTCGCCGCCTCCGCCCTCTCGGGGGCGCTCAGCAGCCTGTTCAACGGCATCGAGTACGGCTGGCTGAGCAAGGAGTTCGGAGAGTCCGTCGGCCACCTTGCCCTCAGCCTGCTCTCGCGCGGCGGACGGGGTGGCTGGTCCGTCGCCTCGAAGGCGACGCAGAAGGTCGCGGACGCGGCGGTCACCGCAGGCAAGGCCACCGTCGACGCCGGCTCGAAGATCGTGAAGACGCTCGGGGGCATCGCCAAGAAGAAGGTGCCGTTCTTCTGATCCCGCACACGGTCGCACCTCCCCTCGAAGAAGCGATCCTTCACCGGTGCCGTGCCATCGAGAACCGTCGCATGGGCGGGATGCGGCGGGGCGCAGACCAGTGCTCTGCGAGGCACCCCGCCGACGGCGCCGGCGCCCGGCCGTGCGAACGGCCCGCACGATCCCGCACCGTTCACGGTCGTGTCGTGCTGGCCTCCTCGGTCACCGGGGCCGGCGCCGGGTACGCCGGTGCGGCGCGGCGCGGCGGTGATCTTCATTCCGGCGCCGATGGTGAAGACCTGCGGGCGCCATCGCGGTGGGGAATCGGCCGACGCGTGACCTGCCGCCGGCGCGGGCCCGACGTCGGGAAGGCGCGGGGCGCTGCGGGACGATTTCGACGGCCGGTCAGGGCTGTCGCGGCCGGTCCCGCCGGTCAGGCGGGTCGCGTCCGTCAGGGCGTTCAGGCCGGCTTGCCCTGTGCCTCCTTCGCGGACGCCTCCGGCTTGTCCCGGTGCACGCGGTACCAGGTCTCGTCGGCGTCGGGCATGTTGGTGTTGCCCGCCCGCATGCCGGCCTTGCCGTCGATAAACTGTTCACGACGATGCGACAGGCGAGGCTGGAGATCTTCCAGTGGCCCACCTACTACAACGCCCGCCGACGCCACAGCGCGCTCGACTACCTCTCCCCGATGAAGTTCGAACAACTGCACCACAAGACAGCTAAACTCTCACTCGCAGCATGAACCCCTGTGTCCACACTCCGGGGGTCACCTCAAACTGCACCGCACCGTGATACGCGCAGTCGCCTCGGCAGACAGTGCGGAACGGGTGTTCGCCCGGATCACGATGTGGGCCTGACACTCCGCTCTTGATCGTCTGCCGCTACCAGCCGGTAGATTCTGCCGCGACACTGTCATCCGTGGGGGGTTTCCACCGTGCGTAACACCATCGTCCGTCGCTCCGTCATGACCGGGTCCGCGCTTTCGCTGGCGCTGCTGGTCGTCGCGTGCAGCTCGGACAAGCCGGCCGACAAGAAGGACGAACCGAAGGCCGCCGGATCGGCATCGGCCCCCGCCGCCGCGACCCCCGCCAAGGGCAAGACCGACGCCGAGATCGGCAAGCTGATCGTCACCCAGGCCGACGTGCGCGACCGCATGCTCACGGAGGTCACGCCGGCGGAGGTCGCCGCCGCCTCCACGGTCACCAGCGACAAGCCCGAGTGCAAGGTCCTCGCCCAGGCACAGTCCCTGGGCGCCATCGGCACCGCTACCGGTGCCGCCCGCACCAAGGTCAGCACCCCGGAGAGCGCCGGTGTGGCCGGCCTGGGCCTCACCGCCCTCACCCTCACCTCCTACGACGGCAAGGGTGCCGAGGAAGCTCTCGCCTCCGTGAAGACCGCCGGCACCGCCTGCGCCGACGGTTACGCCGTGCCCCAGGCGGAGGAGAAGATCACCAAGGTCGCCCCCGGGCCCGCAGTCACGGGCGCCGACGACGCCGTGACCCTCAATCTTTCCCACGACGACCTCGACACCCGGCTGGTCGTCGTCCGCAAGGGCAACACCCTGGCCACCTCCTACACGGTGGGCCTGAAACCCGAGCTGGCACTGGACGTCCTGGACATCCAGCTCACCAAACTCGGCTGACCCTCACCGACGAACCGCCCACCCCGCCCGGGCGATGTCCACCGGGCGGGACTTTCCTCCTGTTCAGGTACCGGAAGCTCCTCCGCAGCGCGGCGGCGGTCAAGGGCGAAGGCCGCCGTAGCAACGCAGGACGTCGAGGTCGTAGCCTGCCCGCCTGCCGCCTGCCGCCGCAACGCTGGGCAACCGCGGGTCCCCCCTTGCAGGCACGTGCCGGCGAGACACATTCCGCGCACGCGCGGTCGCACCGGAGAGAGCAGCATCGCCTCGTGTGACACGACGCCTCAGAAGAGCGGCTATTCCGGAATTCGAGCACCGAGAAGGGAAGGCCTTTCAAAGCCAGCCGCGTTGGGAGGCTTTCAGGCCCGCTTCGAAGCGGCTTGTGGCGTCGAGGCGTTCCATCAGAGCGGCCATCTGGCGTCGAACGGTGCGAAGGGAGAGGCCGAGGCGCTTGCTGGCGGCCTCGTCGGTCATGCCGGACGCGAGCAGCTTCAGCAGGCCGCGCTCTGCGGGGGCCAGGCCCCCGCCATCGCTGTCGGTACGGGGGTCGGTGTCCAGGGGTAGGGCGTTTTCCCAGGCCTGTTCGAACAGGGAGACGAGTGCGGCGACGATTCCCGGGGCGGTGGTGCACAGCGCGCCCTTGCGGGTGTGGTGGGGGTCGATGGGCACTATGGCGGTCCGGCGGTCGAACACGATCAGGCGGGGTGGGGTTGCCGGGCTGGTACGCACCTGGCCGCCCCTCTCGTTGATCCATCGTGCGTGGGTGTGGGTGGCGGGGTCGTTTCGGGCGGTGTCCTGGTAGATCGTCAGGAAGCGGACTCCGCGGTCGAGGGCGCTTTCGTCCAGGGGGCGTGCGGCGTCCAGACTTGCTTGGGACTGTGCTCCGCCGGGTTCGATTGCCAAGCATTCGTCGCGCAGCCGGCGGGTGAGGGTTTCGAGTCGTCGCTGGATGGCGTCGAGGCCGATCAGGCGCTCTCCCGTCTCGGTGTCGGCCGGGCCGTGTTCTCGGGCGAGGGCGGCGACGGTCCGGGCCGCGATCTCCTTGCCCAGAGCGATCTGGCGCTGGCGGTGCAGGAGTTCTGCTTCGTGGCGGCGCAGGATGATGTCGAAGCCGATCTCCGGGCTGACGGCCCGGAGCGTGCCGCTTCGGTCCCGTGAGGGTTGGAGCAGTCCCACGTCGAGGAGGTGTTCGAGGCAGGCTCCCACCTCACCCGTGGAGATGCCCAGGCGGGAGCCGAGCTCTTCAACTCCTTCGGCCGATCCTGCCAGCAGGCTCCGGTAGACGGCCTCCTGGGTTCTGTCCAGGCCAAGGATTTCCAGTCCTGATGTGTCGTTCATTCCCCCACCCCATGCGCGCCCGGAGGACGCGCTGTCGTATCTGAAACGTCCGTGTTCAGCGCACACCGCCGCACTGCAAGGTCTCATGGGCGACCTGCGCGTATTCGGAGCTGAGCCGGTGCTCACCCCGGACGGGCGGATCCGGCCCGGCGGACGCCGGGCCGCTGTGCGCGAGTGCTGCAGGCTGCCCACCCCGGGGCCGCCGACCGGAGGGCAGCGTCCTGGTCAATGGACGCGTCGGAGCAGTCCCGGACCGCTCACCGCCGATGCGGGCATTACCCTCGCGTCGTTGGGCAACCGGGGTGACCGCCGCCAGGCCGATGCCCTGATGGGTTGGTGCCGGTAAGCGCAACCGCGGTGGAGCTGGCGGATGCTTGCCAAGACGTGAACAACCGCAGGTCGCACCGTACGGACGCACAAAGATGCGCCGTGGGATGCCGGGTAACGCGGCGGTTCTGCCCAACCCTTGCTCCTCGATAGGGCCACAGCGGTCGTGCGCGAATCGGACTGGGAACATGACGGCCCCCCGTGGTGATCGTCCCGTGCCGGCCTCGCCGCCCTGATCAGGATGCCCGTCGGTTTCGCGTTGTTCAACGAGAGATACTGGAACCTTCGTTTAGCGAGGCTCAACAAGGGGTGCAAATCAGTGCTCGAACGCCTGGAGATGGAAGCGTTCCTCGTGCTGGCCGCAGAACTTCACTTCGGACGCACCGCGCAACGCCTGCACGTGACCACCGGCAGGGTCAGCCAGCTCATCAAGAAGCTCGAACGCCAAGTCGGGGCTCCGCTCTTCGAACGCAACAACCGCAGCGTCAGCCTGACCCCGCTCGGCCACCAGCTGCACGAGGACCTCTGGCCCGCGTACGAGCAGATCCAGGCCGCCCTGGCCCGCGCCGTCAGCAGCACCGTGAAGGTCACCAACGTCCTGCGAGTCGGATTCATCGGTGCCGCCGCCGGACAAATCGCCCACTGTGCGGGTGACATGTTCCCCGATCGCGAGCCGGGTTGGTGCGTCCGCATCCGTGAGGTCCAGCTCTTCGACGCCCTCACCCGCCTCCGTGAGGGCGACGTCGACGTCCTGCTCCTGCACCTGCCGCTCACCGACCCCGACATGGTCATCGGACCGGTGGTCCTCTCCGAGCAGATGATGCTGGGGATTCCCGCAGGGCACCCCTTGGCTCATCGCGAGAGCGTGACCATGGAGGACCTCGCCGACGTCGCGCTGCTGCGCGTGGCCGGGGTGCGCCCCGGGGAGTGGCTCTCGGACCGCTGGCCCGACCGCACGCCGGAGGGCAAGTCGATCGCCTCGGGCCCCGAGGTGGAGACGTTCCTGGAAGCCTTGCAAGTGATCGCCTCCGGAACCGGTGCCGTCATCGTCGGCGCGCAGGTCACCCGCTTCTACACCCGTCCCGACATCGCCTACGTGCCACTCATCGACGCACCGCCGCTCACCTGGGCGCCCGTCTGGCTGAAGTCGCACAACACCCCCACCACCCGCGCCTACGCCCACACCGCCCTTGAAGCGGCCCGCCTCCTCTACCCGTCCACCACACCGGACGCACCACGACCGTAAGAGGGGCGGGCTGCGGAAGTGGGTCGGTGAAGGACCAAGACCGTCACCTTGATGCCAAGTCACCTTGGTGACGGGCACTAGGACTTCAGCTCGGACGTCCGGTGGCACAGGATATTGATCACCGAAAGGGACGCGGCACCGACAAGGTTGCCGGCACGGCCCGTTCGGAGCGGAACGCACCACCGCCACCCCGACTTCGCGCCCCGTGCGGAGCCCCATCCGAAGGAGCCTGTCATGCTCATGCCTACATCCGTCCATCGTGTCGCTGCCGCCCTCGCCCTCGCCCTCGGCGCCCTGACCATCGGAACGGGCATCGGCTGGGACGTCCACCCCGCCGAGACCAGCGCCGCCGCCAACGGGCCGAAGGTGACCATCGGGTGGGACACGCCGAGGGCCGACATCATCGGCTGGGACTGATCTCCCGCGCCACGGCACTCTGCGTGCCAGCCATGCGCATCGTCCGCACCCTCATGAAGGGTGCTCCTGAAGCCACCACCGCCCGGGGCTCCCACCTACTGCACGATCTGCTCTGGGCCCACGCCACCCCGGGAGACGGCATCCAGCACATCGCCATACGGACCGTCCCGCACGGGATGGAGGCCACCTTCTTCCTCACCGCCGCCTCCGACGAGGCAGCGCTGGGCCGAGCGCGGGCGCTGCTCCTGCGGGCCCGTGAGCCGATCGCCGCTCACGGCCTCACCGCCCTGCTGCCCGCCTGAACCCCTCCCGGGACCTCCTGCACCAAACAGTCCAGGTCAGCGTCGCCTTCGGAACGGGCACACCCCTTCCTCTCACCCGTCGCCACGTCAGTCGCACAAGCACGTGCGGTCGTTCGCGCGATGAACCGCGCCATCCGCCGCTACCGCGCCGTGATGTCCATGCCCCTTGCCCGCTTCCGTCGGGCTGTTCACACCCAATCACCCACACACCCACACGGGGGACTTACCCATGCGTTCCACCGCCCGCGCCATCACCATCGCCGCTCTCGCCACCGTTGTCCTCGGCATCACCGCGCCGAGCCAGGCCGCTCCGGCCCCGGTCCCGGCGTCGACCGCCGTCACGGCCGGTGCCGCGACCACGTCGCTCTCCACCGTCGGAGGCTCCATCACCCGCTCCGAGATGATCAACCGGGCGCAGTACTGGGTGGACCAGGGCGTTCCGTACAGCCAGGGTGCCTCGTACCGCGACCAGCAGGGCCGCCTGTACCGCACCGACTGCTCCGGGCTGGTGTCCATGGCCTGGCATCTGCCCACCAGCGCGACCACGTGGACCCTGCCGAACTACTCCACGAAACTCGCGAGCCTCGATGACCTGCAGCCGGGCGACGCGCTGAACAACATCGACGCCCATGTGGTGCTGTTCGCCGGTTGGACCGACTCCAGCCGTACAGTCGCGAACATCATCGAGCATGCCCGGCCGGGCACGGACGCACGCCGCAGCACCTACACCCGCAGCTACATCACGTCCAACAACTTCAAGCCGTACCGCTACAACAAGGTCGCCGACACCCCCGTGACGGTGCCCGACAAGGGCATGACGAACGTTACCGCGGTCGGCGATCTGACCGGCGACGGTGTGACGGACGTGATCGCAGTGGAGACCGCGACCGGTGATCTCTACCGCTACTCCGGCCCCGCCTTCACGGGCGGCACCTCCCGGGTGAAGATCGGGTACGGCTGGAGTTCGGTCAGCGACATCGTCGGGGTCGGGGACGTGACGGGGGACGGAGTGGCCGACATCCTCGCGGTCGACGCGTCCAACGGGAACCTCTACCGCTACTCCGGCCCGAACTACAACGGCGCCACCAAGGTCCAGATCGGCACCGGCTGGGACGCCATGACCAACATCGTCGGAGTCGGCGACCTGACGGGTGACGGCAGTCCGGACCTCCTCGCGGTCGAGAAGGCAACCGGCGACCTCTACCGCTACTCCGGGCCCGCCTACACCGGCGGAACCCGCGTCAAGATCGGCACCGGCTGGAACATCTACTCCACGATCGTGGGTGCCGGCGACCTGACCGGTGACGGCGTCGCCGAGATCATCGCCGTGGAGACCGAGACCGGACATCTTTACCGCTACTCGGGCCCGAACTACAACGGCGGCACCAAGGTCCAGATCGGCACCGGCTGGAACTCCATGACCAACATCACCGGTGTCGGCGACATCACCGGCGACGGCGTCCCGGACCTGCTCGCGGTCAAGGCCTCGACGCAGAAGCTGTACCGCTACTCCGGCCCGTCGTTCGCCGGCGGCAGTGCGGTGGAGATCGGCACCAACTGGTAGCAGCCACCACCCGGGGGAGCTGAACTTCGCAGGCTCCCCCTCCTGTCTGCCCCGTCCGCCCGATGTGTCCGTGGGGCACCGCCTTGGGCGCCCGCGGGAGTGGCTCAGATGCGGCAGGCCCGACGGCCCCTGTGACCCCGGCCGCCCGGTCACGTTTCCACTCGCTCATTGTCCTCACCGAGGAACCAACATGCTCTCGTCTCTCCGTACGTCCCTGTGCCGTACGTCCTTCGTCGCCGTTCCCCTTGCCCTGGCGACGCTGCTTTCCCCGGCGGCCACCCCAGCCGGCGCCGCCTCCGTGTCCACCTGGGACAAGGTCGCCCAGTGCGAGTCCAGCGGCAACTGGAGCTACACCAGGGCCGGCCACCCCTACTTCGGCGGCCTGCAGTTCCTCAAGTCGACCTGGGACGCCTTCGGCGGCCGGCAGTACGCGGCGTACCCACACCAGGCGACCAAGGAGCAGCAGATCCGCATAGCCGAGAAGGTCCTGGCCACGCAGGGCCAGGGAGCCTGGGCGACCTGCGGCCCGGCCGCCGGTCTGGCCGCCGATCCGGCTGATCCCTACCCGGACGAGCCTCCCGCGCCGCAGTCGAGGATGACCCACCTGACGCAGGTCGGTGACCTCACGGGTGACGGGGTGAACGACATGATCGCCGTCGAGGTCAAGAGCGGTGACCTGTACCGGTACTCCGGTCCCGCCTACGGAGGCGGCTCACGCGTGAAGCTCGGGTACGGCTGGAACACGATGGACAGCATCACCGGCGTCGGCGACCTCACCGGCGACGCAGTGGCCGACATCCTCGCGGCCGACGCGTCCAACGGGAACCTCTACCGCTACTCCGGCCCGAACTACAACGGCGCCACCAAGGTCCAGATCGGCACCGGCTGGGACGCCATGACCAACATCACCGGTGTCGGCGACCTGACGGGTGACGGCAGTCCGGACCTCCTCGCGGTCGAGAAGGCAACCGGCGACCTCTACCGCTACTCCGGGCCCGCCTACACCGGCGGAACCCGCGTCAAGATCGGCACCGGCTGGAACGCGATGAGCAGCATCACCGGCGTCGGCGACCTCACCGGCGACGCAGTGGCCGACATCCTCGCGGCCGACGCGTCCAACGGGAACCTCTACCGCTACTCCGGCCCGAACTACAACGGCGCCACCAAGGTCCAGATCGGCACCGGCTGGGACGCCATGACCAACATCACCGGTGTCGGCGACATCAACGGCGACGGCGTCCCGGACCTGCTGGCCTCCGAGATCGCTACCGGCCACCTCTTCCGCTACTCGGGGCCCGCCTTCGCGGGCGGCGCCGCGCGCGTCCGGCTCGGCACGAGCTGGTGACGTCCCCGCCTCGCAACCCGGTTCTTCCTCTTCCCCTACCGTCCCCACCTCTTCAGGAGCACTTCGTGAGACTACGCAAGACGTTCGCCACAGCGGCAGCCCTGTTCGGCGCAGCCCTCGGCTCGCTCGCTCTCGCCCCCGCCGCGCAGGCCGACAGCGTCGCCGGCGCGGACGCCCCGCCCTTGAGGTTTCTCAGCTACAACATATGCGGCAACAATTGCCCCGCGAGCGAGGGCTACGACAACGCGCACCGTATCGACGCCGTCGTCGCCGAGGCGACCGGCGCCACGTGGAACGCCGATCAGCTCCACCTCCAGGAAGTGTGCCGACCGCAGTTCGACGCGATCCGCACCCGCCTGCAGGCGTACGGATTCCAGGGCCTCTTCGCCACCGCCGTGCCCGGCGGCAACCCGAACATCTGTGGGGGAGCCGACTACGGCAACGCCGTCCTGGTCAAAGGACCGCTGTCCGAGACGAAGGTCCTCGACCTGACCGTGGGCGGCGAGACGGAACCCATCACGGTGCCCTGCGTGAAGACCTACACCCAGAGCCGCGCCAACTGGGCCTGCTCCGTGCACCTCTACTGGAACGACGCCACCCTGCGCGAGCAGGAGGCCGCCAAGCTCGCCGCGCAGGCGAAGCAGTGGCAGGACGCGGGTGTCCCGGTGGTCCTCGGCGGCGACTTCAACGCCCACCCCCGCTCGAAGGCCGCCTCCTCCTTCTACGCCCCGAGCATCGCCGACGGGGGCAACGGCATCTTCATCGAAGCCGACGAGACCGACCGCGACCACTTCGTCGCCACCCCCTGCGGTGACGACCGCGCCCGCTGCCGCAGCGGGGAGCCGACCTTCAACACCTCGAAGATCGACTACCTGTTCCTGTCAGAGCGGCACTTCAAGAGCGCCAAAGCGGACGTGCTCCCCAAGGACAGCCTGGCCTCCGACCACAACGCGCTGCGCGCCGCCGCCTACTGGTCCGACTGCGGGCCCACCACCACGGGCACCGGAGCCGTACTGCGCCGCGACTCCAAGGGCGCCCTGTTCAGCTACTCCGGCCGCTCCGGCGCCACCGGTGTCGCCGGCGCATGCAAGGTCGGCATCGGCTGGAGCGGTATGACGCACATCGCCCGCGACGGCGCCGCCATCCTCGCCGTCGACACGGCCGGCACCCTGTGGCGCTACCCCGCGGACCCGGTCACCGGCACCTACTCCGGCTCCACCCGCACTCAGGTCGGCACCGGATGGCAGGGCTACGACGTACTACTGACGGCGGGCGACCTCTCCGGTGACGGCCGTCCCGACCTGGTCACCCGCGACCCCGCCGGAGCCCTGTGGCTCCACAAGGCCACCACCACCGACACCTACGGCCCCCGCACCCAGATCGGCACGGACTGGCAGGGCTACGACGCGCTGCTGGCGCCCGGCGACTTCAGTGGTGACGGCCGTCCCGACCTGGTCACCCGCGACCCCGCCGGAGCCCTGTGGCTCCACAAGGCCACCACCACCGGCACCTACGGCCCCCGCACCCAGATCGGTGCGGGCTGGCAGACCTACACCGCGCTCGCCTCGCCCGGCGACCTCGACGGGAACGGCCGCGCGGACCTGGTCGGTCGTGACGCGAACGGCGGACTCTGGTTCTACCAGGGCGACGGCGCCGGCTCCTACAGCCCGCGCACCCAGATCGGCAACGGCTACCCGGACGGGGAACTCCTCTTCTGAGGCACTGACCGGCCGGCCCGCCCCTGGCGCGGCCGGCCGTTCCAAGGCCACACCTGAACCGCCTTGTCAGCCGCATCGACACACGCCGCAATGCCCGTATCCAGGTTGGGCAGCAGTCGGCCGTAGCCGCGGGCCAGGTGGTACATGCCGCCGATCGTAGAGGTGCCGTCGGCCGCCAGGGCGGCAATCAGGAGGGCGGTCACCGCGCGGATGTCCGCCGCCTGCACGTCGGCCACCGTCAGCCGGGCCGGCTTTAGAAGCCATCTCATTTGGGTGGTTGGGTAGGCTGTCGGTCGTGTCGGGGATTGTTGAGCGGTTGGTGCCGGATGAGTTGTGGGAGCTGTTCCAGCGGGTGGTGCCGGAGGTGCCGTCGCGGCCTCAAGGCGGTGGCCGGCGTCGGTATGGTGACCGTGAAGTACTGGCCGCGATCGTCTTCGTTGCCACCTCGGGTTGTACCTGGCAGCAGTTGCCTTCGGCGTCGTTCGGGCCCTCCGGCGCGACCGCCCATCGGCGGTTCTCCGAGTGGTCGAAAGCCAGGGTGTGGGCCAAGCTCCACCGCCTGGTCCTCGACGAGCTCGGCGCCCGCGGCGAGCTGGACTGGTCGCGTTGCGCGATCGACTCGGTGAACATGCGGGCCCTGAAAAGGGGGATCTGACGGGTCCGAATCCTAATGGACAGCGAAGCAAGTCATCGCTATCCGAATCCGGAGCGATAGCTCTTTCGACAGACCGCGGGGCTTGCTTCAACAGCGGTGCCGGCCGGGACGAAGGTCTCATCCGCCACTGGGCAGGAAGTCCTCTACTGAGAGCGATCCAGCCCGGCCGGAACCGTTCGTGTCTCTGACCTTTGCGAGCACAACCGCACTGCTTCAGACCACAAACGCATCGCAATGGAGCTCAGCGGACCCAGTTCAGAACACGCCACCGGGCCAAACGCGCCGGCGGCTTCGATGGTCGTGACCTGAGCCGACCGCACGGAACACCTTTCATCGCGTCGTGAGCCCGAGAGCTCTCACGAAGACGAAGCACCGTGCAGTTCACTGGGGCTGCGAACGGCTGGTGGGATGTTGTGCCTTGAGCACTTCCATTAGGGAGCACGCGCACCCTGCATAGGCTCCGGCCTGCGGAAACAGCAGAGGACGAAGGGAAAGATGATGGAGATCGCAGGGTTACCAGTGCCGGTGTTCTGCGGGGTCGACTGGGCAGAGGACCACCACGACGTCGCACTCGTCGATGCCGGCGGAACACGGCTCGCTAAGCTGCGAATCAGCGACGATGCTGCAGGATTCACACAGCTCACAGCCCTATTAATAGAGCACGGTGACAGCAAGGATCATCCAATCCCAGTCGCGATTGAGACGTCCCGAGGGCTGCTGGTCGCCTGTCTTCGTGCGACAGGACGCCCCGTGTTCGCGATCAATCCGCTCGCGGTGGCCCGCTACCGAGATCGACACTCGGTCGCGAGGAAAAAGTCAGACGCCTTCGATGCTGCCGCGCTGGCGAACATCCTCCGTACCGATATGGCCGCCCACCGGCCTTTGCCTCAGGACTCCGAGCTGGCTCAGGCGATCGCGGTGCTGGCACGAGCCCAGCAGGACGCGGTCTGGGACCGGGTCCAGGCCCACAACAAGCTTCGCTCGCAGCTGCGCGAGTTTTATCCCGCGATCCTTGCTGCATTCGCTGAAAAGCGCGAGGGCATCTGCTCGCCCGAGGCCCGAACCATCCTGGCTGCGGCTCCGACGCCGAAAGCGGCGGCCGGTCTGACGCGTCGGCGGCTGCAGTCGCTACTCAAGCAGGCTGGACGCCAGCGCGGTATCGAATCCGAGGCCAACCGGCTCCACGAGGTCCTCCGACGCGATTACCTCCACCACCCGATGCAGGTTGAGGAGGCCTTCGGCCAGCAGACCGTGGCCCTGGTGCGTCAGCTGGAGGCGGCCTGCGCGAACGTAGAGGAGCTCGGCGCTGCCACGAGGGAGGCCTTCGAGAAGCATCCTGACGCCCCGCTCATCTCAAGCTTTCCGGGTCTCGGATCGCTAACTGGGGCGCGAGTTCTGGCCGAGATCGGCGACGACCGATCCCGTTTCGCGACTGCGGGATCGATGAAGGCCTACGCAGGCAGTGCACCAGTCACCCGGGCAAGCGGCAAAAGCTGTTCGGTGATGGCCCGCCGAGTCAAGAACCAGCGCTTGGCCGCCGCCGGCTACGTGTGGGCCTTCGCCTCCCTGACCGCTTCCACCGGTGCCAGAGCCCACTACGACCGCCGCAAAGAGGCAGGTGACCGCCACGTCGCCGCCCAGCGCAACCTTTTCAACCGCTTCCTCGGGATGCTCTTCTACTGCCTCCAGCACGGCGAGCCCTACGAGGAGCTGAAAGCCTTCCCCAACCAGCTCACAGGGGGCCTTGCAGCGGCAGCCGCTTGACAAGTTAAGCGCGTGGGATGTCTGTCGATCGGGGCAAGTTCGGGTCGAAGATCCACTTGATCACGGAGCGGACCGGTCTGCCCCTGTCCGTCGGAATCTCGGGCGCGAACCTGCACGACAGCCAGGCCCTCGAGCCTCTCGTCCGTGGCATACCGCCCATCCGGTCGCGCCGCGGACGCCGACGGCGCAGGCCCGGCAAGCTCCACGCGGACAAGGGCTACGACTACGCCCACCTGCGGAGATGGTTACGCGGACGTGGCATCAAGCACCGCATAGCGCGCAGGGGCATCGAGTCCTCGCAGCGACTGGGCCGCCACCGCTGGACCATCGAACGCACCATGGCCTGGCTCGCCGGCTGCCGCCGCCTCCACCGCCGCTACGAACGCAAGGCCGAACATTTCCTCGCCTTCACCAGCATCGCCTGCACCCTTATCTGCTACCGCAGACTCGCCAAATGAGATGACGTCTAAGGGAGTAGTCCCCATTGAGCAGGCGAGCTGGCCAGTCGGAAAGCTCGCAGGTCAGACGCGGACGTCCCTGCCCCTTCGTCACGGCTCAGCCGAAATTCACCTGGCCGATCGGCGCGCAGTTCCGCTCGACGCTCCTCAACGAAATCCATCGCTTCGTGGATCGTGCAGCCTGACGCGTCCCGAAACGCCTTGATCGCATGGATGATCCGGCCTCCCAGGATCTCGCGGTCAACGCTCTCCGGCAGATTTTCCATGGGCCGACCGTACCCATTGCCGTTCGATCGGGTCGGCCAAGATCGGCTGGCAATCGGTCAAGATCACGTGTCGGAGTACAACTGATCACACGCCTGGGCTTCTGATGGCCACCAGCCTGGTCACCCAACGGCCACCCACCTGGGCATCCCAATGGCCGTTGACAGTCGCCCCGCTGGTCGCCATCCCATTCCTGATGGCCGCGGTACCCGGTCGTACTCAAAGCGGCACCGGCCAGGGCCCTGAACGGGCAAGTTCGCCATGAGCGCGGGCCCCTCGGGCATCGCCCGCTATCAGGCCCCGGTCATGCCGTAGGGCAGTACCGGCGGATTGCCCTGTGTCCAGATGATGTGCAGGTCGGCGCGGCGCAGCCGCCAGCCGACAGAGGTTCGCACCAGTTCGTTCTCGGTGTGGCCACCGGAGAGGAACAGGCCGCCGTCACCAGCGAGCACATGGGTGCTGAGCTGGTTCCCACACAGGATCGCGCGGTCGCCGTCCACCTCGATGACGTAGTTGGTCCCGAAGTGGACGGTCCGATCGAAAAGACGCATTGCTGTACGCACGTTCTCCAGGACGGCTTCGCGTCCGCGCACGAGTCCCGCGGGCGTCTCGGTGCTGGCGTCCTCGGTGAACAACGATTCCGCCCACGCCCGGTCGAAGTTTCGCTCGTCAAGGGAACGCAGGTAGCGGTCGAACAGGTCGGTGATCTCGGCGCGGTCGGTCAGGGACCGGATTTCGATGTGCAAGGTCTGGCTGTCCATGCAGATCATCCTGCGGACTCGGCGCACCCCGAGCCGCTCGGGAAGCAGAATATGTCACAACCACCCGGATGGGCTGGGCACCGTGTCGGTGCGATACCTCCTACGGCTGCCACCGCGTGTACTCCAACCCGCAGCGCGTCCAAAAGTCGGGTCACGACCGACGCCCCGCGCCAGGTGGCAGACCATCGGTCGCCGGGCCTTCGCCCGGACCCCGACCGGCTGGAGCCACGGCAGCACCCGGCCAGCCGCCGCGGCCGACGTGGATGGCGACGACGGCGACGGCAACGACGGCGACGACGGCGACGACGGCGACCGTGGCGCCTGTGACCTCGTGCAGCACCCGGTAGCGCCCCACACCGACGGGTAGACGGGCACATGAAACTCTTGGCGGACATGGTGACCTTGGTCGGGAACCCATCTGCCGGGAGCTTCCTCGCCCATACAGCCCCCACCCATCAACATGTCGACCACGCAACCAGGTTGAAAGAGCGCACTGCCCGGCGGGCGCCGGCCGGGTGAGTCCTGCTCCGACTCGAACGACCCTCCCGGACGGGTTGAGCGACGGAGTGCCATGATGGACGTCGTCGACGTCGGCGTCCTCGGGTACTGACCAATGCATTCCGCGCGTAGTGTCCGGGTCGTGATCATCTTCAATTGTGTGCTCATCGGACTGGGTTTTCTGTGCCTGCCTGTCGTCTGGTTCTGTCGGTCGCTTTTCCTCGGCTCAACGTCAGGTGTGCGCGAGTTCAGCGAGCTGGAAGACATGGGCATAGAGAGCCACGCGCGCCTGACGTACCTGGAGCCCTTCGGCACCCGCGGCTACGCCAGTGCCGTGTACGAGATCGAGGTGTCCGGCGGTGACAACGTCCGCAAGGAGACAGGTGTGACGGTCACGCCCGACCTGGTGATCGGCGGCAGCTATCCGATAGTTCGTCACCACCAGCTCCCGACCCGGTCGTTTGTGGGCACCATGGAGGAGGTTATCGACTGGCGCAAGACTCATCAGAAGGCTGCAGCGGTGGCCAAGCGCGTCGGCCGCATCGCAGCCGCACTCGCCGTCATGTCCCTCGTAAGTAGTCTGCTGATGATTGCCCTGATGTGACCCTGGTCGTGAGATGGCAGGCACGATCTGCTGCCGGCGCGCTCGTGCGCCCGGCCGGAGTACGCCATCGGGGCCCAACTGGAACCGGCGTACGACATCCACGGCGACAACTTCGACTGGTCCACCACCGCCGAGACCCTCACCTGAGGTTGATTCCTGGGGGTGGACACCGGGTTTCATGCGACGAGTGACAGCGTACGTGTCGTGATCAGTTGTTGTTCGAATTCGGCTGGTGTGAGGTAGCCGAGCGCGGAGTGGCGACGGCGCCGGTTGTAGTACGACAGCCAGCGGAACAGCTCGAGCCGGGCCTGTGCCTTCGAGGTCCAGCGACGTCCGTGGAGCCACTCGCGCTTGAGGCCCTGGAAGAACGACTCGGCGAGCGCGTTGTCGTAGCTCGAGCCGACCCGGCCCATGCTGCGGCGGATGCCGTGCCGGCGGCAGACGTCGGCGAAGGCGGCCGCGCTGTACTGGGCGCCCCTGTCCGTGTGGAAAACGACTCCGTGGACCCGGCCACCGCGGGCGGCCACGGCCATCTCGATCGCGTCGGTGACCAGCGAGGTTCGCATATGGTCCGCGATCGACCAGCCCACGACCTTCCTCGAGCAGATGTCGATCACCGTGGCGAGATAGAGCCAGGCCGTGCCGACGGGTATGTAGACACCTCAGGCACTCAACGTGTCAAGCAGCGGCGGCGAGTTGGGCCGAGAAGGCTGTGTGTTCGTCGAAGAGCTTGTGATGCTGGAGGCAGTGGTAGAGCTGGCCGATCATGCGGTTGAAGAGGTTGCGCTGGGCGGCGGCGTGCCAGTCTCCGTGGGCGTCGCGGCGTCGGCGGTAGTGGGTTTTGGCGCCCGGTGACGCGGTGATGGCGGCGAAGGCCCAGAGGTATCCGGCGTGGTTGAGGCGGTCGTTCTTGACCCATCTGCGGGTGATGCTGGACTTCTTCCCCGAGGCTCTGGTGATGGGCGAGGCGCCGGCGTATGCCTTCAGGCCGCGGGCGTCAGCGAACCGCTTGCGGTCGTCGCCGATCTCGGCGAGCACCCGGGCGCCGAGCTGGGTGCCGAGGCCGGGGAAGCTGATGATGATCTCAGCGTCGGGGTGCTGAGGGAACGTCTCCTCCACCGCCTTCGCGAGGTCGCCCGCGGCCGCGCAGGCGGCTTCCAGCTGGACCAAGAGGGCGAGCATCTGCCTGCCGAGCGCGTCCTCGACCAGTGGTGGCTGGTGGGCCCAGTCGGCGCGGAAGACTTCCCGGAGCCGCTCGGCCTCGGCGTCGATGCCGCGCTGGCGGCCGGCCCGCTTGAGTGCGGCCTGAAGCTGCGTGCGGGTCAGCCGTGCGGCCTTGGCCGGTGTCGGGGCGGCTTCGAGGAGCTCGTGGGCCTCGGGTCGGCAGAGGCCGTTGCGCCAAGGATCGAAGGCTGCGAGGGCGGAGGGGTAGTACTCGCGCAAGACGGATCGGAGCTGGTTGGAGATCTGCTGACGATTCCAGGTGGCGTCCTGCTGGGCTCGTGCGAGCACGGCGATGGCACGCCCCAGGTCGCTGTCCTGGGGCAGAGGCCGGTGGGCGTGCATGTCGGTGCGGAGGATGTTCGCCAGGACCAGGGCGTCGCCCTGGTCGGACTTTTTGCGCGAGACGGAATGCCGGTCGCGGTATCGGGCGGCGGCCATCGGGTTGATCGCGAAGATCTGCCTCCTGCCGGTCCTGAGCACGGCTACCAGTAGGCCGCGGGAGGTCTCGATCGCGACCGGGATCGGGGCCTCCTGACTGTCGCCGTACTCGGCGAGCAGGTCCAGCAGGATCCGGTAGCCGACGGTGTCGTCGGTGATGTGCCGTTTGGCCAGCAGCTGGCCGCTGTCGTCAACCAGGGCGACGTCGTGTGTCTTCTCCGCCCAGTCGATGCCGCAGTAGATCAAGGCCCCTCCGAGTGATCCTGTGTATTTGTGCTGGTCACGAGCTCATGCGGAACCACGCAGCGACCTAATCCCAGGACTCGGCCGGCTCGACCGGTCCGCCACCTCAGTAGCTGTTCGTGGCACCAGCTCACCCCACGGGCCTCGGTCTAAACGGGAGCTCTGGAAAGCTCGGGCTTCGCAAGAGGTCACCGTGAAGCGGGCTCGCACCACCAACACCAACGAGTGATCAAGAGTTGGGTGTTGACGCTCGCAGATACCGGACGTCGCCGCTCTACATATGGGCGCAAAGCCAGGTGATGTCTAGGCGTCCGTCCGGCACCCGCGGGCACCAACACCCTCAATTCAGTGCAGACATGCGCACCGATCTACGGAGAGGCTTCCTACAGCCCGGGAATCGAAAGATGTCGCAAGCCTGCACTCGAACAGGCCCGAGGAACTCGATCTCCTCCAGCACCGCCCTTAACAAGGGATTAGGTGATGTCGCCGCACCACCTGGTGTTCAGCGTGTCCGCGGTGAAGTCGCGCATCACCAGGTCCGGCACGGGCACCGCGGTCCTGTCCGCGATCGTGGTCCGCTTCCTCTTCCGCAGGTGCCGGCCGACGATGTGGTTGATCCGCATCAGCCGGGTGACCCGCTTGCGGTTGATCCTGCGCCCTCTCGCCCGCAGCTCGGCATGGACGCGCGGGGCACCATAGGCACCCAGGTGTTCGGCGTGGATGGCGCGGATCTCGCTGACGGTCCGAGCCTCCTCGGCCTGGCGCTCAGTGCGGACCTGCTCGGTGCCCAGGTGTCGGTAGTAGCCGGCGCGGGACGCCCCGAGCACCCGGCAGATCCGCTTGACGCCGAAGTCGGCGCGGTTGTCGGAGATGAAGGCCCAGCGGCGGGCGCTCACTTCACCTCCCGAGCGAAATAGGCGGCTGCCCGGCGCAGGATCTCGCGCTCCAGCCGCCACTCCTGCTCGGCCTTGAGCAGCCGGGCGTTCTCCGCCCGCAGCCGGACCAGCTCCTCGGCCGCGCTCCCGCTGCCGTCGCGGGCCTCAGGCACGGACTGGGCCTCGGCCTTGCGCACCCACGTCCGCAGCGACTCCGCGGTGATGCCGAGATCCGCGGCCACCGCCGCGTACGTCCGCCTCCCGGCCGTGGCGCGGTAGAGCGCGACCGCGTCCTTCCTGAACTCCTCCGGATACGGAGACTTACGTCCCACCTGGACATCCCTCCCTGGACCATCAAGATCCATTGTCAGGGTGTCCACTCCAAAGGATCAGCCTCACAGCCCACGCTCCACCCGGGTCCGCGTCCGCAGGTGATTTGGTCGTGTGCACGGGCCCGTATCGGTGGGTGCCGGGGAGCCTGGCCGGCTAGGAGGCAGAGGGCGTGGGATCTCTGCCTCAGCGGCGCGGGCGTTCGTGTCATGCCCGCCAGTGACCCTATCGATCGCTTCATCCAGACTTGCGGAGCCCTGCTGCCGTGGGCGTGTCGGCGTCCCGTTCTCTAAGCTTGACTCTGTCGGGGATCTTGGAGCCGCCGGGGTCAGCTGCCCAGGGTTCGCCAGGACTTCGGCCGGGGTATCTGGCGTTGGTCGAGGTAGTTCTGGAAGGCCGTCGGTTGTCGAGGCGGAGAGCCTGCCTCTGTCGACGGTAGTCCGCTGAGGCGCTCGATGTTGACGGCGATCGCCGTCAGGACGTGCTGGATGTGGGCCTTTCCCTGTCCTCGGTAGCGGCAGCGCCGCATGCCGTGCCCGTGGGCGAACTCGTTGACCGTGCCATCTCCCGATCCGAGCCGTACGCCTGCAGCAGGCCGCTGTCGAGCCGAACCACGTAGCGTCCGGACCGCCCGAAGGTAACCGCGTTCAGGCCGGACGTCACCCGGTCCGGAGATGCTCCGGTGACCGGACGGGTCGACACCACGAAGCTGACGGTCCGCGGGTGCAAACCGACCTGTCCCATGAGGGCCTCGATATCGTCCCTCAATCTCTTGGCCTGCAAGGGCGCGACCCCCGGACGGGATTGCTGCCACAGGGGCGTCACAACGTACAGGAGACCGGCGACCAGCAGCACGACCGTCAGACCTCCGAGGACCCAGTACCCCATCTCAAGGTTCTCGCCGGCGACGCACGCCCACTGCGCCTGCTTCGCCTGTCGCATCGCGTCTACCGCGCGATCATCGACCAGCACTTCGATGTCGTAGCGCAGGTCCAGGTCGGAAACGCGTGCCCGATAGGCCCGTTCGCAGGTGGACTGAGCGGTCAGCAGGTCGCGCCCGTGGCCGGGTAACAGGAGGTACAGCACGGTGAACAGCTGGGCACTGGTGACGAGGATGGAGAACACCAGCAGGGCGAAACGGGTCGACGTCCCGGAGACGACCGATTCCGGAGACCAGCTCCTGCGGCTCTCCACGGCACCCTCAGTCGGTGCCGGCATCGAGTGCCTCCACGACCGCGTCGGCGAGTTCTTCCACGCTCTCCTCCGACAGACCCGCCTCGCGCCCCGTGATCCGCACGATCCGGCGCACCTCGTCGGAACGCTCACGGACCCGGTCCCTCCACCGGTCGGCGCGGGCGTCCAGTGCTTCGGCCGTGAAGTAGCGGACGACCTCGTGGGCAACGGCCGCGACCACCGGTGCCAGCAGGGTCACGACGTCGCTCGGGCCGCCTGAACCCCAGCCGGCGACGCCGGCCAACCACTGGCGCTTGCGTCGAGGGCGCCGGGCGGCGGGCCGACCATGCTGACCGGGCCCACCCTGTTCGCCGGCTACCTCGGCCGCCCTGATGTGCGAGGGCAACAGCGAGAGCTGGTCGGGCCCGATCCGGGCCAGTACGTCCTGCGCCAGCCCGAGTGGGGCGAGAGGGGCGCAGACGTCCTTCTCGGAGCGCTGCGAGCGGTTCCTCACGGCGGCAAGGCCGGCTGCGAGGTCGAGGTGGGTGCTCAGCGCCTCATCCACGCGCCGGTCGGCCCTTCGCATTGCGGCGTCCACGGGATCGTCGGCTTCCACAGCGAGCCGTCCGTCGTCAGTCATCGTCGGCCTCCTTCTCCTCGTTCCTGACCTCTTCAAGCAGCTCGGCAAGCTTCTTGCGTGCCCGGCTCACGTTCTGGCGCACTGCCTCGACGCTCGTGCCCAACTCGGTCGCGATCTCCGAGTGGCTGAAGCCGTCGTAGTGGTAGCTCATGGCTCGGCGCTGGGCGTAGGGCAGCTTGGCGAAGCAAGCGCGTACGAACTCCGTCTGCTCGTCGACTTCCCATCGGGCGTCCGGTGAGAGCGGTCCGGGGGTGTCCGGCGGCTCACCCACGGGCAGCTCTCTGACTTGGACGCAGCGCAGGAACCTGAGATAGGCCACTCTCCGCATCCAGGCACGTCGGTTACTGATCGAGGGCCACTTACGGGCCGCCTCGATGAACGCCTCCTGCACCGCGTCGGTCGCTTCCTGGACCGTCGCGCCGTACCTCATGACGAATCGCACGAGCGGCCTGAACTCGTTGGTGTAGAAGTCGTCGAACCCTTCCAGACCATCATCCGCACCGGGAACATCCATGCAGCCCCTCCCTTCATCTGCATCGTCCTGTGATGTAGTGCGTTGTTGGGGAGGGGTCGTGACATCCCCAGGAAGAAAAATCACCGATGCCGTGGCGCCGTGGGGGCCGTTGGGGCCGTGGGGCCAGCCGTGCGAACCGGGCCCTGCCCGACCATGTCCCGCCGGGGTGCCACAGTCAGGCCGGCTGGTTCGTCAGCGGATGGTCCCCGTCGGTGGCCGCGGTCTCGGCGCCCTGGATGCCCTGACGCCCGCACCCAGGCCCTGCGCGAGCACGCACGGCGCGATGAACGCCGCCCGCCTGTGGCCGCGCCAGGCGGCCCGAGAGGTCGGTGGCCCCGGCCGTCCGCCCCGCGCTGAAGTAGCACCTGGTGCATGGGTACGAGGTCGCCGCCCGCGATGGCTCCCCGCTGCACATCGTCTACATCCGGCACGCCCCCGGCACCTGGTCCGGCGGCGACGACGTGATCGACATCTACGAGGTCCCGACCGCGGTTGAGCGATGGTCTTCCGTGCCGCCCCGGCCCCTGCCGCCCACCGGCCGGGGCCGGGGCGGTCGCGGTGGTCCCTCACCACCGCGAGCACGAGAGGAGCTGGACGTCATGGCCAAGGACTACTTCGAGGTGGACGTCCCCATACGGAACACCGAGTGCCTGCGCGGCGTGCACGTCTTCACCGGCCAGGCCGACAGCGGCACCGCCGCCATCAAGGCCGCCCACGAGGTCTACGACGCCGCCCGCGCCGCAGCGGCGGCCGGACGCGAAATCCCCCACGGGCGCCCGGACGGCTGGGGCGCCTGCGGATACCGGCCCGGCTGGGAGCTCGACTGGCCCGCCGCGAAGGCCGGCCTCTGGAACAGCCCGTACAGCTGGCTCACACGCAAGCCCTTCGAGCTGTAACTCTGCCCCGGGACAGACGCACATCGGCGTCCAAACCAGTCCGCCTGCCCCGGGCCTTCCCTCCCGTACAAGACGAGACGGAGACCCAAGTATGTCCTCCCACCGCGACGTCGACCACGCACTCGCCTACCCCGAACCGCCGGCCTCCCCGCTCTGGCACCGCCACGGCCCCAAGGCCCGGCCGATCACCGCCGGACAGCAGCAACGCAACTGCGAGCTGCTGCTCCGCGCGCAGTACACCCCCCGCCCCCGCACCCCGCACACCACCAAGGCCCGGACGGAGGCCCGATGATGGCCGGTCCCCAGACCCACCTCGCCATAGACGGCTACGTCGACGCCATCCCGGCGCCGGGCACCAGCTGGGGCACCGCCGTCTTCGACCTCATCCACTCCCCCGCCGACGCGGACCAGCTCGACCCCGACGCCCCGGACACCGTGTACGCCTGCACCACCGCCGACCCGCGCCTCACCGACGTGCTGCTGCGCGAGATCAAGCCCGGCGACTTCCTCCGCGTCACCGGCACCCTCCACCAGCCCACCACCGAGGGCACCCCGGCCCAACTCACCGTCGACGCCCTGGAGGTGTTGAACGCCGCGCCGGCCCCCGTGCTGTACGACCTCGTCCTCGAGCGCTGGGGCAACTACGCGACCGTCTTCAACGCCGATCGCGACAGCGTCCCGGTGTTCACCGTGACCGGGAAGTGGATCGCCGAGGCCCCACCCCCGACGCCATCCTCGACCTGATCGACGCCTTCGAGAACGGTCCCACGCGATGACGGCCACGCTGCCCGTCCAGCGCACCGTCCTGGAGCGGTTCCCCGCGGGCCGCCCCCGCGGCTCCTGGCCCGCCGACGAGTACGCCGCCGCCCAGCGCGCCCAGGGCAGCGGCGCTCGCGTCGTCATGGACCTCGCCGGCGACGAGTTCCTCGTCGTCACCGACACCACCCGCTAGCCGAGAGGCGAACATGCCCGAGACCAAGCCCGAGTCCGTCCAGTACACCGCCGACGTGGTCGCCCTGACCCGTAGCGGCCACGTCCTGCTGATCGAGCGGGGCCGACCGCCCTTCGAAGGCGCCTGGGCGCTGCCCGGCGGCTATGTCGACCCCGGGGAAGCGCCGTTCGTGGCTGCGACCCGCGAGCTCGCCGAGGAGACCGGCCTCGACGTTCCCGCTGGCACCCTGCACCAGATCGGCGTCTGGGACCAGCCCGACCGGGATCCGCGCGGCGCCTTCGTCACCTTCGCCTATATGGCCATCGTCCCCGACGGCACAACGGTCACCGCCGGGGACGACGCCCGCGATGCCCGCTGGTGGCCGCTGACGGACCTGCCGGAGCTGGCGTTCGACCACGCCGACATCATCCGTGCGGCCACGGCCCCCAACTCCTGACCACACCACCGGAGCGCTGTCCCGGCCTTCCCGGCCGGGGCGGCGCACCGTCGTCCTGCTCTCACCCGCGACCTGGAGGCACCATGCGCCCGATCCGTCTCATCTCGTTCGGCTGCCTGCACCTGCCCACCGGCCCGGACGGCCTCCCCGTCCCGCCCGCCGCCGACCGGATCGAGGACGTCCGCGACCGGCTCCGCGACCCCGCCGCCTGCGACATCCTCGACCTGGACGGTCTCAACCCCCGCGTCCAGGACGTCGTCCTGAACACCCCCGGCGCCCGCGAGCTCCTCGCGAACCTCGCCGAGTACGCCGACCTGCCCGCCGGCCCCAGCCGCATCGCGATCGGTTGTGCAGGAGGTAGGGACAGGGCATCTGGTCTCACCGAACTACTTGGCCACGAACTTCGCCGCCGCGGCCGCGAGGTCGTCATCGAGCACCTCCACGTCCGCCTTCCGCGCGTCCTCAAGAGGCCCAGCGCCCCGGCCTCCCAGCCCGAGCAGGAGGCGGCCCGATGATCCGGCGCTTCCGCCGCTGCGCCACCACGCCCAGAGCCACCCTCGCCCCCGCAGACCAGGCCGTCATCGACGCGTTCCGCGCGATGCTCGCCGCCCTGCGCACCCCCGACTCCTGGACCCCCGGCTGCGCCCAGGACATTGCCCTCCGGGTCGGCGCTTACATCGAACGTGCGCACATCCGGCCGGGCGACAACCACGGACCCGACGTGATCGCCGTCGCCCTGGTCCACCCCGACAGCCCGCACACGCCCTACGACCGCCAGTACAACACCGGCTGGAGGCGCTGCGAGACCACCTCGATCCTCGGCCTTTGGCAGCCGGCCTTCGCCGCGCTTTCCCACGCTGCCTCGGGCCTCGTACTTCCCGACGATGTCGGCATGCTCCCGGCTCACTACGGCGTCGACGTCGAAGCACGACAGTCCGACGGGTCCGGCTTCACCGTGCTCCGCCTCGGTCCATACAGCGAGACCCGTCTCGCCTCCCGCGACGCGGACCGCCTCACCACCGCTCTGGAGGGCCGGGCGGCCACGGTCGTCCCGGGGTTCACGGTCACCGCGGCCAGTGCGCGGTTCGATTTCGACGATCTTGAGAACTACAGCGACCCGTACCGAAACGACGTTGCCGTGCTCCTGGCTGCCGCTCTCGACGGAGCCGCCACAGCCTGACGGCCAAAGGGCCGCTCACGCAGAGCGGCGGATCTGCTGAGGAGGAAAACGGTCATGAACGTCATGTACTTCAACGGGCCTGTGCAGAACGGGCCCTTCACCCTCGTCGAACGGCCGGGCAAGGCGGCCGGTATCCGTGCGGCCGAAGCACTCAACACCCTCCTTGGCGCCGGGCCGGTCCCGCATCTGTGGAACACCGTCACTTTGGCCGGGGACCTGCGCCATCGTGACGCCCCCGACCGGGACATCATCGGTCGGCAGGAGCGGGAGGAACGGGCGATCGTCGCCAAGTACGCGCCTGGCGCGCCCCCGGCCGGTGGCACTGTCACCGACACCACTCCCGCTGTGGCCGCCTTGGCGCTGCAGATCATCGAACGCCTATTGCTGGAGGGCGACTTGGCGGTCGTTCCCACAGCTGTCCATCTCTGCGTCCGATGCGGTCACATGACCGGCGCCGTCGCGCACCTTTGCCGGGCGTGCGGGCACCAGGGCTCCCGGCCTCGCACCCGGCGGCTGCTGGTGTGGGACCGGCCCCCGGGCGCACCGGTTCTCTCACGTGATGACTTCCATGCCCATCGGGCTCGGCCGCCCGGGCATCTGCTGACCATCGCCGGGAACGTTCCTCGGCGCCTGATCCTGTCCCGCACCCGCGACCACGGCATCAGCCTGGCGCCGCTGGGGCTCGACGGTCTGGTCCTGGACCCGCGGGCCGGAGTGCATATCACCGTGCTCGCCGCTGCTGCCCGGTTCGATGCCGGGCAGCCGGTGATGACGGTCACCGAGAACGCGGCGGCGAACGTCGTCGCCTACGGGGCTCTGTTCCGGCGACACGACGGCACAAGGCTGCGGTACGGCCTGCACGGGCGCATCCCCTACGACGACCCTGTGGGGCTGCAGCGCTGGTGCGAGGTGCACCGAGTCAGCCCGGCGCTGCGGGACCTGTTCCTCACCTGGTTCCTGCCCCTGTGCGCACTGCACTTCCGGTCGGGCATCACGGTGGCACAGCTCCCGGGCCTTCTGAAATTTCTGCGCCGTGCCCACCTTGCCCGGTCGGACACTCCCGGGAGTGATGTCCTCGCCGAACTGCGGCAGTGCGTCGCGGCGGGTGATATGCGCTGGGTCATGGACATCGGGACCCTGTCGCGGGCCATCCCCGAAGATCCGGTCATCGACGGCTTCGTACAGGAGCCGGAAGGAGCGAGCTGATGGACGAGAACGACTGGCGGTTCGTGAAGAAGCGGACCGCCACCGACGGCGCGGTGTACGTCTGCGGCGACGGAACGCGCTACCGGCGTACCGGCGGAGCCGAGCTCAGGGAGGAGGCGGCGTTCCAGCGCCGGATCGCCGGCCTGGACTACCCGGTCCCGCGGATCCTGGAGGAGGGCGTCACCGGCGACGGCCGGTACTACGTCGTGGAGGAGTCGCTGGGCGACCGGACACTGCACGACCTGGCGTCGGCATCCCTGAACGGCGCTCGCGCCCTGGACGACAACGTCGTCGACACCGCCGGGCAGGTCGGCGCTCGCCTGCTGCGCGCGCAGGCGGCCCACCTTGTCGCGCCCGAGCCCGGAGCCCTGCGGCAGTGGCTGGCCAGTGCCGGGTTCACCCGGAACGTCTTCCAGGAGAATCCCGACCTGGACAACCCCCGCACGCAGGCCGTGCTCGATCGCGTACTGGATCGGCTGGGCACGGTTGCGATGGTGTGGGGCCACCTCGACTACGGGCTGCCGAACGTTCTGCCGGCCGGGGTGATCGACTGGCAGCACCACGGCCTGGTGCCCCTGGGCTATGACGTCCTGCCCGCCCTGGAAATCATCGCTTTCAAGGGCGGCAGCAAGGGCTACACCGCCAACCCCGCCCAGCGGCGCCGCTACCTCGCCGTGCTGGACGAAGCGAGCCTGGACACGACCGGGCAGCCGGTCAGTCAGAACCTGGGCGCCTACCTGCTCGTCAAGGCCCTGTTCTTCCTCGCCCTGATGCGGCCCGCCGACCTCTCACGCACGGACAAGCACCTGAAGTGGCAGTACCGCCGTCACCTCGTCACGAAGGGACTCGAGCAGTATGAGCGCACCGGGACAGTCGATACCGCCCTCTTCCCCGACCTCGAAGAGTTCGCCACTCGGCACGGCGCTGGCGACCATCCGTGACCGCGACTACCTCCTGGACCGCAACGGAGTGATCTTCAAGGTCATCGGCGACGTTCATCCCGGCACGCACTTCCTGGGATACGTCAAGTACTACCCGGACGCCCGGGGCGATCGCCTGCTGTTCGGCCGGACCTACCGACAGAACAGCGTCCTTGACGGCCTTCGCTCCTATGTCGCCCACCTCAACCCCTACCCCCCGAGTCTCGTCCACTCCCCCGCCATCGGCTTCACGTCGGAGAACGAGGAGCAGGCGATCTCCGTGCAGGTCGCCATGCAGTGGAACACCTGGTCACCGGGAGAGTTCCGCTCCTTCGCGAACAGCACCCGCACCCATGAAGGCGGCACCTACGAACACGGCTTCCGCACCGCGCTCACCTCGTCAACGAGCACGCGCGCCGTCAACGGCATATATCCGCAGAGGACGAGGACCTCACAGCCGAGGCCGTACACGAGGGCCTGACCGCGGTCATCTCCGTAAAACTCGCCCACCCCTTCTCGGATCCGGTGCTCGGCCAACGCCCAGTCCGCCTCAGTGACGAGCGGTTCGAAGCGTTCGCGGAGGCGGGTCAGCGACAGGTCGTAGGCGAGCGTGGAACCGGTGAACCAGACCGGGTGGCTGCCTCCGTCCGCGCGGCCCCCGAGCAGTGCGACCGCGTACCCGAGCAGGGCGCCCTCCTCGTCGCGGCGTTCGCGCACGCGCAGGCCCGCGTCGCGGAGCCGGTCGAGGAAGTCGGCATCATCCCGGGCGAGCGCGGCCGCGGTGTGGACGGTGCGCTGCAGGGACTCCCGGGCGGTCTCGGCGAGGCCGCGGCGGGCGGCTTTCTCGGCCTCGTCGGCGCAGGTACGGCCTGCCCGTCCCCTCGATCCGGACGTACAGCTCACCGATCTTGTGAACACCATCATCCGATCGAGGGGATCTTGGTCTTCCGATGCGGTGCCCGTGGCGGCGATCGACCAAGATCGTCGCATGAGCCGCCCCATGACACGACGTCACATTCTCGGAGCCGCAACGGCGGCCGGCGCCACCGCCCTCCTTGGCAGCGGGACCGCAGCATCCGCCGCCCGAGCCGCATCGGGCTCCGCACCCGTACCGTCGCGGGCCACCGCGGCTGATGTCGCCCCCGAGGAGAGGACGTTTCTGGAGGGCCTGAAGCAGGTCGCGGACCCGCAGTGCGACGAGGCCGTGAGCGAGGCCTTCGATCGGGGACAGGGAGCGGCCGTCAACGAGGCGCTCAAGGGGTGGAAGACCAACGGCCAGGCGATCCCCGGCGGTCTGCCTGCGAAGCTGCGCGACTTCCTGGAGACGACCCGTCGACTGCCGTCCTGGGTGGACCCGGAGGCGCTGGCCGCCGGTCACCGTTTCGGGATGGCGCACGCGCAGCAGATCTCCTTCGCCGCGGTGCTGGACGTGACGCCGGAGAGGATGCGCTTCCCCGCCGCGGCAGCGGCCATCATCGGCATCGAGGGCCCGCACGACAACAAGCAGGGCTTCGCCAAGGCGCTGCGCGCGGTGGGCGACATCCTGCACAAGACCCCCTACGGGCCCGAGGGCGCGGCCTTCGTCACCCCGGCGCGGGTACGGATGGCACACTCCGCGGTGCGCTATCTGTTGCACACCGAAGGGCACTGGGACGCCGCCAAGTGGGGCCTGCCCATCAACCAGCTGGACCTGCTCGCCGAGGGAAGCCTGTTCACCTGCTACCTGATCGACCACCTGGACAAGCTGGGCGTCCACCCCAGTGAGGAGGAGGCGGAGGCCTACTTCCACGAGTGCCGCGCCGGCGGTTACCTGATGGGGATCAGGGCGGACGGTATGCCCCCGACGCTGGCCGCGGCGCGCAAGCGCGCGGCGGCCGTCGATGCCGTCCACGCGCGGGTGACGCCGCAGTCCGCGAAGTACGTGAAGGCCACCATCGAGTACTTCTCCTCGCTGGCCGGCCCGAAGGAGATCACCGTCCCGCCCGCGACCGCGCTGGTGCGGTACATGATCGGCGACGTGGACGCCGACGCGTTCGACCTCGCCCGCTCCACGTGGGACGCGGTCGTGCCGACTGCCGTTCACGGCTTCTTCACCGGCACCCAGGCGGGCGGCCTGCCGACCCCGTCCGCGACCATGACCCGCCTGGCGGTACAGATGGTGGAGCGTGCGATGAACGACGGCAAGAGGGCGGAACTGACGATGCCCCTGCACCTATACGGGCACCGGTAGAGCGGGGTTGCTCACGACAGGCGTCCCCTTCGCCCCTGCTGTCTTCGCCCTGGCCCTGGCCTCCGCCCGGGCCCTGGGTGGGGACGGCGGCTCGCGGGAGCGGTCCCGCGCTCTCTGGGAAGGCATCCTTCCCTGGCACGAGAAGTCGGGATCCGTCTGGCCGGCCAGCAGGGAGGGCGGTCCGGCGCCGCCGTGAGCACCCACAGCCGCCGGGTGACCGGGCTCGGAGCCGTCCCGATGCCGAATGCCGGCCCGCCCGTGGGTAGCCGGGCTCCGGCCGTCCGCAGGCCACCGCAGCCCTACCAGTCGGCAGAGAGGTCTTGTCCCTGACCTGCCGGGCAGCTGGCGGGGTGCGGGCGCAGTGGTGCGAGGGGTTCGGTGAGGCTGAGCCGGCCGGAGGTGGAGCCGTCGGGGACGTGACCGTCACCGAAGTAGCGTGTGGTGAGGTAGTGGTACGCCTGGGTGCCGCCGATGAGGTGGTCCACCGCCCCGAAGCCGGCGGCGACATCGGGGCGGGCGCCGAGGGGTCCCTGCAGGGTGCGGGCTTTGGGGTAGGCCTAGACCTTGATCAGCTCGGTGGTGTTGCCGCCGCACGCATCCTGCTGGAGAAAGCCCCGGTGCTCGTTGGCCAGGCATTCGGTCCTGCCCTTGAACGGCTGGGAGATCTCGGTGAATCCCTCGCTGTCGGGCTCGTTGATGCGCCAAGCCTTGCGGGCGAAGATGTCCGCGCAGGCCTTGGAGGTAACCCAGGTGGGTTCATGGGGCCTGGGCGCGGAGACGCCGAGGCACTTACCGGACGAGGCGCTGCGGAAGGTCGTCACGGTGAGGGTGGTGGTCACGTTCCACACGGTTGACGTCGAACAGTCGTTGACGAGCGCGATCATGTACTCCGATCCCTTTGCGATTTCCTTCGCGCACTGACCGCCCACCTGGATCCGGTACTTCCCGTTGGGAGTCGCGGCCGATGCCGGTGAGGCGGCGAGACCGACGGCGACAGCGGCGGCAAGCAGACCGCCCAGCACGTGACGACTACGCATGAAATCTCCCTCTGAGAACGGGCCTTGTGACGTCGTCCGGTGACGAGGCGGTCCGTTTTTTGCATGATCACATAAGACCGATGGAGCCCGGCTGCGGGAGGCCGACTTTGTCCGGTTCCAAGCGTGCCGCGAACGCTTCCCGCCTGCAGGGCTCCGATTCCATGTAATGCGTGGCCGCGAAGGGCCCAGCCGACGGCACAGGCTGTGAGTCGGCCGCGACCGGATCGCTAGGAGATCATGTTGATCTTCTTCGTCTCGTACGCTTCGGCGGTCGCGCCGGTGGCCCTGGCCAGCTCGGCGAACGTCGTGGCCGAGGTTTCGTCGAAGAACGCCAGCGTGAACGAGGAGTCGGAGCGTCCCAGCAGGTTGTCGATCTCCGCGGGGCTGTACTGGTCACCGACCCTCTCCTCGAGGACGGCCCGCAGCAGGTCCTGGTCCCCGCCGGAGACGTCGACGTTCCACAGGTAGGAGATGGGCCTGCCCGAGGAGGTCAGGGTGCCGTTCATCTGGTCGCTGCCGAGCCCGTTGTCGAAGTAGCCCATGATGGTTGCCTTTCGGTCGATGTAACAGGGGTATGCAAGCCGTAGCCACGGACCGGCCGACGATGCACCGATGGCGTCGCGCGTCGGTGGGCCGCACGCTGTTGCGAGCGTTCAACCCACCCTGACGCCGCCTGGTTACGGCCGTACGCCCGGTGACCGGCCCTTCCTGCAGGGGACGACACGGGCCGAGGCCCGTGAACGGTCCGGGTACGCCAAACTCCCCGCCTCGGAGCAGGACCGGCCCCTCTGCGACGCCGCCTGCGCCCCTTCGTGCCGGCTACTCGGTCGGGTGTGGCCCGCAGTCCATCCACACCCGCAGCGGCTGGTGACCTCTCCTGACGAACCGGCCGCTCCGATGTCCGGCGGGGTGACCGGCGCAGCGTGTTCTCGTTGACCACTGCATGATCAAGAAGACCACGCAAGCCGCCCTCATCGTGGGCTCCGTCCTGCTCTCCGGTGGCCTGGCGCACGCCGACGGCGACACCTTCGACGAGACCACCATGCGGCACCACGTAACCGCTCTCACGACGGACATCGAGCAGCAGAACCCTCACAGCGCACGGCTCCCGGCAATCACCGACACGTTGGACGCGCCCCGGCCGGGCGAGGACATCCCCGTGGAGGTCGACTTCACCGCCAACGAGGACAGCAAGACTGCCCAGCTGGACGTGAGGGCGAGCAACGGCTGAACCGGCGCCCGCGGGCCGCGGCCTGAGTTCCGCCCCGACCAGTCCGTCGCGGCCGGCCGCCTCTGTGCACCACGAGGGTCGATGTGCGGGACCGCATGACCGGCGTTGCGTCGTCTCGGCAGGTACCACGCCGCCGAGGTCCGCAGTGCGCTGATGCCATTCGCCGCGATCCGCGTCTTCGTTGGCGTGACGGAGGTGGTGGCGACTCGTCGTCGGCCGCAGGCAGGGTGGCTTTCCGGGCACTGTCGAGGTTCTCCGCCCACACTTCCCGGCCGGACCGGTGGGTCCCGGCCAGGGAGCGTTCGGCCGGGGAGGATGCGCGAGCGTGGGTGTCAGAAATCCCTCGTTCTATGCGTGCTCACCTTGTGGTGGCGCCAGGCGGCCTGGAAGAGATCGACTGCGGTCTGCGCCGATGGCACGTCGCCGTAGGTAACGACGGCATGTTGTCCTTCCGGTCCAGGAGGTGGAAGGCCATCGCCCTGCCGGAACCCTGACCGGGATCAGCTCTGGGGCGCGGTCAGAGCCTGGCGTCCTTGTCCGCCGTCTCGACCCGGGCACCCGCCGTCTCGAACAGGCCGGCGGCGCGCTCGGCGGTCTGACGGCTCGCGTAGGCGACCGTGAACGTCTCGTCCTGGCGGTCCAGCAGATTGGCGCGCTCGTGGTCGGAGTACTCGGGGTTCCGCTCGGAGATGAGGGTGTCGAGGACGTCCTTGTCGCCCCCGGTGACGGTGACGTAGAACGTCTTGCCCTCGTCCTCCTGAGCCTGCTTCTCCTTCGCGGAGAGTTGGTAGTTGTAGGGGCGGTTGCCGGTGATGTTGCTGGTCGCGTCGTGGCCGGGCACTGGCTTCTCCTGAGGTGGATCGATCGGGTGTGCCGGGCGCCGCGCGGTGGGTTTCGGTCATGGCGCTGCGCCGCAGGTCCACGGCCGGAACGGCACCACAAGATCGTGCCATGACTCAACGTGAAGGAGAGGGCACTCTTCGCCTTCGCGTCGATGGCCACTCCTTCGAGTGATCAAGGGTCTGACGCCCGGCGCGCGATCACGGCCGACCGATCCGCCGACAGGGCGCCGTAGGCGTCAACTCGACTCTTCTGAGGTCCCGTTCATGCCTGGCGGTGCGGCCGCAGCCCGGGGCCGGGGCCGGGGCCGGGGCCGGGGCCGGGGCCGGGGCCGGCTGGGATGATCAAGCCACGGTCTGCCACCCCGCCACGGGCCGGGCCGGGCCGCCGGCGCACCGACACAGCCGGCGGCGACCTTCCGCTGCCAGATCGCCACCTTGCGTAGTGCCATCATCGGCAGGCGGCCGGCACCCTGCCGGGCGCGTGAGGAGGATCGCCATGACCGATAAGGACCTCTACTCCGACGAGGCCGAACTCGTCGTCAACACCGTCGCCGGTGACCAGGACGCCCGCGACGGATCGCGGGGAGAAGAAGCGACCGAAGGACAGGCGCAGGCCCGCAACCTGATGCAACAGGGCCAGTCCTGACCCACACCGTCCGGTCCCCCGCGTTGCCCCTGGCCACCCGAAGATGGGGAGTGCCGGCCGCGGTCGTTCCTCGGGGGGCAATGTCGGGAGCCGGTCACCGGCCCGATACGAGGCCGGTGATGAACTTGCGGCAGCGACCCTGGTGGACGGGCTTGATGCCGTGGATGAGCTGGGCCCCGTAGACGGTGGCGGTGCCCGTATCGGCGGGCAGGACCCTGGGAGTGCCGGTGACGGTGTGGATCCAGGACGTGTCCTGCTCGCCGCGGGAGATCTTGTCGTGGGGTGCGATGAGGGTGAACCGCATGCCCGGCTCGTAGCCGGCGTCCTGGCCGGCATCGAGTCGTGTGTCCCAGACTCCGCCGCCGGGGCCGGTCTCGATGAAGAACTCGCCTCCAGTGGTGGCGTCCTCGATGGTCACTCCGATCCGGGCGACGTGCCGCGGGTGGGCGAGCGGGTCCGGGCCGATGCCGTCGAGATGACGGACGGCGCCCTCGCCGGGCCCGAACTCGATGAACTGCCACGGCGACGCCCCCACGGCCGAGGGGAACATCCGGCGGATCTCCGGCAGATGCCGCGCGACCGCGGAATCGAGTATCTCGTGCGCGCGTGCGGGCAGGTCGTCGAGTTCCTCGCCCACATAGGCGGGACGCCAGCCCGTCACGGCGAGATGATCGTCAAGGAGCGCGGTCAGACCGGTGATCTCTTTCGGGTCCAGGAATGCGGGCACGGTGCGGACGGCGAGCGTCTCGGTCAGGGTGATCACGGTCATCCCTTCAGGTCGGCAACGGAGCGACCGGCCGCATGTGGCGGGCAGGCTCCTTCATCCTCGAACAGTGGCCGACAGCGCGGCGGGGCGCGGTGGCGGCGCACGGGGGCACATGTGCGGCGGTACCGAGTGTTTCGTGGCCCGTCTAGTCTCGGCGTTCTTCCCGCCGCGCCAACCTGCGAGGTTTCCCCTGTGAGTGAGCTCGACGACTACGCCGCGAAGATGGCGGCCCGCTTCCACACCTTCGACCAGGACGGTGACGGACACATTACCCGCGCCGACGTCCGACTCATGGCGCAGCGGGTCGCCCTCGCCTTCGATGTCGCCGACGGCACGAGCCAGGCCGTCGCTCTGCGGGAGGCGGGCGACCGGTACTGGGAGGGCATGGCCGGCCTCGCCGACAGGGACCTCGACGGCCGCATCACCCGCGGAGAGTTCGTCGGCGCCGCATTGGCCGGCCTGCACCAGGACCCGGAAGCGTTCACCCGGATCGCCCTGCCCTGGCACCGGGCGGTGTTCACGGCCGCCGACCACGACGGCGACGGCCGCGTCACCGTCAACGCCGTCGACCGCATGCTGGTCGCGCTCGGCGCCCAACCCGAACAGGCCCGCCGCGTCGCCGCCGAACACCGCACCGACCCCACCGGACTGATCACCGAGGACGAGATCCTCACCGCCGTCACCGCCTACTACACCACCGGCGAACCCCAGCAGGCTTTCGCCGTCCCGGCCTGAACCAACGCACCTGCCCGCGCCAGGGTCCGTTCCGGCTGCACTGGTCGCCCACGCCGGCCGTTCCCCACTCCCGGCCCGACGGACGGGAGTGACGCTGAACCCCTGCACGGCGGCGCAGTGGGCTCTTGGGGGTCACGATCCGAAGAGGCGCAGAACCCTTGGGGCGTCGGGCAGGTTCTCAGGAGCTGGGGCCGTACCCACGAGGGGCATCAGGTGGTCATTGCCGCAGGCACCGGGCTGCTGGTGGTCGACCTCCCAGTCCCGGTCGGCGCCCAAGGCGGTCGAGCTGGTGGCGTAGAGAGGTTGGCGGCAGGAGCGGCACCAGTAGAACAACCGCTCGCTCACCTCGCCTCCCAGACGGCTTCGGGGACACAACGAGCGTGTTCGCCCATCGGGGTTCCGTACGTCGAACAGGCGGTGACCGACGGCCTGCAGAGCATCGACGACAGGAAGCGGAATCTTTCATTCACGTCCGCTGAAACGATCCGGCGCCACTCCACGTCACCCTCACGCCCGCTCCGCGAGGATCCGGTCGGCCGCCAGATGAGGACACGACCCGGTATGCCACGTCACCGACAAACGGCCTCCGACCATGGACAACGTGCGCGCCGCGCCGTCCTCCTCGGTGGCCCGACAGAATCCGCAGGGCATCGACCGTACGAGAGCGTCCACCATGAGTCTGTGCTTCCCACCGGTCGGCATCCGAATCTAGGCCACTGAAGCAGACGGGACGCCATCTGGTGGTCGACACGCCACATTTCACATCCAGGGCCACGACTTCCGCGACCGGATCCCCGGTGGGGAACCTGAGGCCTTGCTCCGCGCCGCCCGTGGCACCTTGGTGGGGGCGGGGCGGCCGTCGATCTTGGAGGTGAGCAGGTCCCCTGCTGCGTCACGACGGACGCCCCGGCTGTTCCGGCGGGTACCCCGAGCGGCCCAACACACCCGGGCCGGACCGTTTCGCGCCACCCCGAGCCCCATCACGTTCCGGAAGCCGGTGTTCGGCTACCAGCGATACCAGCGTCCGCTACCGCCCTTCGGACGGGCGACGAAACCGACCAGCCACAACACCAGAACAGCGATCGCGACCCACCAGAGGATCTTCACCGCGAAACCGGCACCGAAGAGGATCAGAGCGAGCAGAAGAACAAGAAGCAGGGGAACCATGGTTATCAACCTCCGAGGCATCGTGTGCCCGGCCCCTCCCCCACCACGCACACGACTTTTACGTGTTTCTCATCCGAACGCTCGGGCAGGAGAGCCCGCCTCGGAGTCGACCACCGGGCCCCACCGGAAGCCGGATCCCACTGGAGGGGTTTGCGGTCGGGGATCGCGAGCAGGCGGGTCGTCACGACCAATCCGGTACTACACGAGGAGGTCCCGATGTCGGGCACGGAGAAGACCAAGGCGCACGTCGAGCAGGCCAAGAACAAAACCAGGGAAGCCATGGGCCGCATGGCCGGCAACGAGCGGATGACCGCCGAAGGCCACGCCGAGCAGGCCAAGGGCCACGCCCGCCAGGCCAAGGAAGACGTCAAGGACACCTTCCGCCACTGAGACCCGCGCACGGCCCACAGCCGTCGCACCCCGCCGGGCCCCGACCACCTCCCCCCCCCAGGTCGGGGCCCGGGTGCATGCCCGGACTCTGACGCCTCGATACGGCCGGGAAGGCCGTGCCGCCGTCCGCGAAGGGTTCCGCGCCGTTCCCGTTCTGACCGAGCGGACACCCTCGACGGCTCCGGGCGGAGCCGAGAAGATGCTCGCGCAGGAGCTGAAGCTCGACGAGTTCGCACCGGGCTCGGGCGGGCGGAATCCCGATGGCCCGCCCCCATATCGGCATATAGGAGAATGCCTCGGTGATCGAAGACGCGGCCTTGGTCACCAAGACCACCCACGAAGGCATAACCGTCGTGCACCTGCGAGGTCACTTCGACCAGGACGGCGCACCCGCACTCGCCCATGCGCTCACCGAGGCCGTCTCGGACGGGGCCGCCCGCACGGTCGTGGATCTCTCGGAGACCGTCTTCGCGGACTCCTCCGTCCTGCACGCCCTCCTCGGCCCCCGCCAGGCCCACATGACGGCCGGAATCGCGCTGATCATCGCCGGCCCGCTGCACGTCGCGGTGCACCGCCTGTTCGAGGTCACCGGCACCCGATCCGCATTCCGCATCACGGACAGCGTGAAGACCGCGATGGCATGCTGACCGCCGCGCTCCGTCCTCGAACCGAGGGCGCGCACCGGCATGCCGTCCCCGATCACGGGCAGGCGATGACGAGATGAGCCCGCCGACGAGCCCCGACACCGGCGCACCCCGGCCCCCGGACGACGGCGACCACGGCGCGGGCCCGCTGCCGGCCACGGCCGCGGCAGCCCGACACCACGTCACCGAGCTCCTGGACGGCGCGGGCATCGACCTCACCGCCCGCGCCATCACCGACGCGCTCTTGGTCGTCTCCGAGCTGGTGACCAACGCAATTCGCCACGGCGGCGGCCTCACCACCTTCCACACCGCCGTCATCGACGGCGTGCTCCGCCTTTCCGTCGGGGACGCCAACCCCCACCCTCCCGCACACCGCACACCGCACGAGCAGCATCGAACAGCCCGGTGGCTTCGGATGGCCCCTCGTCCACAACCTCTCCACACACACCCACATCGACAGTCACCCGCACGGCAAGACCATCATGATCGCCCTGCGACTGACCTGACCCGCACATGGGCTCTCCCCCGGTCAGACCACAGAGGGTAAAGAGTTCGCGTCGGCGCCGCTCCGCCACGGTGGACCCCACCCTCGCGGCCCCATTCCGTTCAGTGTGCGAACGCTCGCCCGGCTGCCTGGCCGCGGGACTGGCCGGCGGGGTCACAGGCCGCAGCACGACCGCGTGGTGCCCCCTGCCCGCAGCCCCGTTCGTTCCGCTCCGGCGTCAGGCCGAGGTGGGTCGTGGTCCCGGTGACGTCCAAAAGCCGGGCCACGGCGGGCCGGAACGGGCCGCTGAGGAGGAACCCGGCCCCGGCGCGGGCCGCCTCCGCCTTCGCCCACAACAAGGCACCCAGGCCCGCACAGTCACAGAACCAGACCCCACCGATGTCGACGCGCAGCACAGCCGGGCAGGCGGTGAGGGATGCGCGGACCGCTTCGCGGACAGCCGGAGCGGTCGCCACGTCGAGTTCCCCGGTGAGACGGACCAGGCCGTCGCCGGCGGGGAGCAGCGTGCGAGCGTCCCGCCGGGGAGGGGTCGCACCGGGCTGCCTCAGGGCCGCCGGTTCACGGCTGTCGGACTGCCGCAGGTGCGCCGGCGTGTGGCTTCTCACCTCGGCCCTCATCAGGCCGCCGCCGATGGGTTCGCCGAGCCGGAAGTGCGGCGGTACTCGGCGTTGATGCGCTGCGCTTCCTGCAACTGGTCCTCCAGGACCACGATCCGGCAGGCCGCCTCAACCGGGGTGCCCTGGTCGACGAGCTCACGGGCCCGGGCCGCGATCCGCAGCTGGTAGCGGGAGTAGCGCCGGTGTCCGCCCGCGGAGCGGAGCGGGGTGATCAGGCGAGCCTCGCCGATCGCGCGCAGGAAGCCCTGGGTGGTGCCGAGCAGTTCGGCGGCCCGGCCCATCGTGTAGGCGGGGAGATCATCGTCGTCCAGGTGACCGCCGAGCGGGCCGGTCGGGGATTCTGCTGCCATCGACACCTCTTCGTGTTCGCGGAAAACGCGTGGAGGGGCCCTGGTGCGTACGTGCACCAGGGCCCCGAAGGAACTGCTTCACCATCTGCCGGCCCTGATACTGCGCCGGCCTACTTGTTTCCGCCTACCCGACCTGAGCTCTGCGTCGGGGGTGCGGGGATCGCGGTTGCTCGACCGGAGACCACCTCACTCACGATGTCCTGCGGTACCCGAACTCGCGTGGCGTCCGGGCGATCCTGATGGCGCCCCAATCCCTCCGTTCATCCCTCGGATGATCAACCACCAACTACATACCACTGGGAACTGCTGATACCGCGAACTGCGGTTACCGCCTGTACTGCTCGCGGCCTGACTCAGCGCCACGTTTCCGGCAGCCAGCCCCGTCGCCCATCCTGCGTCCGCTCTGGCTTGGAACCCCACTGCCGAACCTCCCGATGCGCGCGCCCGCAGCCGACGCCTTCACCGAGGTACCACTCCACTCGACTTCGCTGCTGAATCTGCCTTACTGCGAACTGCTCGTGGCCTGACCGAGCGCCACGCTTTCGGCAGCCAGCCCCGTCGCCCATCCTGCGTCCGCTCTGGCTTGGAACCCCACTGCCGAACCTCCCGGTGCGGACGCCTGCCTTCGACGCCTGACCGAGGTACTGCCTACTGCGAACTGCTGGTACTGCGTGTGGTGGCCCCTGATGACTGCGGGCCACCCGGTCCGGTGACCAGTCCCGTCGCCGACCTGCTACCGCTCTGGCTTCGACACTCCACCACCGCACCGCACTGCCGAACTGCAACAACCTGTACCGCTGCCCGGCAGTTCGTCTCTGCCGGGCCCTTCTTGACTGGGCTACGAGAGAAACCATAACCACACCACCACCCAATGTCTACTACGGCCGTCACAGATTTTTGGATGGTCGGCGAAGAGGTAATCGGTGGCGGCGGAGCATGCCGGCGCCAGTGGCGGGCGCAGGGCGGCCGACGGCCGGTTCGGGAGGGGAGGAGTGCAGGTGAGGACGGGTTCGGCTCACGGGGTGAAGCGGTTACGGTCGGTGGGAAGACGGCTACCACGGGGGAACGATGACCGATCACGACCAGCCCGCACAGCGGCCCTCACCGGCAGCCGTGCCCGCGGCCCCGCCCGCCGTGGTGGTGGTCAGCGTCTCCGGGGAGCTCGACATGGACACCGACCGCACCGCCGCCCTGGACGCGGCACCGCAGCACGCGATCACCGACCCCGGCAGCCCTCCGGAGATCACCGTCGACGTCACCGGGCTCGGGTTCTGCGACTCCGCCGGCCTCGACGTCCTGCTCCGCGCCCAGCTCACCGCCCTCTCCCACGGCCGCACCCTGCGCCTCCACGGGCCGAACCCACAGCTCCTCAACCTCCTGCACCGCACCGGCGCCCTCACCCTCTTCGACCACGCACCCCCGCCCCCGACAGTTGCCTGACCCGCACCGGGCGGGCGGCTGCCCAGGGCACGGAAGCCCCGCGTACGAGCAGGGCCGGCGGCCGAGAGACCCGAGCCCCGGCCCCGGGAGGCCGGCCCCCCGAGCCGCTACCCGCACTCCGTACGGCCGCAGGCCGTCCGGCGACGGGGCGTCGACACCGAGCGGCGGACGCTGCTGCGGTAGGCAGGGCCCGCCCGCAAAGCAGACAGCCGACGCCCTGGAGCGGTGGTCGCGCCGGTAGCCGTGCCGAGCGCCCCGGCGGCCGCGGGCGGGCCCGTCGTACAGGCCGACCTCCCCCGGCCCACCCAACCAGCCCGCAGTCGGCGGACGGCCGGGGCGCCGGGGCGCTCGCGGACACCGCGGACAGAGGGAAGGTCCTTTGCGGCTGTCCGGGTTCAGCCCCGGGGTGATCCTGCTCCGGGTGGGGTGACGCCCGGCCGTGAGGTTCGTTGATCGTTTCTGCGCGGCGGCCGCATCCTGTCGGGCCCGGCCGTGGCAGTCCCGTGGCCGGCAGACGGTCCCGAGCAGGAGGTGCCCCACCCGTGACGGCGAACGGAAATCCCACCATCCGACGGCGCCGACTGGGCGCGGAGCTGCGCCTGCTCCGTCTGGCCAGCGGCCTGGCGGACCTGGTCAGCAGCCACTGCCGGTGTGTGTGACGGGCTGGAGGTGAACCTCGTGCCACGTGTCGTCGGAGTGGCCGACCCACATCTTGATGTCCTCCAGGGTCAGGGCGTAGCTTCCGTTGCCCTGGCACCGGTAGTGGTCGTACTGCTCGGTGTCACCGCGGTGGAGGGCTTCGGTCGTCCTGCCCCAGCCCGTCTCCCGCCACTTCTGGACGCCGTCCTTCTTCATCGACAGCGTGCCCCTCCACTTGCAGGTCGGCTGCTCGCTCCAGAACACCGCCGTCTTGTGCGAGCAGTGCGCGTCCACCGAGACGGCCGGAGACATCCACTCCTTACCGTCGGTGGAGGAGTACTTCACTCCGACAGGACCGAGTGATCGAAGCCGGGGTCCTCCAGCTCCAGGCCGAGCGCGTACTTCCAGTCGATACGGGCCCTTACCGCCTCCGCGGCCTGCCGGTCGGTCAGCCCTTCCACGAACTGCAAGACCACCACCAGCGCCAGCCGGCCCGGTGACCGGGCAGGCTTCCCCCGCGCCGGGAACACCGCAGCGAAGTCCTCGTCCCGGAACAACACCCCCAGCTCGTCCCGGACCCGAATCGCCAGACTCCCTTTGGGAAACGCCCTCCGGGCCACCCGAACCGTCCCTGCCGGGACCTCCCCCGGCTCCACACGCAACGCACGGACGCCCTCCCCGAACACAACGTCGACCTTCACGACCACAACCAGGTCGTGAAGGCCGACGTCACGCTCAGGCCCGGATTGACCAACAGCGTCGGCGTGTGCCGGTCGGGCCCCTTGCGGTCATTGGGTGGCGGTATCGCTGGGCCACCCGTCAGGCGGTCACGGGGGTGCCGAGCATCGCGGAGGCCCGCTGGAGGGGGCTGAGCACGCGCGTGGGCACGGCGGTCCGGAGAAGGCCGCCGCGGCAGGTGAAGCCGAGCTGGGTCATGGCGCGGAGGACTTCGCCAGCGCTGAAGTCGCGGCGGTCCTGGCGGGTGATGACCTGGCCGACCTGTTTGACGGGGTAGGTGCGGCGGCCGATGATCACTGACTCGCCGATGACCTGCTCGGGCTTGATGCCCTTCATCGATTCCAGAACACCGCTTCTGGTCAGGTCGAACGGGAAACGGGCGATGACAAAGCGCATGGATGCCTCACAGGGTGAAGGGGAAACGGGCCGACCACGGTGCCGGTGGTTCAGCGGCTGAGGGCCAGGACGCCCATGGCGCTGCCTTGTTCGTCCACGACGGGCAGGGCGGTGAGCCTGCGGTAGCGCATCGCGTGGTCGGCCTCGGCCATCGTCGTCATGGGCGAGGCGAACGGCCCGCGGTCGCCGAGAACATCGCGCAGACGGGTCCGGTCCGTGTACGCCGCGTCGTCGCGGACGGTGGTGAGTCGGGCACGGGTGACCATCCCGGTGCACAGGCCGTCCTCGTCGCAGACGAGCAGATGGTCCGTGCGGGCGCCGGCCATGACGGCCAGGGCCACCTCGACGGTCATGTCGTCGCAAACCTGTGGACCGGCCGCTTCCATGACATCGTCCACCGTCCGGTTGGCGAGGTCGGCAGGTGCATCGACATGCGCCGGGCGGGGCTGCATCTGGACCAGCGTCAAAAGGTGCCTCCTGCAGAGATGTGTCATTGTCCTGATCACGTGGTTCTCAGGCCGCCGCATCAAAGGCGGTCTGTCGCAGGCTCGCGCGCCGCGCAGCCGACACGGGCCCGCGTCGACCGCGGGAGGCCGTGCTGCGCTTGGGCCGCTCGGACACCGGTGCGGTGATGGTGACCGGGATGCCGGAGGGGGCCTGGGCGCCGGTGATGCGGTTCAGGGCCTCGTCGCCCGAGCGGACCTGGGTGGTCAGCGGGGTGATGCCCGCGGCCTGCATCAAGCGGGCCATCTCGCGGCGCTGGTTGGGGGTGACGAGGGTGACGACGCTGCCGGACTCTCCGGCGCGGGCGGTACGTCCGCCGCGGTGGAGGTAGTCCTTCGGGTCGGTCGGCGGGTCGACGTTGACGACGAGGTCCAGGTTGTCGACGTGGATACCGCGCGCCGCCACGTTCGTGGCGACCAGCACGGTGACGTGGCCGGTCTTGAACCGGGCCAGGGTCCGGGTGCGCTGGGGCTGGGACTTCCCGCCGTGCAGGCCCGCGGCACGGACCCCGCTGTCGAGGAGGTCCTGGGTGAGGCGGTCCACGGCGTGCTTGGTGTCCAGGAACATGATCACCCGGCCGTCGCGGGCCGCGATCTCCTTCGTCGTCCGGTGCTTGTCGGCGCCGTGGACGTGCAGGACGTGGTGCTCCATCGTGGTGACCGCGCCCTGCGAGGGGTCGACGGAGTGCACGACCGGGTCGGTCAGGTAGCGCCGGACCAGCAGGTCGACGTTGCGGTCGAGGGTGGCGGAGAACAGCATCCGCTGGCCCTCGGGACGTACCTGGTCCAGGAGGGCGGTGACCTGCGGCATGAAGCCCATGTCGGCCATCTGGTCGGCCTCGTCGAGGACGGTGACGGCGACCTGGTTCAAGCGGCAGTCACCGCGGTCGATGAGGTCCTTGAGGCGGCCGGGCGTGGCGACGACCACTTCGGCTCCGGCACGCAGCGCACCGGCCTGGCGGTGGATCGGCATGCCGCCGACCACGGTGGCAAGGCGCAGCTTGACCGCCCGGGCGTAAGGGGTGAGGGCGGCGGTGACCTGCTGGGCGAGCTCTCGCGTCGGTACGAGGATCAGCGCGAGCGGCTGACCCGACCCGGCGCTCCGGCCGGCCGTACGGGCCAGCAGCGCGAGGCCGAAGGCCAGGGTCTTGCCGGAGCCGGTACGGCCGCGGCCGAGGACGTCGCGGCCCGCGAGGGTGTTGGGCAGCGTCGCGGCCTGGATCGGGAACGGCGTGGCCATGCCCTCACGGGTGAGCGTGGCCAGCAGCTGGGCCGGCATGTCGAGGTCGGCGAATGCCTCGACGGCGTCCAGCGCGGGGGTGATCGTCTTCGGCGGTGCGAACTCGCCCTGGATCGCGGCGGGCCGACGGCCGTATCCGCCCGAGCGGCTCGGACCTCCGGAACGGCTCGGGGTCGACGAGCCGAAGCGGCTGCCCCGACCCGCACCGGCGCCGGCGGCGAAAGCGGGGCCGCCGGTGCGGCCGCGGGTGCGAGAAGAGCGCTCGTTCGTACGTGTGGGGTTCATGCGGAACCTTCCTCGATACGGCACGTATCAAGGAATTCCCGCAGCGTACGAGAGACGCAGGGAATTGCGAGAACGGGCCGAATGGAATGCGATGGCGATCTGGCGGACAGGAATCTGTTCGGGCTCAGACGCTGAAATGAGGTGGCGTCATGCGGACGCGACAACCAAGAAAAGAAATCGGGTGCAGCTCCGAGAGGGCCAGTCGGCCGGGTCTCTCAATGCTCGGATCTCTCAATGCTTGATACCGCGGGTGAACGCACCGCGGGAAATGCGTGCAGCTGGGGCCCGCACCCCGAGGGATGCGGGCCCCAGCTACAGAATGCGTGTCAGCGTCAGGCGGGAACGATGTTCTCGGCCGTCGGGCCCTTCTGGCCCTGCGCGATGTCGAAGGTGACCTTCTGACCCTCGTTCAGCTCGCGGAAGCCCTGGGCGGCGATGTTCGAGTAGTGGGCGAACACGTCAGCGCCGCCACCGTCCTGCTCGATGAAGCCGAAACCCTTTTCCGCGTTGAACCACTTGACGGTACCAGCAGCCATGTCTATCTCCTTTGGGGCAATACATCGACGTCTGCACTGTGCGGACGCCGTGTCGCCGCGATGATGCCCCGCCCGGAAATTGACCGGGAAATACAAAACGCTTCCTTCGGACCGAAATCCGACTGGAGGCGCTTGAAGTTTTTTGGGTACCAAAACTGCAACCGAGATCGACAGTAGCACGCTGCAGCGGCTTGTGTGCGCTAGATATTTCGGGCTGCCGCATGGCGGCAGAAACTCTCCCCGCAGGATCCGTTAAATCCTCAGGTCGCGGTGACAGATATTTATTCACCCCGAGCGCAGCGTTTTCACGTGCTCGCCGTCGGCTGCAGGATGCGGCAGCGCGGTCGTCGCGAAGTTGGCTGGTTGAAGACGTATTTGGGGGCGGGTGCCGACCTGGCGGACCGCTGGAGCGGGTCTCGCGGTGGTGAGGTCCTGTACGACAACGAACGCGAAGGCGTTGTCGTGGAGGCGGCCAGGGTCAGGGTGCCCGAAGCGGGCTTGCCGCCACGAAGTTCTCCCTTGCCCAACTCAGCGAGGGGCGCCTGACGATCGGGGGGTGAGGGGAAGGAGGTGTCAGGCGTCCCTCCCCTCACCTGCTCTACGGGTGCCGTCGGGGCCGAACGGCACAGGCGACCTTGTCGATCAGGCACTCGTCCATGCGGCGAGGAAGGCTTTCCGCCTGGCCGGATCGGCTGATTTATGGTCGGCGTGCAGGACGCGCCAGGCGGTGAGTTCGAGGTCCCGGAGCCATAGCTCGCCGATGACCTGCGTTTTGAGGTCGGGGAGATGGTCCGATTCGGAGAGCGCCTGGCCGATGACCTCCCCCGCTGCGATGCGCTGGGGCGGGGTCATCTCATCCAAGGCCGAGAGGATCTGCCCTGCCAGACCGGTTCCTTCTCCCGCCAGCGAACTGAGCACGTACTCCTTGATGTTGGCAGGAAGCAGGTACAGGGAACCCGAGGACCTCCACAAGTCCGACCAGAAATGCTCTCCGGCCTCAGTCGGAGCCGGTAGCGCGGCCAGAAGTCCGAGAAGGTGCGCGGTGGCCGCGTATCCGTCTGAGTGGGCCGATGCGACGACGGCGATGTCCGCGACGCGCTCCACGTCGAGGCGGCCGGCTTCGAGGCGGGGGTCCAGTCCCAGCCGCTGTTCCAGCTGATGGGAAAGGGGGACGGACGCGTGGGAGCGGAACTCGGGAAGCATCGGCGGTCCTTGAACGTAGGAGAGCGGAGAGGCTCGTTCGGATCCTTCATCGTTGCCATGAGCCGCCGAATTACACGACTTTCACGGTCTCAACCGGGGGCGGACCGCAAGGAGCAGAACAATGGGGCGGGTGACGTGCCACGTCCGCGGCGGACCTCTGGGGAGCTGATGCGAGCGGGCTCCTACCATGACCACATGGTTGCCCGTGATGCCCAGCACCCCCAGCCCGGACGGGAAGCAGTGTCCCGAGACGACGCCGAACCCGGCAGTGCCTCTTTCGCAGCAACGGTCGGAGGATGTGAGGACTCCCACCCGGTTTCCGACCTGTTCGAACGAGCGGCCGATCTGGTGGAGCCGATCAAACCGAAGCTACGAGGCTGGCTTCACGCCGGAATGGTCCCCGCATCACTGGCCGCGGGCATCGTCCTCATCTGCCTTGCGGGGACGCCGCAGGCCACTGTGGCCTGCACCGTGTACTCCGTCACCGCCTGGATGCTGTTCGGGACGAGCGCCGTCTACCACCTCGGCACGTGGGGACCGCTCGGCGAGGCCGTCCTGCGTCGCCTCGACCACGCCAACATCTTCCTGATCATCGCCGGCACCTGCACCCCGCTCGCCGTGCTCCTGCTCTCCCCTGACCAACGGTCCGTCCTCCTGTGGGTCGTGTGGACGGGCGCGCCGGCAGGCATCGCCTTCCGTGTCCTGTGGGTCGGAGCTCCCCGCTGGCTGTACACCCCCTGCTACCTGGCCCTGGGATGGGCACCAGTGTTCTACCTGCCCGACTTCTTGCACAACGGCGGGGCAGCCGTACTCGCCTTGATCGTGGCCGGCGGGCTCCTCTACAGCGCGGGCGCGGTGGTATACGCCCTCCAGCGCCCCGACCCCTCACCCCGCTGGTTCGGATACCACGAGGTGTTCCACGCCCTGACCGTGGCAGCCTTCACCGCGCACTACGCCGCCATCTTCCTCGTCGCTTCCTAACGCTGTTATCGAGCGACCTTCGTCACGGGGGTATGACTTGACAACACCGTCGGTCACGGATCAGGGCCAGTTCCAGGGCAGGTGACCAGAAGGAACCTTCGCCGACCTCAACAACGCACTCGAGGCCCGCACCAACCACAGCGTCTCCGGCACCTTCTCAGTCCCCATGTGACACGACCCAGCGTCCCGCTGAACACCTACCACAACGCGTTGAGACGTCCCCACGGCCGTGAAGGTGGCCCCTCCCAGTCCGCTACGGGAGCCGCTGGGCGTCCATGTGCAGGCGGACGGTGGTGCCCTGGTCGGGAGTGGAGCGGATTTCGACGAGGTCGCAGAGCTGGTGAGCGAGCCACAGGCCCCGGCCTCCGATCTGCGTCGGTTCGGGGCGGGTACGGCCCAGCGTCACGTCGGGGATGTAGCCGGAGTCGCGGAGCTCGCAGAGGAATGTCGCGTCCTGGGCCCAGGTACGCAGGGTGCCCTGGCCCCCGCCGTGGCGGATGCTGTTCGACGCGATCTCGGTGACGGCGACGGCGAGCTTCGCCAGGCGGTCCTCACGGACGCCCGCGTCGGAGGCGCACTGGGAGACCTTCGAGCGGATCGCACCCAGGTCGCCGTGCGTGTAGCTCAGCTCCTGAAACGGGTCGCACGGGTCGGCCAGGGCGTCGAAGGCGTACTCTCCGCCGATGAGGTAGTCCTCGTTGGGCGCGTACTGGCCGTCGCGGCGGATCTGCGGGTGACACCTGGACAGCGACCACAGCGCATCCTGGTCCTCGTCGGCAGCGTCGTAGGGGCACAGCATCGACCAGGTGGCGCTCCGTGCGAAGGCCCGGTTCATCAGCCATTCGTGATAGCGGAGTTCAGAGAGGTGCGCGGCGCTGCGCGCTTGGCGCCAGGCGGTTTCACCGACGCCCCGTACGGGCCTGCCGCCTTCGCCTCGCTCGGTCATCCATGCCGACCAGGCGGCGATGTGCCGGCCGGGGTTCGGGCCGGCCGTCGCGGTGTCGACGAAGGTGACGGCGGGTTCGTCGGTGAGTTCGCCGCGCAGGAGCGAGGTCTTCTCCGAGGGGACAGCGACGACCACTGCCTCGTCGGCTTCCAGTGCCTCGTGGATGTAGTCCAGGGTCCCGGTCAGGAACTGGTCCTCCCCGCGGTAGGGGTACAGCTCGTGGCGGAACGAGGCACCGTCGGGACGGGCCGGCGCCGAAGGCACGGTCTCGATCATGCCGCCATCACCACCGGCACGCTTTCGGTGGCGTAGCCCGCGAGGTCCCAGCACAGCCGCACGATCTCGTTGGCGCCTTCCACGAAGATCCGGCGGTCCGGCAGGTGAAGGGCCGCGTCGACCAAGGCGTGCATGCCGGCGGCGTCGATCATCTCCACCGCGTCGAACCTCAGCTTCACCATGGGTGCGCGCTGCGTCACAGTCCTTAGCGCCGCGTTGAACGCATCCGCGCACTCCCAGTCGACCACTCCGTCCACACCCCAGCTGTCGGTGCCTGTGCTGAACATCCGGAAAGCCGGACGCGCAGCACGTGTGCCCGTCTCCTGCGGATGCACACACGCCGCCTGCTCCAGCGTGGACTCCTCCCACTGCGCCGCCCTGAACGCGCACACCACGATCGCCCCGCTCTCCGAGGCGAACTCCTCCAGCTTCAGCTCCCGCGCCAGCAGCTCCTCCGCGCCGCCGGGCTCCGCCGACGGGGCCTGCTCGGCGAGGACACGTACGGATCGAAAGCCCTCTCGCACCGCCGCGCTGGCTTCCCGCCGCACCGCGGCCAGCATCACGTCGGTATCGGCCAGGTCCGGAAGATCGAGGATCACCGAGGTCGTGGGGAGGCGGTCTCGCTGAACAGCAGCGCTGCCGAGCGAGCCGATGACGACGACCTTGTCCCCGTACAGAGCTCCATCGGCCACGTAGGAACGTGCACCCGCGAACACGTCGGACGGGTCCACCCTCTAGCAGACGTGGTCACCGAGTTCGACTTCGTCCAGCGTCGCCAAAGCCCGCACCGATCTCACCCCGACCCCTTCCGAACGCCCACGTGACCTGCGAACACAGAACACAGAACACCAATGGGCGACAGCAGATGGCTGTAAAGCCGAATCTGTCGCACACCCGCTCTACCCGGTACCTGCCCATCCCCGCGTGCGCGAACCGCTGACCGGCGGAAAGGACCGGGCGTGCCAGCCAGGCGGCCGGGCAGGCCCAGGCGCAATAGGGCCCGTCCAACGCCTTCGGGGCGGGTCGTTCGCGTATCCGGGGCGCACGTCCCGGTTGGCATCGAGCAGTTGGGCGAGCAACGAAGAGTCGCTGTGAGCGGGGGCCGGCCTCTCGTCCTGATACCGGTGGAAGCCGCCGCAGGGCGTTGACTTTTGGCTGGGGATGTTGGCCCTGGCCGGCGGACCGGCCGACAGCGTGGTCCTCGTCGATATCCCGGAAACGCTGCCCATCTCTCCGTCGACCGCGGTCTGCTGGAACGGGCCGGCGCCAACATCGTCGAGAACGCCGTCGAGTGCTCAAGTACAGCCCGAAAGGTGAGAGCGTCCTGGTGGCCGCCAGCGCCGTCGTCACCCGGCTCGAAGTGCGTGACGTCGACCGCGGGCCCGGCGGCCCCGACGAGGCCAAGGACCGGATCTTCGAGCCGGTCCAGCGATACGGGGACGTCCCCGGGGGCGCCGGGGTGGGCCTCGGCCTCGCCGTGGCGCGAGGTTTCCTGGAAGCCATGGACGCCACCCTCACCGCCGAGGACACACCCGGCGGCGGCCTGACTGACGATGGTCCTCTCCCTTCCCCTGTAGGACGGGGCACCGCAGGCACGCCCCGACCTACCGGCCGGGGCTACGACCTGATCCGAAGGCCTGTGCCCTGAAGCACTGATAAGGGCTACGAGGTCCTTCGTACGTCGCCTGGGCGGCCGGGATGGGGAGGGGGGCGAGGGGCACAGGTCGATGCTGGGCATCGGTGAACCCGCCTGGCGCCATGCGCGTTGCGTGTCGCACCCCGCTGATCCGCCAGGACGGAGAGCAGATGCCCAACGACGTCTACCTCACCGCTGCGGACTACCCGTTCGATGTCCTGGACGACGCCTGCGTACCGTCTGTCAACTCCGCTCCGCCCACATTCCCGACGGGATGGCCGGCCGTACGCGGCCCGACGCCGGCCACGTCGGCGGCCGCGGCCTCTGGCTCGCCCATCGGCTCCGCGACCTCGTCGAAACCGATCCATCCGGGATCAAGGCCCAACTGTCCGCTTCCGAGGACGTCCCGCAGTAGACACTGCCGACGCTCCCCCAGACCTCCATCAGACGGCCTGCACACTCATCCGGCATCCGTTTGGCTTCAGCCGCAGGACGTCGTCGGCGTCCGTGGCTGCTTGTGGAACGCGGACCTTACGATTCGGGCCGCGAAGAAGCCGATGACGGCTGTTGTGGCCGCCAGTCCGATGCCGGTCAGGTTGAGCGGTTCGGTTTCCAGGATCGACCGGAGTGCGGGAAGGTAGAGCGCGGCTACCGCGAGGAGTGCGGAGGAGAGGACGGCCAGGGGGAGGAAGAGGTTATCCCTGGTCATAAGGCGGGCTCGAAGGCCCAGGACCACTCCGAGCTGGGCGGCGAGCAGGGCGAGGAAGAGCACGCTCTGCCACGGCAGCTCCCAGGCCCGTGCCGCGAGGGCCGCCGCGAGGCAGGAGGCGGTGACGACGGTGGCGAGCAGGAGGAGTCGCTGCCAGGCGCCCGCGCCGAGGATGTGTTGTCCGGTCGGACGGGGAGGCCTGTTCATGGCGCCCGGTGAGACGGGTTCGGCGCCCATTGCGACGCCGGTGAGGCCGTGGGTGAGAAGGTTGATCCAGAGGATCTGTCCGGCCCGCAGGGGCAGGGGGAGACCGATGAGAGGGCCGGTGAGCATGACGAGGATCTCGGCCGTCCCGCCCGCCAGGCCGTATACGAGGAAGCGCCGGATGTTGTCGTAGACGCGGCGTCCCTCCTCGACCGCCGCGACGACCGTCGACACTTCGTCGTTGGTGAGCACGAGGTCGGCGGCCTGCCGGGCGACCTCGGTGCCGCGTGCGCCCATCGCGACGCCGATGTCGGCCTGGCGCAGCGCGGGTCCGTCGTTCACGCCGTCACCGGTCATCGCGGTGACGGCGCCGTGGGAGCGCCAGGCTTCGACGATGTCCAGCTTCTGCTGGGGGTCCGTACGGGCGAACACCCTGACGGCGGTGAGGTCCTCGACCTGGCCGGCGGCAATGTCCGCGCCGGTGACGACGTCCTTGGGCGAGGCGTCGGCGGCGAGCAGTCCGACCTGGGTGGCCACGGCGTGCGCGGTGGCGGGGTGGTCGCCGGTAATGAGGATGGGGGTGATACCCGCGGCCCGGCAGGCGGCGATGGTGGCCGCGGCCTCCGGTTTGGGCGGATCACTGATGGCGACCAGGCCGAGCAGGTGGAGCCCGGACTCGGCGTCGGCGGCGTCGTCCGGCATGGCGTCCCGTGTCCCGGAGGCGATGGCAAGGACACGGAAGCCGCGTGCGGCCAGCTGCGCGGCCTGCTGTTCCGCCGTGCGCAGCACGTCGGTGTCATCGGCGAGGACGGAGGAGTCCAGGATCGCCTCGGGTGCGCCTTTCAGGCAGACGAGCACCCGGTCCTCAGGCGTGTTGTGCAGGGTGGTCATGCGTTTGCGCAGGCTGTCGAAGGGCGCTTCGTCCGTACGGGGGTGGTTTTCATGGAGGTCGGCCTGGGCGGCGCAGCCCGCTTTGGCCGCAGCTGTGAGGAGGGCTGCCTCGGTGGGATCCCCGATCGCGGTCCAGCGGTCGTCGGGCGGGGCGAGCCCTGTCGGGGGCCGGATCGAGGCGTCGTTGCAGAGTGCCGCCACGGTCAGCAGTTCGCGTAGTGGGCCCCATTCGGTCGGCGTCGGGGGACGGTTGGCGATTGGATGTCGCCTTTCGGCTCATAGCCGACGCCGGAGAGGTCGGCCGTGGCCCGTAGTGTCCAGATGTGCTGAACCACCATGCGGCCTTCGGTGAGGGTGCCGGTCTTGTCAGTGGCGAGGACCGATACCGAGCCGAGTGTTTCCACAGCGGGCAGGCGACGTACGAGGGCGTGGCGAGTGGCCATGCGGCGGGCACCGAGTGCGAGGGCGAGGGTGACGACGGCGGGAAGGGATTCCGGTACCGCGGCAACCGCGAGGCTGATGGCGGTCACGGCCATGATCCCGACGGGCAGGCCTTGCAGGAGACCGAGCAAGAAGACGACCAGGCAGAGTCCGAGCGTGGCGGCGGCCAGGATCCGTCCCAGGGAGGCGAGGCGGTGTTGCAGCGGGGTCGGCTCCCGCCCGCCTTCGAGGAGGGCGGCGATGCGGCCGAGGGCGCTGGCCACGCCGGTTGCCGTCACGGTGGCCACGCCCCTCCCCCGGACGACGACGGTTCCGGCGCTCAGGGTCGTACCCGCGTCCTTGTCCACCGCGAGGGACTCGCCGGTGATCATGGACTCGTCGATAAGGAGGGCCGAGGCCTCGGTGAGATGGGCGTCGGCGGCGATGATGTCGCCCTCGCCGAGCAGGAGGACGTCGCCGGGGACGACGTCGGTGGCCGGGACTTCGCGTGGCGTGCAGTCTCGCAGTACGCGTGCTCCCGGGGCGGACATGGCAGAGAGGGCGGCCACCGCGTTGTCGGCGCGGATCTCCTGGGTCACGCCGACGGTGGTGTTGAACAGGATCACCAGGCCGATGACGACGGAGTCGGCGTGGTCGCCGATGGCGATCGTGAGCAGGACCGCGCCGATCAGGACCATGATCAGGGGGTCGCGGAGCTGCGCGAGGATCCTCGTGTAGAGGGGAGTGGCCGGCTGGGCGGCGACTTCGTTGCGGCCGTGCTCGGCGAGCCGGCGCGACGCCTCCTGCTCGGTGAGTCCCCTGGGCTCCCTTGGCGTGGCGGGTTTCCGGCCGGCCGTGAGCGCGGACATCAGCTCCCCCGACCGGCGGGAACCGTGATGACCGGGCAGTGGGCCCGGTGCAGCAGTCCGTGGACGACGGAACCGAGACGCATGCCCGTGTAGCCCCCGTTCCCGCGACGGCCCAGGACCAGGGCCAGGGCGTGTTCCGCCGCCTTCGCGAGCTCCTCGACCGGGTGGCCTGCCAGCACGTCGTGAGTGAGCGCGACGTCCGGGTACTTCTCCGACCAGCCGGCGACGGTCTCGGACAGCATGCGGCGCTGTGCCCGGAGACCGGCGTTCTTGTCCTGGAACGAGAGCAAGGGCTGGTGCCACAACGAGATCGCCCGCAGGGCGCATCCCCGCACGCTCGCTTCCTCGAAGGCCACTGCCAGCGCCGCCTTCGACGACTCGCTGCCGTCGACCGCGACGACCATGTACGGCGGCTGTTGGCTGACGTGCTCCGCGTCGCCCACGACCACGACCGGACAGTGCGACTGCGCGACGACGGGCAAAACCAGGGAACCGGCGCTGAGGAACTCCTCGGTGCGGCTGAGGTGTCGCGAGCCGAGCACGACCATGGGGGCCTTCAGGGAAAGGCGGCCGAGGACATGTGCCGGAAGCCCGTCGAGCAGGTGGGTGGACGGTTCGAGCTCCTGGTGGCGCGAGCGCGTCCACGCGTAGGCTGCTTCGAGGGTCTTCGATCCGGACCGGCGCAAGTCGATGCGGTGCGTGCTCCAGTCGACGTGCCGGGTGTCGTGTGGCGGTGGCACTGCAAGGGCGAGACACAGTCCGAGCGACCGGCGGTGCGCCTCGTCCGCGGCCCAGGCCAGAGCCATGTGCCAGTCCCTGACCGGGTCGATGCCGATGACGATCTCGTGGCCAGTCATGTTCTCGATCACGACTCGCTCCCCTGACCGTTGGCGTGCCGCGGGACCAGCAGCACGGGGCAGTGCACGTGGTGCAGAAGGTTGTGGGTCACGTGTCCGAGCGTGCGGCCGATGTGGCCCGGGGAGCGTCTCCCCCGACGACCAGCAGGTCCGCGTGCCGGGATGCCTCGGCCAGTGCCCCGGCCACCGAGAAGTTCTTCTCGACGTCCGCCTGGACGGTCAGATCCGGGAAGTCGTCGCGGATCAGGTTGGCCACGGCCTTCAGGCGGTGTGTGTGGCGTCCGCTGATCTCCTCGACGTCGTCGAGCATGCTTACGACGTTTGCCGACGGACTGGAGCAGATTCCATACGTGAATCAGCCGCAGCGAGGCCTTGCGCAGCTCTGCTTCACACGCGGCGTAGCGGACGCAGTCGAGTCGTGTTCGTCGCGGACACCGGCCAGCACGCTGCCCGAGGCGGCCCGCGGGTCCGTTCCCCGCACCACGGCCAAGGGGGTGGTGGCGCTCGCGGCGGCCTTGAGTCCGACGGAGCCGAGCATCAGCGAGGTGAACCCGCCGAAACCGCGGTTGCCGGCGACGATCGTGCCGTGGACGCCGGCGGCACGGTGGAGGCTGGGCACGGGTGCGTTGCGGCTGAACTCCGTGGTGACGTGCAGATCGGGATGGACTCCCGCTACGGCCCCCGCGGTGTCATCGAGCAGTTCGCGGCCCGCCGCACGGACCCGTTCGATGGTTTCCACCGACGCGTAGCCGGCTCTGCTGTCCGTGTCGGCGGCGTGAACGATGTGTAGGGCGCTCCCCCTCAGTGCGGCCTCGGCCGCAGCCCACAGGGCTGCCCCGCGTGCGGGCTCCGACCCGTCGACGCCGACGATGGCCGTCCCGAGTTCCGGTCCGGCAGTGATGCTGCCTTCCATGGTTTCTCCTGATCAAGGGCCATCGTGCTTGCCCTCTCACGCTGGCATCGCGGGCGCGTGGTCGGCGAGGGCCATAGAGGCCAGGACGGGGGCCAACTGGTCCCTGTCCGGCTCCCGTAATCGGCGTGAGCCTGCGTGGACGGACCCGGTCGGCCCGCGTAGCAGGACCGTTCGGCCCTCGGTACGGACGCCGGCGGGGCGGACGGCGGCTGGTACGGCTGGTGCGCACGCCGGACTGCCCGTCGTGGACGAGGGCGACCGGGTGGGCGGCGTCGTCTCCGAAAGCGACGTGCTCGCCCGCACGGCCCGTACGGCCGCGGACATCATGTCGACTCCCGCTATCACGGTCCGCGCACAGGACTCCTGGTCCTCGGCTCCCGTGGGCTGGGCAGTGTGGTGGGCTTGGTCGTCGGCTCCGTGAGCCTGTCCGTCCTCACCGCCACCCGGACACCAGTGGTCCTCGTACGGGCCGTGGACGACTGGGAGAACGCGGGCGCAACGCCGTACGGCGAAATCGTCGTGGGTGTCGACATCCATCAGGCCTGCGACACGGTCCTGGCCTTCGCCTTCGAGGAAGCTCAACGCCGCGACTGGGCAATGCGGGCGGTGCACGGCTGGAAGCTCCCTTCCGCCTCCGGCCAATCCCCCGTCCTCAATCCCTCGGTCGCGAGCGAGGTCGACCGCACCGTCGCCCAGATGCTCGACGACATGCTCGTGCCGTGGCGGCTGAAGTTCCCGAACGTGCGGCTTGAGGAGAAGACCTTCATCGGTTCAGCGGGACAGCAGCTCGTCCAGGCCACCACGGGCGCCGACCTCGTCGTCATCGGACGCCGCATCCGCCGTTGGCCCATGGGCACGCACCTCGGCCCGGTCGCCCGCGCCGTCCTCCACCACACGGCCGCGCGGGCAGCCATGCTCGCCCACGACTGACCGCCCGCCAGAGCCGGCCGATGTCGGTCATGCCCGACCGCCTTGCCGGATACCTGCATGTCCGCGCTCCGTGGAGGACCTTGAATGTTCCGCACAACGGCTGAGGCCGTGCCGGGTGCCCTTCCGTCCGCCAGGGCCTCAGTCCTCGTCCGTTCCTGATTCAGTGGGCAGCCGACCGGACCAGCCGGGTTCCACTCGCTTCCAGTCCCGTTCCCAGGCGGACAGGCTGTGCGCTTCGACGGTGCGAAGTCTCAGGTGGACTACAGCCGCGGCTGTGAGTGCGATCAGGGCGGCGGCAGTGCCGCCGACCGTTATCGCGGCGACGGCGCCCTCGACTTCGGACCGAGGGCCCCGCACCGTACCGCCCGCGTCGTCCACCCAGATGGCAATGGGCCGGCCTGCGGGAGTGCTGGGCGGGACCTCGACAAGACCGGCGCGTCGGGTGGCTGCGGGGAACTCCCAGACGGCCTGCGCGACGGCCTCGGCGGCGCCGCCGGTCCAAGCGTCGGGTGCGTGTTCGGCGGCCCCAACCGTCGTGGCCGTGATCCGGTGCAGGCTCTCGGCCTTGGACCGCGCGGCACGACTGTCGGCGTTCCACACAGCCAGCCCGCTCGCCACCGCGCTGGGAACGGCGAAGAGAACCGACAGGCCGAGGCCGATGAGCCACCGGGCGCGCGTCCGGTCAGCCTGCCGGCGCAGCGGATTGGGCGATGTTCCGTGAACCATGGCGGGCCTCCGGTCGGGAGTGTTCTCGTCGAACGGGTCAGTCGGCAGAGGCGAGCTCGGCACCGATGTGATGTGCCCAGGCCTGAACGCGCTCCGGGTCACGGAAGTCTCCGCCCTTGCCTTCGCGTACGAGAGCGCGGGCGAGCAGGCCGGGTGTTCCGGCCGTGATGCTGCCGCCGAGAGTGATGTGGTCGCGGGCGCCGAGTCGTCGCATCTGCCGGGCTACGGCCCGTACCGGCGGGCTGTCGTGCTGTTCGGCGGAGGAGTCCACCGGTCCACTGCTGAACAGCCGGACGGGGGCAGTGCTTCAGCTGCCGGGTGTTGCGTGGCGCGCAGCGCCTCGCAACACCCGTTCCACCGCCCCGCATGGAGGAAGCCGCCGAGCAACACGGCGTCGTGGCCACGGATGTCCGTGCCCTCGCCGGCCGGACCCGCGACCGCGTCGATCCCGTCCTCGCGCAGCGACGTTCCGATCCGCTCAGCGATCCCGGCAGTCGCACCGTACTTGCTTCCGTAGGCGACCAGAACCCGTTTCGTTTTCATGCGTTCCTCCTTCGGTCGTTCCTGCGAGCCCCGTACGTGGTGCGGGCCGGGTGCCTTCCACTGTCCGCTCGAAAACCGTGCAGCCCGTAGGGACCACTGGGGGTCGGTCGGGGCCGTCCGGCCTTCCCGGGTCGGTCCGGCCCTGGGGACGTAGGTGGGAGATCAATCCGAGGGGGGACGGAACCAGTGCTCGTCTCCCGCCTCCGCCACGACGGCCTGTTCCCCGGGCAGCACGAGGTTGACGGAGCCCGCCAGGGATTCCGGCACGGTGATACCGAGCCTGCCAGGGAACCGCCGGAGGCGGACGCCGTGGTGTCCGCGGTGGCAGAGCGTGAAGGAGACGGGCTCGATCTGCCCCAGGGGGACGGGTTCGACGTACATGCCTGCCGGGCCGGTCTCCAGGCCCGTGACGCCGCGTTCCGCAAGGTCCAGGGTTCCGGCCATGGCGCCCAGGTGGATGCCTTCGCCGGTGGTTCCGCCCTGGATGTCGGTCACATCGCCGAGGAGTGCCTCCTCGCAGTATTTCCGGGCGTCGGGCTCCTCCAGGCGGGCCAGTACCCAGCCGTGCACCAGGCTGCTGAGTGTGGATTCGTGGCTGGTGCGCGGCAAGTAGTAGGCGACGGTGGCCCGCCATGTCGCGTCGTCGAGCCGGTAGCCGAGCCGGCCGAAGAGCCCGTACAGCTCGGCGGGCCGGAAGAGGTAGCCGAGCATGACCACGTCGGCCTGTTTCGATGCCTGGTAACGGTTGGCCGTGTCCCCTTCGGATTCGAGGATCCGGTCGAGCCTGCGGACGTCGCGGTAGCAGGCTCGGTAGGCCTTCCAGTCCAGCTCGGCCAGGTCTTCGTATCCCTCGAACTGGCTGATGACGCCTCGGTGGAACGGGACGTACAGGCGGCGGGACACCTCGTCCCAGTGCTCCAGCGCGGCGCGGTCCAGGCCGAGGCCGCCGGTCAGTCAGCTCCGTCCGGTGTGCGGGGGGGGCAGCTCGGCGAGCAGTTCGAGTCCCTGCTGGATGACAAAGGCGGCCATGACATTGGTGTAGGCGTTGTCGTCGATTCCGGGGCTCGTGGCGTCGGGATAGGCGTCGTGGTACTCGTCCGGGCCCAGCACACCGCGGATGTGGTACCGCTTTCGCTCCGGATCGTAGACGGCGGCGTCGGCCCAGAAGGCGGCGATCTCCAGCAGAAGTTCGGCGCCGGGGCCGTGCCTGAAGCCGGTATCCCCGGTGGCCCGGCCGTACCGGCAGACGTTCAGGGCGATGGCGGAGCCGACATGGTGCTGCAGGTGGGAGTGGTCGGGCAGCCAGCGGCCGGAGCAGGGATTGAGGTGCAGGGCCGGGCTGTCCTCTTGGCCTGAACTTCCGCTCTGCCAGGGGAACATGGCCCCACTTTGCCCGGCTTGCCGGGCTGCGGTGCGGGCAGCCGGCAGACGTCGGTGACGGTACATGAGCAGGGCCCGCGCCACTTCGGGGAAGTGCAGGGTGATGTAGGGCAGGACGAAGAGTTCGTCCCAGAAGACGTGGCCCCGGTACGCCTCGCCGTGCAGACCCCGTGCGGGGACACCCACGTCCAGCTCGGCGGTGTGCGGGGAGAGCGTCTGGAGCACGTGGAAGAGGTGGAGGCGCAGGATCCGGCCCTTCTCCCCAGCCACGCTCAGTTCGCCTTCTTCCCAGAGCCGTTCCCATGCCGAGTGCTGCGTCGTGAGCAGTGCCGGGAACCCGGCTGCTCCGGAGGCGTGTTCGATGGCACGCTCCAGGAGGTCTCCGGCGGGCCTGCCGAGGGAGGTGTACAGGGCCACGGTCTTCACTACCGTCGCAGATCGCCTGGGCGTCACGGGCAACGTGAACGTCCGGACCGTTCCGGTCGCAGTGCGGCTCGTCGCGACGGGTGTGCCGGGTCGGGTGACCGTCCTGGCGGCGAGGGCGATGTCGATGCGGGAGGAAGTCGTTCGGCAGGCGATCCAGGCGAGGCCGTGCGGTGCGAAGCCCGTCCGGTGATCGGTCAGGTGGTGGCCGTCGAGCCCGCTGTAGCGATCCACTCCCGCGTTGGTGACCGCTGCGTCGAGCCCTGATTCCACTTCGACGTTGCCGCTCCAGCCGTACGCGCGGAAGGTGGTCCGCCGGGCTGCGAGGAACGGGTCCCCCATGTGCACGATGCGCAGGTGGGTGACGCCGAGGCGGCGGCCTCGGCCGTCCTCGAAGAGCATGTGCCGGGTGAGCGTCCCGCGGCGCAGGTCGAGCACCACCTTGTGGTGCAGCATGCCGGGGTCGTCGGGCGTCAGCCAGTCGCGGGGAAAGCCGTCGTCGGCGATGCAGCGGTAGCGCAGCACCGTCCAGTTGGGCAGGTTGACCATGTCTTCGTTGTCGACCTGCTGTCCGGCCACGTGGGAGGTGAGCCGGTTGTAGCAGCCGGCGGCGTAGGTGGCGGGGTAGTGGACGGAGCCCGCCGGGGTCTCGGGGGCGGCGCCGCGCGTGGCGAACCGCGAGCGCCGGAGCGACGTCGGTGAAGGCATCGACGGTCACGTCGTCCAGAAGGCGTACGAACTCCTTCTCCTTGCGCGCCGCGACCGCCCAGACCGTGTCGGTACCCGGGGCGTTGCCGGGGCCACCGGCCGGCAGGTCGATACCTCGCGCGTCCAGGAAGGCGGCCGCTCCGTCCAGCCGGGGCTTGCCGTCGACCCACTGGCGGTACTCACGATCCGCGCCGAAAGGCGGCTGCCGCCCCTTCCCGGACGCGGTCCAGGCGTCCAGACAGCTGTCGAAGGCGGTCTTCCAGGCTGCGGCGTGCAGCCGTGCCGAGTCGAGCAGTACGCCGTCGGTGTCGAACACGACGGCACGTAGCGCGCTCACCCGGATCGCGCGCGGCGGCCGCTGATCCGGGTGGGGGTGATGGACATCCAGTGCGTGCGGGGGCCGCCGGCCCAGGGAAGCGAGCGGGAGATCGAAAACAGGTGGCTGACGCGCGCCCCGTCCGTGACGCCGGACAACTCGCCGACGACCATGACGCTCCAGCCTTCTCGCATCGCGTCGTCGATGTGGTCCACCTCGAAGGCGACCTCGGTCCCGGTTGCGTCGGCTAGCCGGGAGTTGGCTGCTGTCCGGAACGCGATCTCGTCTCCCAGGACGACGTAGTTGACGGGAAAGACGGCGAGTCCCTCCAGGCCGGAAAACCCGACCCGGCCGATGCCGTGGGTGGAGAGCAGGCAGTGGCACTCCGCCTCACCCAGCACCGTCAGCTCGGAATCACGCATGGCGGTCCCCATGCCGGGCGGACTGTCGGTCGTTCTCCCGGTCAGCTCGGAGACGGTGGTGCCGAGGCCGTCCGCGAGACATACGAGCATGCCCATGCTGGGCGCCGACTCCCGCTCCTCCACATAGGTGATGTACGACGCGGCCGCCCCGACGCGCTGCGCGAGTTCTTCGCGTGTGATGCCCAATTCTTCGCGGCGGGCGGTCACGCGCCGTCCGAGGTCGCCGCGGGCAGCGGGAACCTTGATCGGGGACGGATCTGCTGCGGTCTTTCCCATGATCGTCACACCCTTGCCATGTCGAAGCCGGTACAGGAGGGTCCCGTGGGCGTCCACCCCAGGCTGTACCCGCTGCCGGCACGTGGCCAGTGCCGGTCGGCCCCCTACCTGGGCCCGCCCGGCCCACTTCCGCGCAGTGCGGACCTCGGACGCCCTCACGGTTCGAGCAGTCAACTCCCCTGATCCGTTTCGGATACCAGCCAGCGGTGGATTTCGATGGTCATCGCGTGGATGGCACGGGTCAGTTCCGTATGGGTCTGAGCTCCTGCTCGACAAGGTCAGGGTCGGCCTTCGCCTGTTGGAAAGGCCGCCTGGCGGCCTTGCGCACCGTCTAAGCCGGCCCCCAGCCGTGCGGCGATGACGCAGAAGGGGCCGTCCGGCCCTCGCAGGGGGCCGATCCTGCCCTTCCCGCCCCGGCCCCACGAGAGCAGCGTGTCAGGCATCGGCCAAGCCGACGCATACCCCGGCCCGCGGTCCGAAGGAGTACTCATGACCACGTACCGAATCGCGGAGCTTGACGCGCACTGGCGCGCCGCGAACTACCTGGCCGTCGGCCAGATCTACCTCCTGGACAACCCGCTGCTCACGGAGCCGCTAGGGCCGGAACACATCAAGCCCAGGCTGCTCGGGCATTGGGGTACCGCACCCGGCCTGAACTTCGTCCACACCCACCTCAACCGGGTGATCAAGGAGCGTTCGCTGGAGGCGCTGTGCGTCTGGGGGCCCGGCCACGGCGGGGCCGCCGTGCTCGCCAACTCCTGGCTGGAGGGCACGTACAGCGAGACCTACCCGGACATCGGCCGCGACGCGGACGGGATGCGCAAGCTGTTCCGCCAGTTCTCCTTCCCTGGTGGCGTCCCGAGTCACGTCGCGCCGGGGACACCGGGTTCCATCCACGAGGGCGGGGAGCTCGGCTACTCGCTCGCCCACGCGTACGGGGCCGCCTTCGATCATCCCGGACTGCTGGTGGCCTGCGTCATCGGTGACGGCGAGGCGGAGACGGGGCCGCTGGCCGCTTCCTGGCACTCCAACAAGTTCCTGGACCCGGTCCACGACGGCGCCGTCCTGCCGGTCCTGCACCTCAACGGCTACAAGATCGCCAACCCGACCGTGCTGTCGCGCATACCCGAGGCGGAACTCGACGCGCTGCTGCGTGGCTACGGGCACGCCCCCCTCTACGTTTCCGGCAGCGACCCCGCCCTCGTCCACCCGGCCATGGCCAGGGCCCTTGACCAGGCCCTCGACCGCATCCACACCATCCAGGCGGAAGCGCGGGCCGCAGGTGCGGATCCCGGCAATGAGCGCGCGCGGTGGCCGATGATCGTTCTGCGGACCCCCAAGGGCTGGACGGGGCCGGCGACCGTCGACAGCCTGCCGGTCGAGGGCACCTGGCGCGCGCACCAAGTGCCGCTCGCCGAGGTCCGCGAGGACCCCGCACACCTGCGCCAGCTGGAGGATTGGATGCGTTCCTACCGGCCGGAGGACCTCTTCGAGGCCGATGGCCGTCCGGTGTCCTCCGTGCTGGCGTGCGTTCCGGAGGGTGGGCGGCGACTGGGCGCGAGTCCGTACGCCAACGGCGGCGGGCTGCTGCGCTCGCTCCCCCTGCCCGGCCTCGACGCGCACGCCGTCCCCGTGGAGAAGCCCGGCAGCACCCTGCACGAGCCGACCCGCGTCCTGGGACGCTACCTCGCGCAGGTCATGAGGGATACGGCCGGACGGCGGGACTTCCGGGTCTTCGGACCGGACGAGACCGCGAGCAACCACCTCGACGACCTGTACGACGCGACGGGAAAGGCCTGGCAGGACCTGACGGAACCCACCGACCGGAACCTGTCCCCGGACGGCCGGGTCATGGAGATCCTCTCCGAGCACGTCTGCCAGGGCTGGCTGGAGGGGTACCTCCTGACCGGCCGCCACGGCCTGTTCTCCACGTACGAGGCCTTCGCCCACATCGTCGACTCGATGGTCGGCCAGCACATCAAATGGCTCAAGAGCGCGCGCGAGCTGAGCCGGCGCGCGCCCATCGCCTCCCTCAACTACCTACTCACCTCGCACGTCTGGCGCCAGGACAGCAACGGCTTCTCCCACCAGGACCCCGGCTTCGTCGACCACGTCCTCAACAAGAGCCCGGATGTCGTACGCGTCTACCTGCCGCCGGACGCCAACACCCTCCTCGCCGTGGCCGATCACGCCCTGCGCAGCCGCGACCAGGTCAACGTGATCGTCGCCGGCAAGCAGCCCTGCCACGACTGGCTGTCCATGGACGAAGCACGCACACACGTCGCACGCGGCGCCGGAATCTGGGAGTGGGCCGGAACGGACGACGGGGCCCAGGAGGTCGACGTCGTTCTGGCCTGCGCCGGAGACGTGCCGACCCTGGAGGTGCTCGCCGCCACCACCCTGCTGCGCCGGCACCTACCGGAGCTGACCGTGCGCGTGGTCAACGTCGTCGACATCGCCCGCCTGATGCCGCGGGAGGAGCATCCGCACGGGATGACCGACACGGAGTACGACGCGCTCTTCACCACCGACAGGCCCGTCGTCTTCGCCTACCACGGCTATCCGTGGCTGATCCACCGCCTCGCCTATCGCCGGACGGGCCATCCGAACCTGCACGTCCGCGGCTACAAGGAGTCCGGTACGACCACCACTCCCTTCGACATGGTCGTCCGCAACGACCTCGACCGCTACCGGCTCGTCATGGACGTCATCGACCGCATCCCCGGCCTCGCCGGGCGGGCGGCGGGCTTGCGCCAGAGCATGTCCGACCAGCGGATCCGCCATCACGATTGGATCCGCCTCCACGGAACCGACCTGCCGGAGGTCGCCGACTGGTCCTGGCCCTACTGAGCGCCCGCTCGGGGTGAGAGGGGTGGGCCGTCCGGGCCGACGAGGGTACCGAACGGCCCTTCCCGGGCCGGCCGCCACCGGCGGAGGGTGGAGGCGTACCCCCGAACGGAGAACCGCCATGAGCACCTCCTCCCTCCACCGGCTCACGTCCTCCCCCGACCGCTTCACCCGCGCCGTGTCCCCGGAGCACCGCGGCAGCCTGCTGGCTTTGGCCCACGAGAAGAACTTCCCCGCCGGTGCACGCCTGTTCAACCAGGGTGGGCACACCGGCCATTTCTGGGTCATCCGGTCGGGCAGCGTCGGCATGGACGTGCACGTGCCCGGCAGGCAGGCCGCGGTCGTCGAGACAGTCGGCCCCGGCGAGCTCGTCGGCTGGTCCTGGCTGTTCCGCCCCTATACCTGGCACTTCGGCGCCGAGGCCATGACACCGGTACGCACCGACGAGTTCGACGCCGCCGCCGTGCGCATGCTGATGGACTCCGACCCCGCACTCGCCTCCGAGATGTGGCAGTGGGTGGGTCAGGTGCTCGCCCACCGGCTCATATCCGCCCAAATCCGCCTCCTCGACCTGTACGCGCCCCACGGCAGCGGAAGCAGCATCTGAGACAATTGAGCCCAGACGTATCCCGACCCGAGGGTGTGGCGCGGATGTCCAATGCACCAGCTGCCACCCCGGCCCCCACCAGGGTGTTCCTCCTCGACGACCACGAGGTCGTCCGCCGGGGGCTCCACGACCTCCTGGACGCCGAGCCAGACATCGAAGTGGTCGGCGAAGCAGCCACGGCCGCACAAGCCCTGGCCCGGGGGCCGGCCCTGAAGCCGGATGTCGCGGTGCTCGACGTACGGCTGCCCGACAGCGACGGCATCACCGTCTGCCGCGAGCTGCGCTCCCGCATGCCGGAGATCGCCTGTCTCATGCTGACGTCCTTCGACGACGAGGACGCACTGCTCGACGCGATCATGGCCGGCGCAGCCGGTTACGTCCTGAAGCAGATCAGGGGCTCGGACCTGGTCGCCGCCATCCGGACAGTCGCGACCGGACAGTCGATGCTCGACCCGGCGACGACCGCGCGCCTGATGCGCTCACTGAGGGACCCCGCCTCCGGTAAGCCGCCCGAGGACCAGCGATTGACGGCCCTCTCCGAGCGCGAGCGCGCCGTACTGGAGCTCGTCGGCGAAGGCCTCACCAACCGACAGATCGGCAAACGGCTCTTCCTCTCGGAAAAGACGGTCAAGAACCACATCTCACGGCTGCTCGCCAAGCTCGGGGTCGAGCGGCGCGTCCAGGCGGCGGTCATCGCCGCCGAGGTGCGCGAGCACGACGAAACCCGCCGCTGACGTCCGGCCTCAGCCGGGAGGGGTCAGCGGGATACGCCAGTTCAGGCGGGTTCCGCTGCCGTCCGGGGGCGACGTGACGGACAACGCGCCCCCACGGGCCCCGGCCCGCTCCGTCAGATTGCGCAGCCCACTGCGACGGCCACCATCAGCGACCCCCACACCATCATCACTCACCGTAAGATCGAGCACACCATCCGCCACAACGATGGAAACTTCCGCCCGAGCCGCACGTGCGTGCCGGGCAATATTCGTGAGGGCCTCGACCAGGACGGCCACCACGTCCTCAGCGACCGGCAACGGCACATCGGTGTCAATCAGCCCCTCCATGCGCAGGGCTGGAGCGAAGCCGAGCACCTCCGCCGCCTCACCCACAGCCCGCACCACACGGACCCGGAGTCTGGGGGGCCGGCCCGCCGCCGCCCCATGGTCGCGGAGTCCGAAGATCGTCGAACGGATGATCTTAATCGTCTCATCCAGATCGTCGATCGACCGGCCAAGCCGCTCGGACGCCTCGGGATGCTCCACAAAACGTTGGGCGCTCTGCAGCGTCATCCCCGTCGCGAAAAGCCGCTGAATCGCGAGGTCATGCAGATCACGGGCAATCCGGTCACGATCCGCGAGCAGGCTGACCTGCTCGGTGTCCCGGCGCCGGTCGGCCAGCTCAAGCGCCAGGGCGGCCTGCCCGGCGAAGCCGGGCAGGGGCGCGACCTCAGCCGTGGCAAACGATGGCCGCCCCGTCCGCCGCGCCAACATCAGTACCCCCCGCAGCTTCGGCCTGGCGCCGACCGTGACCGCCACGCCCGGCCCGAAGCCCGTCCAGCCCTCCGATTGCGCCGCGACCCTGACATCGGTGGCAACGTCCGCGAAGGTGATCAATCCGTCCCGAGCCGCGACAAGCCCGCCCAGGAGCCCCTCACCGCCGGGTAGGACGATCCCCCGGTGCGCTTCAGCACCGTCTCCCAGGGCCAGCGACCCGTGCAGCTCACCTCCTGCTCCCACCTGGTAGAAGACGCACATCTCCGCCGAGATGATGTCCCGGGCCCGCTCCAGCATGCTCTCCAGAACCTCGATCTCGGAGGAGCCCGACAACAGCGCGCTCGTGAAGTCGGAACTGGCAGTCAGCCAACGTTCCCGGAGTCGGACCTCCTCGTACCGGCGGGCGTTGTCGATGGCGACGCCGGCGGCAACCGCGAGGGTGGACAAGACCCTCTCGTCCTCAGCGTCGAAGTCCGTTCCGCCGCGCTTCTCGGTCAAGTAGAGATTGCCGAACACCTCGTCCCGGACCCGGATCGGTACACCGAGGAAGGAGCGCATCGGCGGGTGATGGTCGGGGAAACCCGCAGAGGCCGCGTGCTCCGAGAGGTCCCCCAGGCGCAACGGCCATGGGTGTCGGATCAGCTCTCCCAGCAGTCCGTGACCGGCGGGAAGGTCTCCGATGCGTGCCCGCAGCCGGTCGGTGACGCCCACCGGAATGAAGGCGGCAAGTCTCTTGTCGTCCCCCACCACGCCCAGCGCCCCGTACTCCGCGTCCACGAGGACGACCGCTGCCTCCACGATCCCGCGCAGCACTTGGGCCAGGTCCAATTCCTGCCCAACTGACATGACAGCCTCAAGCAGCCCGCTCAGCCGATCACGGGTAACTCTCGCGTCGGTGACCTGCGCCTGGAGTACGTCCGGCCTCAGCTGCGGAATCCGACTGTCCGCTGTCTCGCTGTCATCCCCGACCATGTACACCTCCGGCGCCGTCGAGGGGCCTCGCTCACCCTCCCGATCCTCAGCGTAGTCCTGCCGCCGGCCGGCCAGTCGCTTTCAGGACCAGCCGACGGCGCGGCGCTACGCCAACAGGTCAGCGACCGCGCCCCCAACTCGCCGAAAGACACTGCTGACCGGCCCGCTCCTCCCTCGGGGCCGGTGGGGGTCAGCGGGTGCCGACGGCAAGCCAGACGTCCCGGCGTGCCAGGAGGCGGGCCGGGGCGTGGGGATCAGGTCGCACGGGTCCAGCTGTTCGCACTGGAAGGCGCTGGTCTTCCTACCGAAGCCTCCGAGCCAGCCATGGACGTCGGCGATGCCCGTCAGGCAGGGGGAGTCGCGAGCAGCGAGGAAGTCGAGGTGGGCACGGGTCTCCGCTACCTCGAAGAAGGAGGCGTAGGCGACGTCCAGGGCTACGGCGGACCCCTGGAGCGGAAGCCCCGCTGATGGCGCCGAGAAGCGCGTCGCACCGCTCCGGCGGCAGGTAGTAGAGCAGCCCTTCAAGCAGCCAGACGGTGGCAAGATCCGGATTCCGGCCTGCCCCTCAGGATCACCGACCCCAGCGGCGCGCCGGCTGGCCTTCGATCTCCGCCAAGTCGGTCCTCGCCCCACACCAGGATGACGGGGATCATGGCGCCTGCCGCGACCCTCAGGCCGACTGATCCCGGCATGAGCGACACCCGCGGTGACCGACCGCCGCCGTGCCGTGCTTCGACGCCCGGTGCAGGGCTGAGGCAGAGCCCCGGCCACTGCACTCCGTGCTGACGTGAAGCCCCGGAAATCGTTGCGAGACCGCAGCGGCCGTGGCCTCCAACAGGTCACGACCCGCCGCGTGAACGCGTTCGATGGTCTCCGCGGAGAGGCAGAAGAGCCGGTCGGCGGTGTCGGCCGCGTAGAGGATGTGCAGGGTCCAGTTGCCTCGGGCGGCCTCGGTGGCAGCCCAGAGTGCGGCCGTCCGTGCGGTGGGAGATCCATCTAGGCCGACCACGACCGGCCCGAGGTCCGGTCGGCGTGGGGTGGTGCCTTCCATGGCTTCCTCCTTCGTCGAACAGCGTCGACGGCGTGATTCCACCGGGTACCGGTCAGTCCTGGCTCAGGACCGTTCGGCACTCGCGCCGCGGGCGGGGCAGAGCGGATGGTGGCTGGTGAGGGCGCTCCACCAGGAACGCCGCCGGCCGATACCGTCAGGAGGACCGCCCATGAAACACTCCCGAGTCGGCTTCCTGATGACCGACGAGGTCGTCTCGGTCTTCGGGAGGACCCCGTCCGCGGCAGTGGCGTCGCTGCTCGTCGAACACGACATCAGCGGCGTACCCGTCGTGAACGAGGACGACCGCGTCATCGGGATCGTCTCCCGGACCGATCTCCTCATCCGCGGCGACCTCACCGCCCAGCAAATCATGTCTGCCCCGGCTGTCACCGTCCCTGCGGAGCAGACCGTCACGGAGGCCGCCCGGCTCATGACCCGTCGTGGTGTGGAGAGGCTCCCTGTCGTCGACGAGGAGGATCGGCTGGTCGGCATCGTGACCCGACGGGACCTGCTCCGTGTGTTCCTGCGCCCGGACCACGAGATACGCAGGCGCCTGATCGAGGACGTACTCGCGGAGACCATGGGGCTCGACGCCGACGCGGTGGACGTGCGCGTCGTGGACGGAACCGTCACCTTGGACGGGCAGCTGGCACGGAACAGTCACATTCCCATCGTCCTGCGGCTCGCCGAGCAGTTGGACGGAGTCGTCGCTGTGACCGACCGGCTCACCGCCCGGTTCGACGATTCCCGCCCCACCCCACCGGACCGCAGCACCAACATCGTCCCTCGGTAACGAAGCGCGCCCGGCGGAAAACCTCGGAAATGTGGACCGTTCGGCCCCTGCTCCGCGGGCCCAGCTCGCCCCTCAAAGTTCCGTCCTCTCCGGGAGGAGCACCACCATGACCGTTCTGATCGTTGTCCTGGTCGTCCTCGCAGTTCTCGCCCTTCTGCTGCTCGCCATGGCCGTCAAGGTCGTCAAGCAGTACGAGCGGGGTGTGCTGTTCAGGTTCGGCCGGCAAATCGGGACGCGAGCGCCGGGCCTGCGGGTCATCGTTCCCTTCGCGGACGTCCTGCACCGGGTGTCCTTGCGCATCGTCACCATGCCCATCCAGTCCCAGGGGATCATCACCCGGGACAACGTGAGCGTCGACGTCTCCGCGGTCGCCTACTTCCGCGTCGTCGACGCCGTGAAATCGGTCATCGCCATCGAGAACGTCGGTGCGGCCATCAACCAGATTGCCCAGACCACACTGCGCAAGGTCGTGGGCCAACACACCCTCGACGAGACCCTGTCGGAGACCGACCGCATCAACATCGGCATCCGCGAGATCCTCGATGTCACCACCGCCGAATGGGGCGTCGAAGTCACCCTGGTCGAGCTCAAGGACATCCAGCTGCCCGACAGCATGAAGCGCGCGATGGCCCGCCAGGCCGAGGCCGAGCGGGAGAAGAGGGCCAAGATCATCAACGCGGAGGGCGAATCGATGGCCGCCGCAGCGCTCGGTGACGCCTCCGACACCATGATGGCCCACCCCCTCGCCCTGCAACTGCGCAACCTGCAGAGCCTCGTGGAGATCGGTGTCGACAAGAACACCACCGTGGTCTTCCCCGCACCGCTCATGAGCACGATCGGCGAACTCGGCGCATTCCTCGCCCGCGAATCCGCGGCAGCGGCGAACCCTGCACCGCCCACGGCCGAAATCAGCGTTTCGATCCCCGGCCGCCCCCTCCCGAACGGAGCGGTCAAGAACGTATGACCTCACGGCGCGCCACCCGGCGGGGTGCGCAGGACGGCGGGCGGGTACCCAGCGATGTCGTGGGCACCCGCCCGCCGTCCGAGTTGGCTGCGTACCACCGGTCCACGGAGTGGCAGTCGGCCCGAATCGGCCTGGGGTCTCTCACTTTCTCTGGGTTCGCGACGGGTTCGACACCACCAGGTCGTCGTGCCAGGAATCGCCCAGCACGACCTTCAGTGCGCCCGTCTCCCCCGCGTGGGAGAACACCTCGTGGGCCTCTTGCATCTGGCGCAGCTCGAAATGATGGGTGATCAGCGACGATGTCGGCAGTCTGCCTGCCGCCAGCATGCGCAGGAGCATCGAAGTGGAGGAGGTGTCCACCAGTCCGGTGGTGAGGGTGATGTCCTTGGTCCACAGGTCTTCCAGGTGCAGGGTCGCGGGCCCGCCATGGACGCCGATGTTCGCGACCCGGCCGCCTGGGCGGACCATGCGCATGCACATCTCGAAGGCCTCCGGCAAGCCGACCGCCTCCATGACGACGTCCGCGCCGAGGCCGTCGGTCAGGTCACCCACGAGTCGTTCCGGCTCCTCGGCGGCACGCACGATCGCGTCCGCACCCATTTCGCGGGCCTTCGCCAGTCGGGTCGGCTCCAAGTCCACGGCGATGACTCGGGCTGGCGAGTGGAGCCGGGCCGTGGCGATGGCCCGCGAGGCCGATCGGGCCGGCGCCGACCACGACGACGGTGCCCCCGGGCCGCACGTTGCCGTTCAGCACCCCACTTCGTAAGCGGTGGGGAAGATGTCCGCCAGCAGGACGGCGTCAGCGCTGTCGACCCTACTCGGCAACGGGTACACGGAGAGGTCGGCGAACGGCACACGGACGTAGTCGGCCTGTGTGCCGTCGATGGTGTGCCCGAGAACCCAGCCGCCGCCCCCCAGACACTGGCCGTAGCGGCGCTCGCGGCAGAACCGGCACCGGCCGCACGCGGAGATGCATGAGACCAACACCCGGTCACCGGGCCGGACCGAACGGGCATCACCCCCCGCTCTCCACCACGGTGCCCATGGCCTCGTGGCCGAGCACCCGGCCTGGCGCCACTTCGGGCAGGTCACCCTTGACGATGTGCAGGTCAGTACCACAAATGGTCGTCACATCCACGCGAACTATCACGTCGGCGGGATCCTTGATCACGGGATCCGGCACGTCCTGCCATTCGGTACGCCCAGAACCCTGGAACACGAGTGCCTTCATGGCGCCACCTCACTCTGGTCACCACGGCGGGGATCACTTCATGCTGTCCCCTCCACCGGGCAGGCCCACAGGGCCGGACGGTCCCCTACCGGGGGCCGATAGGCAGTCGGTCGGTCCCGTCGGGGCCGACTTCACGCTCGCGCAGAAACAGGAGTTGGCCGTCGTCGCGGCGACGCCAGAAATACCTGGTCACACATGATGTTGATCTCTCCTTCAGCGTAGACTGGAGTCACCGGAAGCATTTCGCACATCGAATGCAACGCAGGTGTCGTTTCCGGCGATCAATACGCCGGGTCGTCGAACTGCAGGCCCGGGGACAGGTCCCCACCATGACCATCACGGCCATCCCCCTGGAACGCGCTACACGTGTGCCTCCCGGCCAGGTCGCTCGCCCGGCGCGACTGTCGCTCACGCCGACAAGCGTGCTCTCCGGCCAACTGGACGGGGCCTGGTGGCCCCGCTCCCGCGACCTCAAGGCTGAACTTCCGGCGCTCGCCGCCGCGCTGGACGAGCCCTGGGGACGCATCACGCGCGTCACCGTGAACCCCACCCGCTGGCCCGTCATTCCCCCCAAGGTGCCCGCCGTCGGGCACACCATGCACGTGGGTTGGTTCACCGAACAGGACCCAGACAAGGTCATCCTGCTCTCCTACACCGTCGGCCGCTGGGACCTCCTCGTCGTACCACCGGAGACAGCACCCGCGGCCGCGGCCCGCCTGATGGCAGCCGCAGCAGTCCCCGGCAGCGTCCTCACAGCCCGCACGCTGATCGCGGCCGAAGCCGTCATCGGCGGCAGGCCCGAACTTCGGAACCGGGAAGACGCCTGGGAGAACGACGGCGGGGCGTGCAGGTCTCCCATCGGGCTGCCTGGCAGGCAGCGAGTTGGACCCTTGTCCGCCGGCGCCTGGTGGTGAACGCCGAGGACACCCTCTCCTCGGAACACGCTGCACGCGCGGACACCAGCCGATGGCAATGCCGACCACCACGAAGTACGGCGCAAGATCGGCTTACGGACTGGACGCAAATACCATGAAAATGGACAAAAACACTGCCACCGAAGGCCAAGGTGCATGACAGCGGACTCAGAAAATCACCTCATCGTCCGGTATGTCGCCGAACGGCTGATGAACGCGCACCCGTGCCTGGACTCCGACCTGGTGCGAAGCTCCGTACAGACCGCCTACGAAGAGTTCAGGTACGCGCGCGTCCGTACCTACCTGGCTGTCCTGGTGGAGCGCAGGGCCAAGGATCTGCTGCCCCCGACGAATTCACGAGGCCCGGATTCTGACCCCGGTTGGGGGCTGGAGAAGGAGAGCCGGGGCAGGTGTGGAGCATGTGGCGCGCGCTCCACCAACCTGGGAAGCCATCACCCGCGCAGCCTGGCGCGTCACGCGGTTGAGTGCGGGATCAGCCGCCTCAAGCAGCACCGGGCCGTCGCGACGGGGAGGGCCTGTGGCCGCCGAGTACCACCGCGCCGACAGCGAGAACGGCGACCACGTCGACGACCCGTCCGAGGACGCCCTGTTCATGCTGATCAGCGACCTGAACGACACGGACAACACTTTCGTCGTCATCCAGCCCGACCAGGACGACCCCGTCTGGTTCGCCTCCGTCGCCGTCCTTCATAACGGCGGATACGAGATCGTCCGCCGTGACACCACTCGCCACGAACACGATGTGGGCCTTCCCCCAAGAAGGTGGGCACGCGGTTATTGATCACGCGGCGAGGGTGAGTCTGGCGGCGTGGTGTCGGCGTTCGTATGCGTCCGGGCTGAGGTGGCCGATGGCGGAGTGCCGGCGGCGGGTGTTGTAGCGGGTCAGCCAGGCGAAGACGGTCCGGCGACAGGTATCGGCATCGCCGTAGTCGGGGTCTCCTCGGAGGGTTTCGCGTTTCAGGGAAGCGTGGAAGCTTTCGCGGGCGGCGTTGTCGGCGCTGGTGCCGACCGCGCCCATGGAACGGGTCACGCCGAGCTGGTCGCAGAGCTCGGCGTAGGCCTGGCAACCGTACTGGGCTCCGTGGTCCGAGTGGAACACGGAGCCATGAAGGCTGCCGCGGGTCGAGCCGGCCATCCGAAGTGCGTCGGCCACCAAGCCGGTGCGCATGTGGTCGGCGATGGACCAGCCCACGATCTTGTGGGCTTGCTTCGCTTTGACGGACATCAGAGATCAGGGGCTTGGGCAAGGAAGGATGATGTCCGTCAAAGCGAAGCAAGCCCATACTGTGACAACAAGACGTGGGCGTGGGCCGACGTGACGGATGACAAGGCGGACGGCAGGTGTCCGCGGCTGTCGGCCCAGCGGATGTCCGGCGTGTATGCGCACTCGGCGGGAGTGGGCCCCAAGGGTTCGACCCGGTACCGGGAGGTCCGCGCTTCTGCCGCCAATCCGATCTACCTGGCCGGGCTCAGCTGGGTCAGCTGCTGAATCCGGGCAAGCCGTCAACACGGCATCGCGGGTGGCCGTGTTGATCCCCCTGACGCGTGGGGCGTTCATCCGCCCGCTCGACTCGCGAAGCCGGCAGACGCTCGCAAACCCGACCGCCTGACCGGCAGTGCCGGCGGTCCCCGAACGGGGCACCACCGGCACTGATTCACCGCCGCATTCAGGCTTAATTCCTCACGGCGAATGGTCGCAGCTTTTGCCTAACAGTAGAGACAGGCCAAGAAAGTACGTCACTTCGAGCCCTCCGGCCGCGGCCTCGTACGGAGAATCTCCACCTTGCTCAGAGCCAGAGCATAGAGACCTCCCAGAAGGAACGTGGCCAGGTATTGCGCCCAGGCCGTGTCGTGGAGGAGCCGGTTGACGAGGACGAGGACGGCGAGCCAGAAAACAGTGAAAACGATCTTGGCCATGATTCTTCCCTGCCCTAGGCGAGTGCTGCGAGGCAGCCGGTGGCACCGGCGACCACGGTCTTGGAAACTATGTCCTTCGCGACGTCCTTACTGACGAAGCGACCGACGATCAGCGCACCGGCCCCGCCGATGGCACCCTTGATCAGGCAGCTCTTCACCATTTCGTTCATCTTGGCGTTAGTCATCAGGTACTCGCAGTCCCGCTTGCTCTTGGACATGATGCAGAGCGAGCGGGCCTCTTCGAGCGGGTTCACCATGGCCGACTCGACCACGGGACGCGGGGTCGAATCGGCGTGCGCCACGCCGGCCCCTCCCGCCATGACGAGTCCGCCGACGAGAGCCACCGACAGGACACCGTGAAGCATGTTCTTCATTATTGAACTTCCCCAATTCAATTAACTTTTCAACACCAGACTGGTCAGGCCCGACGTCTTCGATCAAGAAGAACCTACTCACCGGTCACATCGCAATGGAATGGATTTGAGGAAACGTTGAGCATGACCGCCTTCACCGCTTCACCCCGGCAATGGGATCGAATTCTCGCCATGCCGGCCGGCGAACACCAGCCGGATGAAACCGTCATCCACGCCGCAGTCGACATCGACACCACGGAGGCCCACCGCGCCCTCATCACCCGCAGCCGAGCCCTGCCGAGGAGTACCGCACCCCCAACGACCAGGCACTCGCCGAACTCCCCACGACCCTGCCCCGCTTCGCCACCCACCTCGAACTCCACCGCGGCCTCATGCCGGCCCGCTCCGGCGACCGAACCGGCGGCATCACCTACGCCACCGCCGCACTGAACGCCTGCCCCCGAAAAGCACAGCCTCACCCTGCGCATGCTCCTCGACGAGATCAAGGCCTGACCCCCGGGCGGACCTTGCAGGGCCGTTTCTCCGGTGAACAGGTGCCCCCGACGGAGTGAGGATCCTTCCACGGGGGTGTCCTCGACCCCCGGTGAGCGGCTATCACCAGCGCATGATCAACACCTTTGGCGGGGCCTGCCCGCCGCCGCGCTCGCCCTCTCCTTCGCCTTCCTCGCACCCGCCGCTCCCGCCCACGCGGACGAGGCGAGTCTCCTCGACGGGATCGGCTACCTCCGCGTCGCCGAGGAAGTCCGCGACGGGTACGAGCGGGAGCTGTACCCGCACTGGAAGGACGACGACTTGCGCCGTGAGGCGCTGTGATTCGAGCGAGGGTGAGAGACCTTCGCCACTGATCCTGTCGCAGCAGGACGATGAAGCTGAGGGCAGTCTGATCCGGGTGATGCCGGGGAGGACGGTAGCAGCCCTGACAAAGACGGGACGCGTCAGCACTGCCAGATGACGTGGGTCCGACGAGCGTGATGGAGAGGAGTACGCGAGGAACCGGCGTCGTTACGTCCTTCACTCTTCCACCGGCTCCAACCTGGCGGATATGGGCCGGATGCGGTGCGCACGATCACCTGCAAGGGTGGTCGGAACTCCTGGGGAGGTGACGGCGGTCGTGGCAAGCTCCCCGTAGGCGGTCATATACCGCGCATTTCGTGGCCAAGGGTTTCCCCGCGTACGGCCAGATATCTCCCCGCTCGCCCCGAGTAGTCCCGCTCGGCGACGCTTGAGCGTGACCGGGATCGGCCGGGAGGCCGACCACACCCACCCGGCGGCCAGCGCCAGGGCCACCGCCCCAAGCACGGCCACGTCCGGCCGATACACAGACACACCGACGTGGAACAAGAGCGCCCACAGAGCCAGCACCACGAACAGCAGCGCGCCCCCACCCAGAAGCCTGGTCACCCAGACGATTCTCCCCGTGATCCCGAAACTACCAACTCCGTTGATCGCGACAATGGTTCGGGGTGTTCGGTGGTCGCCATCCGACTCCACGCCCGCTCATGAGAGCGCCACATGCCCGGCGAGATCATGAAGAGGGGCCTCGGCCGCAGCCACCACCAGAGGCGAAAACGAACTCCGATCATGAGGTATCGAGGCGGCGCCTACTGTCAGGGGAAGCCAGGGCCGGGTCCTGGAGCGGGACAACGCCTTCGAACAGATCATCATGCTGGACCTGCCTGGTGTGAACCTGATGAACCGTGAGGGGCTTCCTGCACCTGCACGATCTGCACCATCGGGCGGAGTGCTGCGGACTGCGCGTCCGGGTCGGCCCAGCCTCAGCAGGTCACAGCCGCGGCCTGGCCGAATTCCCCGGCCACCACGCGCCGAGCGTTGGGCACTGAACGCTCCTCGAATTGCGCAGGCTCATCGAGAACGCGGCCACCCGGCAAGCGAACTCGCCGGCCAACCCCGCACCACCGCTGCCGACGGGCTGCGACACTGCCGCAGCCGGGAGTGGGACCTGCGCGGGCGGGCGGCCACAAGGGTCGGCAGAAGCATCCCCTCCACGGAGGCGTCGCGAGCATCCGGTGCTACTGAACTTCTTTCGGGCCGGCCTCACCGGAAGTCCCAGCACAATCGGTGCTCGTCGTTCACGGCGGTCGTGTAGCCGTTGAGAGAGCGGCCCGTTTCGAGAGCGTCGGCCACCCCCTCCAGAAGTGCCGGGAATGACTTCCACGCATCATGCGCCACATGGCCGACACCTTCCACCGGCTCGGCTTCGTGGACGCGGCCACGGTCGCTCCATCGACGGTGGTCCAATACGAGAAGCTGCCCGCCGTTGTTTCGGGCGATGGGGATCAGGTCCGGATGTCCGTAGAGGAGGGAACTGTATCCGGACGTCAGGAAGTGCTCGTCCGCGTCCTCTCTCTCCTCGTCCGTCATGTTCTGGTCGTGGTAAGGGGTGAGGTTCTGCCAGGTTTCCGCTATCTCGCGCGCGCTCAGCGGCTCGTAGTGCCCCGGAAGCAGAGTGAACCGTTCACCGATCAAGCCGTTGTGCCGCAGCAGCGATGCCACCAAAGGCCTCAGGAGCGGCGCGCCGATGATGCGTTCGGTCGCGGCGATCTCCACCGGATCCGCGGGCGGCGCCAGCTCGGCGTGGGACGCCGGGGCGTGCCGGGCCAGCCATTTCTCGATACGCGTCCAGGATTCATTCACGTGTGCGGTCATGGAATGGCATGCTGCCGGATGCCGCTGACATTCGCGGCTCGCCCCCACGTGAGCCCGATCGGCGTTCCAGAGGAGCCCATCCCCGTGATCCCCCCGGGCCGCCCGAATTCGATCTCGTCCGTCCCCGGCTGTGCGCATTATGGCGGGATGATGCGCTGGTCGGATGTGATTATGCGTCTCGCGTGCGGAGTAGCGTGCCGCCGATGGTCAGCGCGCCTGTGGCCCACAGGGTTACCACTCCCAGGCCCTCCCAGGGGCCGATCGGAAGGCGGTCGATTCCGATCGTCGTCTGGACGGAGAGGCCGGCGGTCATGGGGGCGATCTGTTGGAGGAGCCGCTGCCACTGCGGGTCCGTGACGACCTGGGTGAGGATCGGGAAGAAGAAGAGCAGTCCCAGGACGATCCCGATCGCTGTCGCCGAGTTCCGCACGATCAGTGCCACGCCGAGGCTGAGGAGTCCGATGTCGACGAGGTAGAGGACGGATCCCGCGGCGGCGCGCAGCGTATCCGGGTCGGTCGGTGACATCGCCTGGTACCCGTGTGCCTCGGTGAAGCCGCGGCTGGGCTGCACCGTGCCGGCGAGCAGCAGGGAGGCGAGGACGGCAAGCGCACCCGTCACCAGGATCGCCGCGCTGAGGACGGTCGCCTTCGAGGCGAGGACGGTGAGTCTGCGGGGGACCGCGGCGATCGTCGTCTGCATCATGCCCGTGGCGTACTCGTTGCCGACCATGAGCACCGCGATGATCGCGACGACGACCTGGCCGACCATGACACCGGTGAGACTCAGCTTCGTGGGGTCCTCCGCGCACCCCGGGGCGTCGCACCGCGAGGTCATGGTCACTGCCGCGCCGACCGCCACCGTCAGAATGACGACGGCGAGCAGCAGCCAGGCGTTGCCGGGGTCCGTCCTCAGTTTCGTCCACTCCGCGCGTCCCGCGTACCTCATGCGTCCCTCCTGCGGATGAGCACCAGGGCGCAGGCGAGGGCTACGGCCGCGTAGGCGCACAGGACGGCGTAGCCCTCCCAGGGCGCGAGCGGGAAGTAGCCGTGCGCCGGCGAGTAGACGGTGACGACCTGGTCGTAGTGGGTGACGGTCTGCTGGATGGCGAACCCGGCGGCCGGTGTGACCTTCAGGAGCCAGTTCGAGGCCGCGGGGGGCAGGACGGACGCGGTGGCGAGCAGGTAGGGCAGCACCATGCTGACGACCACCACGGTGATGGTCACCGCGCTGCGTCGTAGGATCGCGCCGACCGCCAGGGCGAGGATTCCGGCGGTGGCGAGCAGCAGGCCTGTTCCCACGATGACCCGTAGTTCGGTCGGTGCCGGCACGGTCAGGACGGGGAAGCCGTTTGCGGTGGACCGTGCCGCGCCGAGGGGCAGCATGATGGCGGCGGATACCGTTCCGGCGAGGAAGGCGGCGCTGCCCACCACGAGGGCTTTCGCCACCAGCACGCGGCCCCTGCGGGGACTGGCCGCGAAAGTGACGCCGATCAGTCCCCGCCGGTATTCGACGGTCATGTAGCCCGCGGCCACGACGACCATCATGATCAGTCCTGCGAACGCGCCGACGAGGAAGTTCGAGAGGATGCGTACGCCGCCGGCGGCAGGCCCGCCGACCATCGGCGCGATGTCGCCGGCGCCGGTGATGGCGTAGCCCATGCCGGACGGAACGACTTCGCCTTGTGTGGACTCGCTGTAGCTGCCGCTCGTACCCGCTCCGTCGCCGACCTGACGGTTTTGCCAGGCGTTGCCGCTCCAGCCGCCGCTCAGGGTGGGGGCGCTGAACGTGCCGGTGGCGACGGCCGGGACGAACCCCGTTCCCGTGCCGGTCTCCTCCGTGGCCGACGGTGAGGTCACGAACAGTCCGACCTGCGGCGATCGCGAGAGTCCGGAGAGGCGGGCGGTGCCCACCTCCTCCCAGTCACGGCCGTCCGTCGACTGTGAGCCGGTCAGGGTGTCGCCGGAGCGTTCGAGCCTGAGCCAGCGCGGCGCGTCCTTGGACACCGCGCCGGGCAGTCCCGCCGTGTCGTGCGTGTAGTCGTACTGCATCCGCACGCCGTGCTCGCCGGTGACCATCATCGAGGCGTACGAGGACCCTGGTTCGAGGGAGTCCTTGACGATGATCCCGGCCTTGGCCCAGGGTGCGAGGCCGGGCCTGTTCTGCGTGGGTGACGTGGCGACCAGGCCGGTCAGTGAGGACACCGACACCGTGATGGCGCCGTCGCCGGTCAGGGGTTGGTGCATGAAGTGGAAGGCGTCGTTGACCGCCTCGCCGGCGGGTCCGACGGGCAGTTTCGCCGCGTTGAGGCCGCCGTCGTTGCTCTGGGCCGTCGCGAGCAGACCGACCAGGCAGGTGACCACGAGCGCGCCGATGGTGCTGAACACCCAGCCTCGCACCGTACGGAACTTGGTCCACTCCGCGTGCAGTACGCGCCCGAAGCCGCCGCGTTCCGTCCGGCGGTCGGCGGGTGGGGACGAGAGCGTCGTGGTCATCGTCCGGCCTCCCCGGTGACGGTCCCGCGGTATTGCACCGAGTCGCGGGTGAGTTCCATGTACGCCTCTTCCAGGGATGCTTGGTGGGAGGACACTTCGGAGAAGGGCACCCCGTTCGCGCCGAGCACGGACACGATGTGCTCGGCCGGCAGGTCGGTGACGCCGATCGTGTCGCCGCCGGTGGAGCTCACCGTCGCACCGGCCCTCGCGAGCACCTCCATCGCCTGCGTAGGGGCCGACGTCCGTAGCGTGACGCGGCCTTCGGAAACCGAGGCGAGCAGGTCCCGCACGCTCATGTCGGCCACGACCTTTCCCCGGCCCACGACGATCACGTGATCGGCCGAGTCCTGGAGTTCGCTCATCAGGTGACTGGAGACCAACACGGCTCGGCCCTGCTGAGCCAGCGACGCCAGGAAGCCCCGCATCCACATGAAGCCCTCGGGGTCCAGGCCGTTGAACGGCTCGTCCAGCATCAGCATCGGCGGGTCGCCGAGCAGCGCGGCGGCGATGCCCAGTCGCTGCCGCATCCCCAGGGAGAAGCCGCCCGCCCTGCGGGCGGCCACGTCCTGGAGGCCGACCCTGCGGATCGCCTCGTCCACCGCGGTGGTGCCGAGTCCCTGCGAGTGGGCCAGCCACAGAAGGTGCTGGCGGGCCGGGCGGCTCGGCTGTACGGCAGCCGCGTCGAGCAGCGCTCCGACGTGCTTGAGGGGAGTGCGCAGCGTCCGGTAGGGGCGCCCGCCGACCAGCGCGCTCCCCCGATCCGGTTGGTCCAGACCGAGAATGACGCGCATCGTCGTGGACTTGCCGGCCCCGTTCGGACCGACGAAGCCGGTGATCATCCCCGGCCTGACGGAGAACGACATTCCGTCCAAGGCCTGGATGCCACCGAACCGCTTGTGGAGGTCCCTGACCTCGATCACCGCTTGCGACCCATCGATCGTCTTCTCCATGGAAGCCAGGCTAGGGAGATGACGGGGTAGGGGTCATCACGACCGGGAGCGAAGTGTCCGGGTGCTCGCGGGAGCCAGGAGCGGAGCGCCCCTGGCTCGTAGGAGGGAGGATCGGTCTCCCACCTGAGGATGAGGTCCGGGGTAATGGCCGGCGGCCGAACGTCACGGTTCGGCGAGCGCCGCGGGGCTACTGGGCCCTGCGGAATCCAGGGACGACCAGGCCCGTTTCGTAGGCCGCGATCACGGCCTGGGTGCGGTCCCGCAGGCCCAGTTTGGTCAATGTGCGGCTGACGTGTGACTTCACCGTCTCCTCCGTGACGAGGAGTCGGGTGGCGATTTCGCCGTTGGACAGGCCTTCGGCGATGAGCAGCAGTACCTCCGTTTCCCGCGCCGTGAGCGTTTCCAGGCCCGACGGCGGGTGGGCCGGTGCCTTGGCGGGCAGTTGGGCGAACTCACCGATCAGGCGGCGGGTGACCACGGGGTCGAGCAGAGCCTCTCCGGCGGCAACGACGCGCACGGCGTCGAAGAGCCGCTCGGCCGTGGCGTCCTTGAGGAGGAAGCCGCTGGCTCCGGCGCGCAGGGCGTCGTAGACGTACTCGTCCAGGTCGAAGGTCGTCAGGATGAGAACCCGCGGCACCGGTGCTCCGTCTGGTGCGTCGGCGAGGAGCCGGCGGGTGGCTTCTATGCCGTCCATTTCGGGCATACGGATGTCCATGAGGACAACGTCCGGGGACACCTGGCGGCAGACACGGATGGCGTCGACGCCCGTGGTGGCGGTCTCGACGATGGTGAATTCCGGCTGGGAGTCGAGGAGCGCGGCGAATCCGGTGCGGACGACCAGGTGGTCGTCCGCGATGACGACGCGGATGGGTGTCTGCGAGAAGGTCATGGGGTCCGTTCCGGCTTGGCGGGAAAACTGGCTTCGACGATGAATCCACCGGTGTTCGCCGGGCCTGTGCTGATCATCCCTCCGACCGCGGCGACCCGTTCCCGCATGCCCAGCAGGCCGTATCCGCCGTCCGGTGTCGCGGGCGCTCCGGGGCCGTTGTCGCGGATGCTGAGGTGCAGGGTCTCAGGGGCGTAGTGCAGTTCCACGTCGACCGGTGAGCCGACGGCGTGCTTGCGGGCGTTGGTGAGGGACTCCTGGACGATGCGGTAGACCGCCAGCTCGATACCCGGGCCCATGGGGCGCGGCCTACCGCTGAGGATGAACCGGATCGTGGCGGTGGAGGCTTCGCGGGCCTCATCAAGCAGTTCGTGGAGCTGTGTGAGGTCGGGCTGCGGCCTGCGCTCGGCGCCCACGGCGGGCTCCTCGTCACGTAGTACGCCGAGGAGGCGGCGCATCTCGGTGAGGGCGGCGCGGGCGGTATCCCCGATGCCGCGCAGCCGCTGGGCGCCCGCGGCGGGCATGCCTGGGGTGGCCACACGGGCCGTCTCGGCCTGTACGGCGATCATGGAGACGTGGTGGCCGACGACATCGTGCAGTTCGCGGACGATACGGGCACGCTCCTCGCGGGCCGCGTTCTCCCATCGGCTGTCGGCCATGACTGCGCGCATGGCATCGTGTTCCCGGTCCACCAGTCCCATGCGTCGGGCGAGACCGGCGAACGCGGCCATCGGGGACAGCGAGGCGAGGAGCACCGTGCGTACCTGGAAGTCGGTGCCGGCGTCCATGGAACCGATGAGGGCCAGGGCCAGGAAGGGTGCGCTGAAGACCATCGCCGCCAGCAGGTTTCCGCCGCGACCGAGCCGGTACTGGGCGATGAGCTGAGCGGCGAGTCCCGCCAACGTCAGCGTCTCGAAGAGGGTGAGTGAGGCGAAGCTCGCCGCGGTCACCGTGAATCCGGCGAGCACGGGCCGCAGAAACATCAGCGGCAGCGCGGTACACAGGCATAACAGACCTATGAGCAAAGCCAGTTGTATACCACCGCCGCTTCCGTCCCGGACCGCTTCCTCCGAGGCGTCCACGAACAGCCGAGGCATCGACCCACCGACAGCCGCAAATTCGGCGATCGATTCGGCGATGGCAAGCACGCACAGCGTCGATATGAACACGGTGTCACGCGAGAGGAGCGAGGCCCGCCGCAACAATCCGGTCCAGCCGTCACGCCAGGCAGTCGCACGGTTCACGCCGCTCATTATGGCAGTGCTGGCCCGGCGCGACCGTCCCTCCATACGGGGATCGGGCACTCCCCCGCACGAGGGACGAAGGCGTCGCTCGAACGAGGGAGCGCCGAGTCCCGGTCCGCCAGACCCACCGACCGCACAATCCATCCACACGTGCCACTGCCGAACACCCAAAGACACCTACGACCGCGGACCAGCAGCCCGGCGCCACCGGGCCTGAACTCCGCCCTCCGGATCCGCCCTGTCGACCGGCTCGCGAAGCCATCGCCGTAGCCGCCCATGCCGGACCGGACGGCCAGGCACCCCACACGAGTCCCGGTCAGCCGGTGCGGGCCTGCGCTTCGGAGCGCTGCGCCCGTGCGGGCCGCGTGCCCAATCCCCCACCCTGTCGGCCCGGTTCTGGGTCATCCCACCACTACGTCGGCCACTCCACTGTCTGAATAGTCGTCTGCTCTCCACCCGTATGGTCGGAGAGAAGCTGCGGTAGTCCATCAAAGCCCCCTACACCGCCCTCACGCTAGGGCATGTCCACCGACTGGCCAGCGCGGTAAGTCATGACCAGGCCCGCCCCCGCTTTCTCCGGGGGCGGGCCGTTCTCGCTCCCGCTACGGCCGGCACCCGCCGGCGATCAGCCCGTCGGCCTCGCGGCGGTACTCCGAGGCGGTCGAGGTACATGGCGTGCCGGCCCCTTGGACGTGCAGTCGGCTCATCAGTGGCATCAGTTGTGGCGGGAGGGCGGCGTGAAGGCGCCGGCCTCCCGCGATGCGCGGCGAACGAGTACTGGACGTGGCCGTCGCCCTGGCCGGTGACGAGGCCCGCGCGGGTGCCAGTGCCGCTCCCACACCGTGCAGTGAGCGGAGCCGGTCGGCGACGTCGTGGACGCTCAGGTGCAGGGCGATGTCGGTGATCAGGTCTCGCCAGGGCTCGAAGGTGGTGTCGATGTCCTTGCCGGAGGCCGTCAGGGTTGCCTGGCGTGACAGGCGGGCGTGCCGAACCACTGCCGGCCGGCAGGCCGGTCACCCCACCGACACTGCGGCGGGGGCCTCAGCCCTCCTTTGGGGCGAAGGAGGCCGACTGCGGGTGGTGGCGTTGTACTGCCGTCGTGTGGCAGCCATCAATCGCGCGGCGAACGGGGCCTCAACTGCGTGCAGCGCGACTGCGCGTTCGCCGGTGACGGCCCCGGCCATCGACGTGACCGGACCATCGCTTCATGGTGCGTGCGGGGATCCGCGTCGCCGAAACGGCCGCTGAGCTGCTTGGTCACCATGAGGTTCCCTTGTCACCAAAAAGTGCGTTCTTCCACGTCAGCCTTCGCTCTCCTACGGTTACCGAGCAACCACAAGAGAGCCAGCGGCCGCATTTTTCGGCGGCACCGGGTTCTCGAACTCTCATGGCAAGGAGCAGACGTGACCATCAACCTGGTGGACCCGGCAGGGCTGGTACGGGTGGACCTTTACCGGCAGACGGCGGTTGCGACCGGCTCGAAGCTGGTCTTCGTCGCAGGACAGGTGGCTTGGGACGCCGACGGCGTTCTCGTCGGCGAGGGCGACCTCGCGGCTCAGGTCGAACAGTGCTACCTCAACATCGCAGCCGCACTCGCCGAGGTCGGTGCCTCGTTCCAACATGTCGCGAAGCTGACCGTCTACCTCATCGACTGGACCCCCGACAAGATGCCCCTGTTCGTCGAAGGCGTCGCGCGGGCCGCCGCGAAACTCGGCCCCCTGCCCGCTCCCCCACTCACCGGAATCGGCGTCGCGGCGCTGGCCGCCCCCGGTCTCCTCGTCGAGGTGGAAGCAACAGCGATCATCGACTGACCACGGGTTCACGGGCGGGAAGAACGTCCCCGGCTGCCCACCCAGAACTCCCCACGAGTGCCGGCGCCTATCCCTGACGTCGCGCTGATCCATCGCACGCAGGAGCCCCGATACTGCGGACTCACGGGCGCTCTTGCCCCGTTGTCCTTTGCCGCGTGAAGGCTGCCCACCGGCACCGGGACATGGCTGTCGAGCCTGCGGCATGGGTCTTGGGGGCGAAGTGTCGGCGTACACGTGAAGGAAAGTCCGAACGCCGACACGGAGTCCGGCGATTGATGCGGCGCGAGGGTCTCATCGACGAGATCGCGGTCGGCGAGGCCGACTTTCCCTGGTTGAACGGTCGCTTTGTTCCCACGCCGACGTTCGAAGAGGTCTAGCGGTGTTTCGACGAGCCGCCGGCACCGCTGATGGTGGAGGAGGGCGAGCGGTTCGACGATCCCCACGACCGAATCTCGGACACTCTGTCGCCGGTGGCCCTGCCGGGACCGGTCGCAGAGCCTCTTCTGCACACCAGCGGATGGAGTGACGATCCATTCGATGAGGTGCGAGTCCCGTGAAGCCTTGGGGAGTTCCCTGATCACCACCCCTGGGGCAATCGCGGCGGCGTCGACGCCAGGTCGAAGCAGCCCGATGTCACTCCTGGGGAAGCTCGGGATAGTAGTCGCGTTCGTGGTCCTGCAGGGTCGCCGCATGCTTTTCGCCGGCACCGCGACAGATCGGGCACACCCGGTCCTGATGACACTGCGAACACCGGCGCCGCCCCCGCTCGACGTGCGGTACCCAGCCACGCCCCCAGCACGACGGACACCAGCCCAGGCCGTCACACTCATAGCACAGCACATATCTGCGACCGAGCGTGGCGGGAGTCCGCACCGGGTCGGGCTTGATGAGGTTTCAGGCGTGTGGAAGGCGATCGATGGGGTCTTCGCCTGGTGGAGAACCACATCCGAGATCACGGAAATTCGTATCCGGAAGACCACGCCATCGCGTTCGCCCGTGACGAAGTGTGCTGGAGGTCTGGAGGAGCCGTCGGCTGCTGCCGGGCAACATCTCCCGTCACGGTCGCCTCGGGACCGCTGAGCGAGTGGGACCTCACCGGCACGTCCTCCGGGCAGGATACTAATTCCACGTAAAAGTACCGTTCTCGAACTTCCCCTTCGGCGAGTTTCCTGCGGAGACTTGGTCCAGGCGTGCCGCCATTTTTCGAAAGAAGTCCGCAAGGGACGGTTCCACGCCTTCCTCGGAGTTGTACCCCTCGGACCAACAGCCGATGCGCCCGTCCTGGATATCGATAAAAGTTCCGTAGAATCCATCGCTTTCCGATGTGATCGGCAACCATTCCCTACGCCAGGTCGGGTACTCGGCTTCCAGGTCCGCGGATCCCAACCGATGAAGATAAACACGCTGAATGTCTGTAAGGCCCCGGAGTAGCCCGCCGCCTGGGACGATTCCGTCATGGCCAGGCGCGACGAGGCACGAACCTTCCTCGGGATTCTCCCCAGATCCGATGTCAGTGATCAGAAGCCAGGACGACAGGGTTTCGGGGAAGTGGATGCCGGGCTTCTCCTCAGCTTCGCTGATGTTCTCAAGGCTCGCCGGGGTAGTCAGTGCGGCAGCAGTCCGGGAGCATGGAGCTGGAACCATCTGGTAATCCGATTCCACACGTTCCGCACGTCTGCTTCCTCGTCCAATGCCGATCCACTCATGTTCGCCTCTCATTGGCTGTTCCTGTGACAATAAAGTCCCATCGTCGGGGACGGTGATGAAGTATTCAAGTCGATGCGACGCTCAGGGTGCCCCCCTATGTCTTTAAGAGGTACAGTCCCATCCCATCAAAGACTGGTCATGTCACGGGTTCCGCGCCCAGGAACAGCGTCAGCCAGCCCAGGAACGATGACACCCGGCGGGCCCGCTTCCGGAGTGGTTGGATCGAGCAGGGGATCGGATGGGCGTCACCCTCGCCGGCACGGTTCTTTCCCGGCATCGCCTCGTTGTCCTGGGCATTCGACCCTCGGAGGCGCACCCATGCCCAGGACACTCCCCACCGTGCGGCTCGCGGCGGTATTGGTGGCGGCCACCATCACGGCGGCCACTTCCGGGAGCGGCCCCGCGTACGCGGTGGAGCGCTGCACGGTGTCGTCGAAGACCGTCGACAACCCCGCCTACAGCGGCCCCTGGCCGGACAACTGGGACTTCAACGTGAAGGCGTGCGTCACCACATCCGGAGCGAACATCCGGCACTGGGCGACGATCTCCTGGGATCTGCCCGAATCCTCCAGCCGCGCGGGTTCCCTCTTCAACCCCACTGGCACGAACGTCGAAGTGACCGCGATGATCGAGGGCGGCGGTTTGGCCGTGACGAAGCGGACGGACCTGGCCCAGAGCCTGAACCGGGCGAAGGACGGGTCCATCACTCCCGCGTCCTACTCCTCGCACTGGCCAAGCCGCGATCGCCTCTTCACCGACGTGATCGTGTTCCTCGACTGGAAGGGCGACGGGAAGGGACCCCAAAAGCTGCACTTCGTTCCCTCCCCCTCCCTCCCCGGCTCGGGCCGTTGACGCCTGCCGGCCGGGCGGTCGATGCCCCATACCTGACAGACGGCCGTCCCGGCTGACCTCACGGTCCCAGCAGGCGGGCCGGCTCTATCACGCCGGCGACAGCAGCAGCGAAGCGACCCGGTCCCGTGGCCGGCCAATGCGGTCCTTGGGCCAGGCCACTTCCACGCGCAGGACGTACGCGTCCCCTGCGCTGATTGCCTGCGCCTGTTCCCGGAGGTCCGCGTCCGTGAAGCTGAGCCAGCCGCCGGCCCGTCCCCGGACGCGGGGAGCCGGCGGCCCCTGTGGCCGCGCCCACGGCGCCGGGCCGGAGCCCCCTGGCGGGGAACGAATGTGCCGCCGGCGACGGGGCGGTATCGCGCGGTACAGCGCGCATGGCTTCAAGACAGGCCAGGCGGTGAAGGTCGCATTCGAGGGAGGCTTCGCCAAGGCTTCCAGGGCCCGCGGTCCTTCTCCTGCGTAGTCGTCCGTGCGGGCCTTGAGCTAGTAGTTCAGGACAGCGCCGGCGATGCAGCCGGCAAGCTCACCCTCTTCGCCGTCCCCAAGCACCGCGTCTTCTGGGCGGGGGGGTGGGCAGAGCTTTTTCCTTCCAGAAGGCTAGGTTGTCCCGGGTGGTGAGGGTGTCGGGGTGCTCGGCGCCCAGCACCCGTACGTGGTCGTTCAGCAGGTCGGCGAAAGCCGCCGCGGCTCCGGCCTCATCCCCCGCCACCCCCTGGCAGGACGCCAGAATGCTCCGGGTGCCAAGGGTGTCGGGGTGGTCAGGACCCAGCACCCGCATCTGGTCGTCCCGCAGGTCGACGAACGCCGTCACGGATCCGGCCACATCCCCCGCCTCCCACCGCCAGCGGGCCAGGTTGTTCCGGGTGGTGAGGGTGTCGGGGTGCTCGGCGCCCAGCACCCGTACGCGGTGGTCCAGCAGCTCGGCGAACGCCGTCACGGCTCCGGCCGCATCCCCCGCCTCCCCACGCCAGCGCGCCATGTTGTCCCAGGTGGCGAGGGTGTCGGGGTGGTCAGGGCCCAGCACCCGTACGTGGTCGTCCAGCAGCTCGGCGAACGCCGCCGCGGCCCCGGCCGCATCCCCCGCCATCCCCCGACAGAGAGTCAGGTTGTTCCGGGTGGAGAGGGTGATGGGATGGTCGGGACCCCGCAACCGCATCTGGTGGTCCAGCAGCTCGGCGAACTCCGCCGCGGCCCCGGCCACATCCCCCGCCTCCCCCCGACAGCGCGCCAGATTGTTCCGGGTGGCGAGGGTGCTGGGGTGGTCGGGACCCAGCACCCGCATCTGGTCGTCCAGCAGCTCGGCGAACGCCACCGCCGCTCCGGCCGCATCCCCCACATCACCCCGCCGGGAGGCCAGGTTGTTCCGGGTGGAGAGGGTGTCGGGGTGATCGGCACCCAACACCCTTAGACGGTCATCCAGAAGCTCGGCGAACGCCGCCGCGGATCCGGCCGGGTCCCCCGCCTCTCCCCGCCAGAGAGCCAGGTTGTTCCGGGTGGTGAGGGTGCTGGGGTGGTCGGCACCCAGCACCCGCATCTGGTCCTCCAGCAACTCGACGAAGGCCACCGCGGCCCCGGCCGCATCCCCAGCCTCCCCCCGACAGCGCGCCAGGCTGTTCCGGGTGGCGAGGGTGCTGGGGTGATCGGCACCCAACACCCGCATCTGGTCCTCCAGCAGGTCGGCGAATGCCGTCGCTGCTCCGGCCGGGTCCCCCGCCTCTCCCCGCCAGAGAGCCAGGTTGTTCCGGGTGGTGAGGGTGTCGGGGTGGTCGGCACCCAGCACCCGCATCTGGTCCTCCAGCAACTCGACGAACTCCGCCGCGGCCCCGGCCGCATCCCCAGCCTCCCCCCGACAGCGCGCCAAGTTGTTCCGGGTGGCGAGGGTATCGGGGTGATCGGGACCCAACACCCTCAGCCGGTCCTCCAACAGCTCGGCGAACGCCGTCACGGATCCGGATGCGTCCCCCGCCTTCCCCCGACAGCGCGCCAGGTTGTTCCGGGTGGTGAGGGTGTAGGGGTGGTCGGCACCCAGCACCCGCATCTGGTCCTCCAGCAACTCGACGAACTCCGCCGCGGCCCCGGCCGCATCCCCAGCCTCCCCCCGACAGAAAGCCAGATTGTTCCGGGTGATGAGGGTGCTGGGATGATCGGGGCCCAGCACCCGTACACGGTCGTCCAGTAGGTCGGCGAACGCCGCCGCGGCTCCGGCCGCATCCCCCGCCTCCTCCCGCCAGCTGGCCAAATGGCTCCGGGCGGTCAGGGTGTCGGGGTGGTCAGGACCGAGGTGGCGGCTGATGCCGGCGACGAGCTGGCGGAAGTGGCCGAGGGCAGCCGCGACCTGACCGCTGTTTCCTAAGCTCCGGCCCGTGATGTACAGCACCGCATGCGCCCGCGACCGGTACAGGGTGTCCTCGGCGCAGCCGGTGAGGGCGCTTGTATTGGCGCGCAGTGCCTGGCTGAGGACGGTGTCGCGTTCCACTCCGGGCCAGGCGGCGACGAGGGCGTCGGCGGCGGTGTGGGCAAGGCGGTCGTGTTGGTCGGGAGTATGGGTGTCGCGGGTGGTGCGCTGGATGAGCTGGTGGACTCGGACGGCCTGGTGAGGGGTGCTGGGGGCGTGGTCGATGAGGCTGAGTCGGTCCAGCGCGCGCAGGGCGCGCACCGCGTCGCGGGGAGAAACGGGTGCGGCCCCGGTGGAGTCCGACCCGGTTCGTGTGCGGTGTTGGGTGAGGTGGCTGAGGGCCGGGGCGCTGGTGAGGACGGTTTGGGGGATGCCGTTGGGATCCAGCAAGGCGGCCAGGTCGAGCATGGGTCGGGCCAAGCCCGCCGGTGCGAGGGCGTCGGCTCGGGCGAGTGACAGGGACCAGGCGGCGGCCAGAGGGAGGTCCTGGTCGTCCGGGAGCCGGTCGGGGGCGGTGTCGGCGAGGGTGGTGGCGCGATCGGCCAAGAGCTCACGGTATGCGGCGATGGTCTCGCCGGAGTCGATGAGATAGGCAACGGCCTGGGCGAGCGCCAGCGGGAGGCGCCCGAGCTCCTCGGTGAGGGCGGCGAGTTGCTCGTCGGGTTCGTGTCGGTCATGGGCGGCCAGGGCCCGGGTGAGGTAGGTGGCGGCTTCGTCCTGGGTGAACAGTCCGACGTCGATGCGGCGGCGTCCTTCACCGGTCAGGGCGGCGTCGCGGCGGCGGGTGGTGACCAGGGTCCGGCCATGGGCGCCGGCGGGCGGCCACAGGCCCCGCAAGTCGTCAGGGTCGGCGACATCGTCCAGGACGATGAGCCACCGGCATGGCTGCGCCCCGCTGTTGGGGGCCAGCCCGGCCAGGAAGGCCTGTGCAGCCTGTTCGGGATCGTTGGGGTCGGTAAGAAGCAGCTCGGTGGCGGCCTGCGCGTAGCTGGCGACTACGGCCGAGCGGCTGCTCGCAGTCACCCAGAGCAGGACGTCCAGGGTGCCGTCATGCCAGGCGGTGCGGGCGTAGTCGGCTGCGAGCTGGGTCTTGCCGACCCCGCCCATGCCGATCAGGATTTGGCCGAGTACGGCCGTGCCATCGCGAGCGACGGCAGCCCGCAGCCGGGTTGCTTCGAGGCGGTTCTGGTACGTCACCGCTCGGGAGGGGATGACCCCTACCTGGTGCGGCCAGGGCGCCGGTCTCCGGGGCGCGGCGTGGATGGTGACCTGGCCGGCTACACCGATCGCGATGCTGTGGTCGACGGCCTGAACCGTGCCGACCTCCGGTCGACCGCCACCCGAAGGGAGCGCAAGCGGGCTTTGAGTAGCCGGTCCGTTCAGCCCTGGGACGGATCCGGCCCTGAAGGGGGGCCGATCGTCGCACCCCCGTTGAGTATGGCGGCGGCGATCGAGCCGTTGTCCGCCGTCACGTTCACATCCCGGCCGGCGGCGATTCCGCCCTGACCGGCCGAAACGCCGGCCTGCGGAGCATCCTGCCCCAGCAGCGCACGGAGCTCGTCGGCGGCCTGTTCGCGCTGTTCCTCATCCAGGCTCTCCAGGAACCCGATGAACCAGGCTTCCCAGAAGGCTTCCTGGCGCAGCCGCACCCGCTCCACCTGCTCCGGCCCTGCCGCCTCCAACACCCTCGCGGTCTGATCAAGCCGTTCCAGCTCGGCGCTCTCCCGCTGAGCGTTGCCCCCACGACCGAACCAACCCGCCGCTCGCTGCCGGAACCCGGTCCACACCTCTGTACCCGCAGCCTGGACCACTGCCGTACCACCGGCCGCAGCCAACGCGGCTAACCCCTCCGCCAGCATGCCGCCCCGCCTTCCCCCAGGAGACCGAACCCGGCCTCAGGCCTCTCACAGCACACGCATTCCACCAAACAAGTGCCGCAGCCACTACCCGTTTCGTCAAGACGACCCGGAAACCAGCATGGGAGAGGCCACCGGCGTCCCCAACAGATCGACCTTCCTCTGGTTCGGAGAACGTCAGCCTGCCGGTGGGTCTCTACACGGCGGCCACCGACAGCCACACAATCCGCTTCCACCAGCTCCAGCGCGGGACCGCAGACCGGATCCGGAACCGGAACCGGCGCGTGAACGAGCGCACTGGCGACGAGGTCGACCTCGCGGACATCGTGACGGGCTGCGACACCGGAGCCGAGTATGTGATCGTCGAGCCCCAGGAGCTCGACGAGGCTACGTGATCTTGTTCCTCGACTGCAAAGGCGGCGGGGAAGGACCCCAGAAGCTGCACTTTTCGCCGTCCCCCTCCCTCTCCGGCTCGGCCGTTGAGGCCTGCCAGCCAGGCGGTCTACGCCTCAGGCCCGGCAGGCGGCCGTTCTGGCCGACCTCATGATCCAGCGGACCTGCCGGGTCGGCCGCGCCGACGACTCCAACAACAGCGGGCGGACACGAGCCGCGGTCCTGGGGTCAGGCCACCTTCACACGCAGAACGTACGGCTCCCCCGTACTGATGGCCTGGGCCTGCTCGCACAGATCGGTGTCCGTGAAGCCGAGCAGCGCTTCGTCGGCGGCGCGGCGCAGCAGCGGCAGGATCTCGGCGACGGGCCGGCCACGTCTCGCTTCGGCGAGTTCGGCGAAGGCCTGTTGGTAGGGGGCACCGTGCGTGCTCGCGCTGTCGGCCAGTAGGTGGTCAAGGTGCTGTCGCTCGATGCTGATCTCGCCCATGACCCGCTCCTTCGGTCCTCCGGGGCCCCATCCGGTCGGGGGACCTGGGTCGGGACCAAGCTCCGCTGGGACCTGGCCGTCGACGAGGCCGAGCGCCAAGCCCTGCTCGGGCTGGCCGAGGACTACCCCACCACCACCGTCGCCTACGAAACCGCACCCTGACACCACAGCCCGTCCCCACACCCCAGCACGACCTCCGGAAGCGCCCCTCAGGAGAGACCGGCATGACGACACCACGAACCCTTGGCCTGGCCCTGGCCGCATGTCTGACCCTGGCAGCCCTCCGCGCGTCGCCGGCTGCCGCCCTCCATCGTAATGAGGCGGCGCCCTGGCGGACATTGAGCCAGGGCACCGCCGAAGACCAGGGCGACGGGTTGCAGGCATGCGTCGACGAGGCGCGGGAAGAGAGGTCCCAAGCATGGACCTGCATGGGCGGAACGCTCCGGGTCACCGAGGACAACCAGGGCCGGTCGACCGACGCCGCGTACATCGTCGCCGAGGACTCCATCGCGACCGCGAGGTCGCGCGTGGCAGCTCCGACCAAGGACGACTATGACTCGTGGTGCGAGAACGGCACGATTTGCAGCCGGAAGATCAACGACTACACGGCGGAGGTGAAAGGAAACGGTGCCTACGGGAACAGCAAAGGGGTGATCGGCACCTTCGACGTCATCTACCGGCAATCATTCGACGGGAAGCTACCTCGCTGGCGCACCCTCTCGACTGGGACAGCGGACCGGAAATCAACCCCGGGACCTGGACGAACAACTGCCGCGTCAACGTCAGCAGCCGCCCGGACGACTACTGCGGAAGGAACGACGTCAACCTCGCCTCGGTGAACGCCAAAACGCCACGCGCGTGGTGGCCAAGCGGCGATCGGTGGGCATACAACGACCAGCGTCTGACGGGCAACGGAAACTACCACGACGACCACGAAGGAGAATTCACCGCCTTCGGACACCAGCAGCTGTTCAAGGCCGGCGTGCTCCACACCGGCCGCTGGACCAAGTGCAACTCGAATACCGGCTGCCAGTACTACCAGGTGCCCTGGAAGCCGTAGCCGTAGCCGGTTCGAGGCGCGTGATTCATCAGCCGCGGGACTGCTCATCCGTCGCGGCGAGGCTCTTCAGTTCATCCGCGCACAGCCGTGCGAAGTCCTCGGAAAGGGCCACGGCCACGCCGCGGGCCTCGGCCCCGGAGCACAGGTGATCGAGCACGTCCTCCACACCAGCGAAGCCGCCCACCGGTCGCAGGAGCCACACTCGACCCACGGGACGTGGGGGGATGCCGACACGGGCCAGATCCGCGTTGGCATCCCTTTCCTGAGTCTCCCGCCCGGTCTCAGGAACCGGGTGGCAGGCAACGTCGATGACGTGGTTCGCCTCATCGAGGACGGTTTCGATCTGCCAACGTGTCGAGCGATCCGGAACCCAGGTACGCGCACCCGACGGCCACACGTACGACAGGAACACCCACATCGGGGCATCAGGCGCGAGCGACCAACCCCACTCCCCCAATTCCCGCACCTCCGGCAACCGGTCCGGCTCCAACTCCGTCACCCCGGAGCGACGCTCCGCCAACCCGTGCGGACGACCATGCACATCCCATGACATACCTGCGCACAGTACCTGCCGCAGGCCAGAACGAACGCTTCGCCCGCCCCTGAAATCACGATGCTCCATAAGCCTCGATTCCCTCGACGGCGCACTTGAGGCCACAACGGGCTTGTGAGCCGGAGCGCCGGCTCGCCCGCCCGGGGCGGGCTCGCGGGATCGTTTGCTTCGCGAGCCCGCCCCGGGGCGCTGCGTTGGCCAGCGTCTTAACTGCATCACGCGAGGCCACGTCGCGGAGACGGCGCTCATGGCACCAGTAGATTCCCTCCGGATGCCGGTCGCGCGTCGCGTTCCGGTAGTCCGGTGGTGAACTCCGGTCGCTGCGATGGAGGATCTCGGGTTCGGCACTCGAAGGGGCCGCTCACACCTCTAGGATTGAACGATCACACGAGGTGGGGGCGTTCATGGGTGAGGGTGAGGGCGAGACCACGGCGGCAACGCGCGGCCAAGCGGTGGAGATCATCCGGGCTGCCCTGCGGCGCGAGTACGAAGGGCTCATCGCGCTGGAGGACGTGCGGGAGCGACGCGATCCAAGCCTGGTTGAGCAGGTTTTCGTCTCACGTGCGCTGGCCGCGATGTCGATCCAGTTGCTCACCGGCTGTTCACCCGCGCAGGCTGCGGCGGCGGTTACGGACGGCATGGACGATCAGGGCATCGATGCCATTGGCTACTCCGTGTCCGCACCGGAATTGTGGCTCGTACATGCCAAATGGAGCGACCAGGGCAAGGCGTGGTTCGGTGTCGATCGCGCGCTGATGCTGCTCCATGGCCTGCGCCAGTTGGACAACCGCGACTTCGACAGGTTCAACGGCCGTGTGCGTGAGCACGCCGCGCGTGTGCGTGACATTCTCGATGCGCCTGATTGCCGGGTTCATCTTGTGGTGGCGGTCATGGGTGAGCAGGCGTCCAAGGAGCAAGCACGCCAGGTCATTGAGCAGGCCGCGGCGGACTTCGGCACGGAGGTGGATTGCCACGTCCTGGCTCTGCCGGACTTCCACGCGGCCGCCCACCGCGGTGCGGTGCCCAGACGTGCTGATGTCACCGCCACGATGCTCGGCAGTTGGCACACGCGGAACATTCCGTATCGGATGTTCAGCGGACTGGTCGCGGCCGATGAGATCGCGCTGTGGTATCAACAGCACGGAACTGGCCTGTTCGAACAAAATGTGCGGGGCAGCCTCGGCGCGACCGCGCTCAACCTCGGTCTCGTGGAGACCCTGCGGACAGCTCCCGAAACCTTCTCTTACCTGCACAACGGCATCACCGTATTGTGCGAATCCATTGAGACCGAGTTCTTCGGCCGTCCCGTCGAAGGCGCTCCGGTCCGACTGCGCCTGAAGGGCGCCGCCGTTGTGAACGGTGCGCAGACGGTGACTTCCGTCTACCACGCCCACGACGAGGACCAGGAGAACCTCTCATTGGCGGCCGTGCCAGTGCGGTTCATCTCCGTGGCCGGCGCGCCCGCGGATTTCGCTGCTTCGGTCATCGCTGCGACACATACCCAGCACCACACCGGACGCCGGGACCTGGTTGCGCTCGATGAGGTACAGGCCCTCATTCGCGAGGACTTCCGCGTCACCCTGGAAAAGGAGTACGTCTTTCGTCGGGGGGAGCTGGTTCCGGCGCCGATGGCGGGCTGCTCCCTCGAGGAGGCTGCCGTGGCTCTGGCCTGCGGTCACCCGGACGCTGCGCTCAGTGCCGTGGCCAACGCCTCAACCGAGCATCTGTGGGAGTCACATCCGGAAGGCCCCTATACCCGATTGTTCGGACGCCGGCCGAGCGCTCTGCAGATTTGGCGTTCGGTGATGCTCCTGCGCGCCGTCCGTGAGGCGTTGCATGATCTCAAGCCCCTTCTGTTCGGGCGTGCGGTTGCCATTGCCGAGCGCGGCGACCTTCTCGTGGCACACCTGGTGTTTCGGCTCGATGAGGCCGAGGGCATCGAGGACCCCGACGTCGATTGGGATCCGCTGTCGGCCAATCTGGCCGATCATATGAAGCAAATCGTGTCGGCGTTGATCCTCTGTGTTGACAACCTCTTCGGCAGCAGCTCCTTCATCGCGCCGATCTTCCGGAACCCGACCCGATGCCAGGAGATCGCGCAAGCTGTTCAGAGGGTCCTCGCCGACGGAACACCCGTCCCGCACCTGTTCACCTCCTCGCCGCCTCCACGGCCTCGCAGGCCCAGCTCGTCGCGCCTCCTGGTGGAGCGCGGGCGGATCGCTGAAGGGGCTCAGGTGCTATATCAGCCCGGACGTGTGGAGGAAAAGGCCATCGGCGAGTGGCTTGACGAAGATCCTCGCCGCTACCTGGCTAGCTGGACCAACGATCCCCTGCGGCCCTTGCGATGGGCCGCCGATGGACGCCAGTACTCCGTCAACCGGCTGACCCGCCATATCTGGCAGAGTGCCGGATGGCGTGAGGCGTGGAGCTCCGTCCAAGGCCCTCGGTACTGGGTGGTCCCGGGCGAGGGTAGCCTCGCCGAGCTCGCCGAGTCGCTCTGGAACTCCGATGCCGTCCAGGACGCAGGCGAGTGAGCGCGCCTGGCGTGCGCCGTCACGTGGGGCGCTACGAACTCGGTGAACCCATCGGCCGGGGCGGAATGGGGCAGGTCTGGGCAGGGCATGACCCCGAACTGGGCCGGCACGTCGCCATCAAGCTCATTCTTCCGCGGGAGGAATCCACCCCCACGGACGCGGAGGCCAGGATCGCCCGCTTCCGACGCGAGGCCCAGATCATGGCCCGGCTGGCCCATCCCGGAATCCCCCAGATCTATGACATCGTCCCCGATACCGCTGGCGGTGAACGCCTCTACATCGTCATGCAGCGCCTGTACGGCTCCACACTGCGGGACATTTGCACTTCCTTCGGTCTCCTGCCCATCTCGTGGGCGGTCTGCCTGGGCGTCCACCTGTGCTCGGTGCTGACCTATACCGGGAGCGTGCCGCTGGTCCACCGCGACCTGAAGCCCGCCAACATCATGGTCACGGATAACGGTCTTGTGATGGTGCTGGACTTCGGCATCGCCGCACTGCTAGACGGCAACCAGACCACTCTCACGCCCACGGGCAGCGCCTTGGGCAGTCCTCGGTACATGTCGCCGGAACAGATCCAGGCCGGTGAGGTCACGCCACGTAGCGATCTTTACTCTTTGGGATGCGTCCTGTACGAACTCCTCACCGGTCAAACCCCGTTCACCCAGGACAACGTTCACAGTGTCCTCTACCACCACGTCCACGAGGCACCCGCTCCGGTGTGTCAAGTACGCCCTGAGATTCCGCGCGATCTGGACCTCCTGATAGGCCAACTACTCGCCAAGCGCCCGGAGGACCGACCGGCATCGGCGCAGGAGGTCCTCGCACGTCTGGTGGCACTGCCCGCGGACCGGCGTGACGCGCGGGCCGGGGGAGACTGGCCGCCGGGTCTCCGCGTCCTGGCTCATGCCGGATCCTCATGGTTCAGCGCTCCCCCCGCCGACGCGCGCTCCCCCGTCCTGGACATCGACCAGGTCAGGCGGGCGGACGCATTGTTCGAGGAAGAGGAGTTTGCACAGGCGCTGGCGCTCTACGAGAGCCATCTGGCCGCGCTTACCTCACAGGGGGCGCAGGAGGGCGTTGAGGCACTCAAGGTCCGCGGGCAGGTGGCCTACTGTCAGATGAAGCTGGGCGAGGTGGCCCGAGCCTTGGAGTTGTTCGAACGCGTCCTGAAGACAGCCGGCGACGCCCTCCCGACAGACGACCCGTTTCTCCTCAGCACCCGTCGCCGTCACGGTCTGCTCCTGCACTCCGCCGGCCGGCTGTTGGAGGCCTTCCACGTGTTGGTCGCCCTCTATCCCGACCTGCTCCAGCATCAAGGCGCGGAGTCCCCGGAGACCCATCGCGTACGCGATGCCTTGAACCGCCTGCGGCGGCAGCTGCGACCCAAAAAGTAGAAGACGCACTAGTGTTCTGAGTCTGGAATTCTGTTCAGATGTAGTCTTTCGGTATGGCGATGGGGCGACCGAAGGCCGAGTTGGTGCTCACGGATGAGGAGCGGGCCGCGCTCGAGGGCTGGGTGCGGCGCCGCTCGACGCCGCAGGCGTGGGCCTTGCGTTGTCGGATCATCCTGGCCTGTGCCGATGGTGCGACAAACAAGGACGTTGCCGTTCAGGTCGGTTCCACGCCTCAGGCGGTGGGCCGCCGGCGGGCCCGTTTCGTGCAGTACCGGATCGCGGGCTTGGGCGACATGCCTCGTTCGGGAGGTCCGAGGACGGTGACGGACGAGCAGGTCGCCGCCCTCGTCGCGAGGACTCTGGAGTCGGTGCCGAAGGAAGCGACGCACTGGTCGACGCGGTCGATGGCCAAGGAGACGGGTCTGTCGCAGTCGACGGTGTCGCGGATCTGGCGGGCGTTCGGCCTGCAGCCGCATCGGACTGAGACGTTCAAGCTGTCCACTGACCCGTACTTCGTCGACAAGGTGCACGATGTCGTCGGCCTCTACCTGGACCCGCCGGAGCGGGCCTTGGTGTTCTGCGTGGACGAGAAGTCCCAGATCCAGGCCCTGGACCGGTCCCAGCCGGTGCTGCCCATGATGCCGGCGGTGCCGGAGCGGCGGACGGCCGACTACGTCCGGCACGGCACCACCACTCTCTTCGCCGCGCTCGAGGTGGCCACCGGCAAGGTGATCGGATCCCTGCACCGCCGCCACCGCGCCGAGGAATTCAAGAAGTTCCTCGTCAAGCTCGACAAGGAAGTCCCCGACGACCTCGAGATCCACCTCGTGCTGGACAACTACGCCACCCACAAGACTCCGGACATCAAGAAGTGGCTGCTGGCGCACCCCCGGTTCCACCTGCACTTCACACCCACCGGATCGTCCTGGCTGAACCTGGTGGAGCGGTGGTTCGCCGAGCTGACCAACAAGCAGATACGGCGAGGCGTTCACAAGTCCGTCCAGGCCCTCGAGAAAGACATCCGCGACTGGATCGCAACCTGGAACAGCGACCCGAAGCCCTACGTCTGGACCAAGACCGCAAACGAAATCCTCGAACGCCTCGCCAGCTATCTGAACAGAATTCCAGACTCAGAACACTAGTAGGACTCCGTTAGGTCTTCCGGTTGCGGCTGTCCTTGTGTGGGCATGTCGGATGTGTGGACACACGCGAAGTGGACCGTGTTCGGGTTGAGTTGGCGTCGTATGTGGCTGACGTGTTCGCCTCTCTGAGGCGTAAGGACCAGCGGGCGAAGAGCGCCTGCTACCTGCGGGGACTGATGCTGGACGGTCGGCGTAAGTCGATCCAGGCCATGGCCGGTCGGCTGCCGGACGGTAACGAGCAGAACCTGCAGCAGTTCGTGAACCAGTCCACCTGGGATCCGGTGCCGGTGCAGCGCCGGATCTGTGAACGCATGCTGCCGCTCATCGCTCCGAAGGCATGGGTGCTCGACGACGTGTCGCTGCCCAAGGACGGAAGGATGTCGGTCGGGGTGGCTCCGTAGTACTGCGGAGCCCTGGGCAAGCGGGCCAACTGCCAGGTCGCGGTCAGCGTCCATGCCGCGACGGATGCCGCGTCCTGCCCGCTGCAGTGGAGGCTGTTCCTGCCACTGGCCTGGGAAGCGGACGACGACCGCAGGACGTCCACCCGCGTCCCGCCCGAGGTCACCCACCGTGAGAAGTGGCGACTGGCCCTGGACATGCTCGACACCCTGACCGACTGGGACCTGAGGCCCCCAGCCGTGGTGGCGGATGCCGCCTACGGCACCAACGCACACTTCAGGGCCGGGCTCGCCGACCGCGGCATCCACTACGTCCTGGCCATCCGGGCAGATGTGAGTGCCCACCCGTTCGATGCCGAGCCCGAAGCGCCGCCCCGCAAGGGGCCGGTCGGCTGCCGGCCCCAGCCGCGATACCGGCACCCCGCACCGTCGGTGGCGACCCTGGCCGCCGGTCTGGGGCCGAAGGCACTCACCACGGTCAACTGGCGGCAGGGAACCCGAGGCCGGCTGAAGTCCCGCTTCGCCGCCCTGCGGGTCCGGCCCTCCGGCAAGGCTGTCGAGCGCCCAGTCAAGACCGCGGCCTCGTCCACTCAAGGCTGGTGGGACGGGGTCCTGCCGGACTGCCGGCTGCTGGTCGAGTGGCCGGAACACGCGGAAGCCCCGACCGATTACTGGCTCTCCAGCCTCCCGGCCGACACCCCGATCGCCGAGCTGGTCCGGCTGGCCAAGGTCCGCCGGCGCATCGAACACGACTACCGCGAACTCAAGCACGGCCTGGGCCTGGACCACTTCGAGGGACGGTCCTGGCCGGGCTGGCACCACCACGTCACCCTCGTGACCGCAGCCCAAGCTTTCCTCACAGAACAGAGGCTGACCCCAAAAGTCCCAGCACCGGCCTCACCCTCTACCAGACCCTCGACGCCCTCCAGAACATCCCGAGGTGCTGGACTGGCATCTGCACCACCTGCCGGCAACCCCTCCCGAACAGACCACACACCACACCAAGATCAAAAGCAACCTAACGGAGTCCTATTAGGGGAAACGTGCGGCCGTCCGAACCTGGACAAGGGGCGGTGGGTGATCACCGTCGGTGCGCGGACTCTGTCCACAGGGCGGTTCCCCGAGGCTCGGAACCAGGCCGTCGCGATCCGCGCGGCGGCCCGTACGTGAGGAGCCGCCATGCACGACACCACCACCCTGCCGCTCGCCCCGATGACCCCGCACACCGCGATCAGCGCCTTCGGCTCCTCCGGGCCGTCGAGTCCGGTGACGTCGAAGCAGCCCGGGAGTTCGCCGACACCGAGCCGCGGATGGCCGAGCTGCTCGTCGACGCCGTCGAGCGGATCGTCGTCCCCGTCAACGCCCTGCCCTGCTCGGAAGAGGGCAAGCCGTCCACGCAGATGTCCGCCCTGGAGGCCCTTGGGCGAGTTCTGGTGACCTCCCTGCGGAAGGGGGGCGCACAGGGCGGGCCGGACGCGGCGGAGGGCATCGCCGGCGCCGTCGTCGACTTCGTCGTGGAGTTCCTCACCGACGACCACGAGGACGTCACCGAAGTCCTGCGCCGGCTGGAGGCGGTGGGAGTGGTCCAGGCTCTCGCCGCCCACCCCGCACCGGACGGTGCCCGCAAGGTGCGCCTCTCCATCGTGCAATCCGCGGCGGGGGGGCGACGGTGGTGCGCATCGCGCCCATCGGGTGGCCTCCACCGGATGGGCGCACCGCACCGCACCCTGACAGCACCGCCGTCCACTCCGTGCGCTCCACTCGGTGGGTGTGCTGCGCACGGCATGACGGTTGAAAACAAGGCCGAGTAGCCGGCTCAGGTGGTGATCAGTTCGGCGATCTCATGGGCGAGCTCCGGCCCGAGCGAGCCCCAGCCATCCTTGTAGCCGTACACACTCCCCAAGGTGCGGGCGTCGTAGTCGCCGTTCAGGATGTCTATGTCGGTGGGGGTGATGAGCGACGGGTGGGGGACACCGACGGCGCCCGAGACCCTCAGCAACTCCCTGCGCAGGGTGCGCAGGTACATCGCTGCCCGAATGCCCTTCGAGGGCGCGTCGATGCCACGCACCAGCCACGGTTTCTGGGTGGCGATGCCGGTGGGGCACTTGTCGGTGTGGCACTTCTGGGCCTGGATGCAGCCGATGGACAGCATCGCCTCACGACCCACGTTGATCATGTCGACGCCGAGGGCGAACGCAACGACGGCGTTCTCGGGCAGGCCGAGCTTGCCGGAGCCGATGAAGGTGATGTCGTCGGTCAGGCCCCGCTCGGCGAACACGCCGTAGACGCGGGAGAAGCCCACGCGGAACGGCAGGGACACCGAGTCGGCGAAGATCAGGGGAGCCGCCCCAGTGCCGCCCTCGCCACCGTCGACGGTCACGAAGTCGACCCCTCGCTCACCCCGCTCCATCAGCGTGGCGAGTTCCTCCCAGAAGTCCATCTCCCCGACGGCGCTCTTGATCCCGACCGGCAACCCGGTCTCCGTGGCCAACAGTTCCACGAAGTCGAGCATCGAGTCCACGTCATGGAACGCGGTGTGCCGCGACGGCGAAGCGCAGTCCTTGCCCGCAGGAATGCCGCGGATCCCGGCGATCTCGTCGGTCACCTTCGCGCCCGGCAGCATGCCCCCGAGCCCCGGCTTCGCGCCCTGCGAGAGCTTGATCTCGATCGCCTTGACGGGCGCGCCCGCGACCATGGACTTGAGCCTGTCAAGGTTGAACGTCCCATCCTCGTTGCGGCAGCCGAAGTACGACGTACCGATCTGGAGGACAAGGTCCCCGCCGTTGAGGTGGTACGGCGACATGCCGCCCTCGCCGGTGTTCTGCATCGTCCCGGCCAGCGCCGCGCCCTTGTTGAGCGCCGTGACGGCCGCGCCGGACAGCGAGCCGAAGCTCATCGCCGAGATGTTGATGACGCTCGCCGGGCGGAACGCCTTCGCGCGGCCGCGCGGTCCGCCGAGCACCTTGGCCGAGGGCAACGCCGCTTGCGGGTCGCTCAGATCGGGCAGCGCACCGGCGAACGTACGCTGCTTCACGTATGCATGACCCTGCACGTGCTCGACGTCGTTGTCGGTGCCGAACCCGAAGTAGTTGTTCTCCCCCTTCGCCGACGCGTAGATCCAGCTGCGCTGGTCACGGCTGAAGGGACGCTCCTCGTCGTTGGACGTCACGATGTACTGCCGTAGCTCGGGGCCGATCGTCTCCAGCGCATACCTGGCGTGTCCCACCAGGGGGAAGTTCCTCAGCAGCGCGTGCTTCTTCTGCACGAGGTCGCGGGCGGCCACCAGCGCCAACCCCGTGGCGGCTGCCGCACCTATGCTCCGAGCACGCATCACAATCGTTCCTCTCCTCGACTGGCCGAACCTCACGCGGACCATCTACCCCGCGCCGCGGAAATACCACGCGCTGCCGGAGACCGAAGGGCACCGCCCCTGCGGGAGGGCCGACGCGCGGCCCGTACGGGGGTCGGGCCGCGCGGCGGGCGGGTCAGAGCGCCGAGTCGAGGTGCCCGAGGTGCTTGATGAGGTTCATGTTCTCGGCGTAGTCCACCGGGCAGTTGATGATCGACACGCCCGGGTCCGCCAGTGCCTCACGGAGCGTCGGCAGCAGGTCCCCAGCGGACTCGATGTGGTAGCCCTTCGCGCCGAAGCTGCGGGCGTACTGGACGATGTCCGGGTTGCCGAAGTCGGTGTTGGAGTTTTCCCCGACCTCCAGGTCCATCTTCCACTTGATGAGCCCGTAGCCGTTGTCCTCCCAGATCAGCACGGTCAGTGGAATGTTCTCGCGGACCGCCGTCTCGATCTCCTGGGAGTGCATGAGGAACGAGCCGTCGCCGACCGCCGCCAGCACCTTCGTCTGCGGCCTGGCAAGCTGAACCGCGAGCGCGCCGGGCAGTGAGAAACCCATGGTGGACAAGCCGTTGGAGATGAGGCAGGTGTTCGGCGCGTACGTCGGGTAGAGCCGGGCCATCCACATCTTCAGCGCGCCGGTGTCGACCAGCACGATGTCGTCGCGACCGAGCGCGGCGCGGGTGTCGGCGACGACGCGCTGCGGGGCGAGCGGGTAGCGCTCGTCCGCAGCGCCCTGCTCAAGTTCCTTGGCCAGCAGCGCGCGGGTGGCCATGGCGTCCTCGTCGTCGATGGTCCAGCGCAGGCCGTCGAGTTCGGTGGCGAGGGCATCGAGGGAGGCCGAAATGTCGCCGATGATGCCGACGTCGACCGAGTAGCTGCCGTCCACCTCCGCCGGGACGCGGTGGATGTGGATGATCTTCTTGTCACCGTCCGGGTTTATCCGGGACGGGTCGAACTCCTGGAGCTCGTAGCCGACGGCGATGACGACGTCGGCCTCCTCGAACCCGAAGTTGGTGTAGTCGCGCCGCATGAACCCGAACGTGCCGGTCGCGCACGGGTGGTCGTCGGGCAGGACGCCCTTGCCGTGGAAGGTGGTCGCCGTCGACACGTCGAGTGCGGTGGCGAACGCCGTCAGCGACTCCGCGGCGCCGCCGCGCGCCGCGCCGTGTCCGGCGAGGATCACTGGCCGACGGGCCGCCCGCAGCAGCTCCGCCGCTCGCTTGATCTGCTTCGGAGACGGTGCCTCGGGCTGCACGACGTTCCTGCGCAGCGGACGCAGGTCCGAGCCGTCCGTCGCCGCGTCGACGTCCTCGGGCACAGCGAGATAGACGGCGCCGGGCCGCTCGGACTCCGCGGTCTTGAACGCGCGCCGCACCATCTCGGGGATGGCCCGGGTGGCCGGGACCTCCGCCGACCACTTCGTGACCGGGGCGAACATGCTCACCAGGTCCACGAACTGGTGGGACTCCTTGTAGTTGCGCTCCTTGCCGACCTGCGCGGTGATCGCGACGACGGGCGTGCTGTTCGTCATGGCGTCGGCGACGCCCAGCATCAGGTTGATCGCGCCGGGCCCCAGCGTCGCGGACATCACACCCGCCGAGCCGGTGAGCCGGCCATGCATCTCCGCCATGAAAGACGCGGCCTGCTCGTGCCTGGTCAGGACGTAGCGGATCTTCTCCGAGCGGGCCAGGGCGTTGGTGAAACGGATGTTCTCCTCGCCGGGCACGCCGAACACCACCTCGACGCCCTCGTTCTCCAGGCAGCGAACCAGGAGTTCGGCCGCTCCGTCAGGGGTCTGCTTCCGGCGCTCGGCGTCGCTCACGCTGATCGTGTCCTCTCCTGAGCTTTGGCCGCGCCGATGGGCGGGCCGGTCAGCCGTCTACCCCGGCCGGCCGGCCGCACTCACAATCTCACCCCGGACCAGAAGGAAGCCGACCGCGTCCCCGCGATCGGACGGGCACCGGTCAACCACGGTTTCGCCCATCTCAAGAACTGGCGGATCCTCATCAAGCTCCGCACCGACCCCACCCGCGACACCTGCTTCCTGCGTGCTCTGCTCGTCCTGACGAACATCGAAATCAACCACTGACAGGTGATCTTCTTCGCGGACTCCCGTCCATGAACAGCGTGAGCATGTGAAGAATCGGTCACACCAGCCCTGTGACCTGAGACTTCAAGTTGGCGGAAGCTCAGCATGTGCTGCAGCCAAGACGGGACCGGGCCGGCCAGCACGAGCAGCGCCGCCGCCCCCCGAGACACCCGCGCCCGGTCCCGGACGCGGCACTCGAACGCCTGGCTGTGGTGACGAGGCCGAGTACCGTCCACCGAGTGGACCGCCCCGGAGTCGACACTGAGTGGATCCCATCGAGCGGGCTCCACTGGACATGGACACAGCCGGCGTGCTGACCGTGGCATGCGACCGGGTCGCGGCCGACGTGGAGTCGCTCGTTCTCGACGTCACCCGGGTGGTGTTCGCGGACTCGTCGTTCCTGAACGTGCTGATCCGGCTGCGCAACACCCGGCCGTTCGAACTCGCCTGCGCAGACGATGTCGGCCTCACACGCCGGCGTCGTGTCCTGGCCGCCGGCTCCGGGCAGCAGGGAGGAATTGCCCCTTCGTGGCCAAGTGTGACCATGAATGACGATGCCCTTGGAGATGTCGGCCCTCGACCATCCGAGGCGGCCGTCATCGCGGCAACGTTGAGGTTCTGGCAGTCGCTGGAGCTCTGCCAGGAGCCGGCCAGTCATAATTCCCACGTGCTGGCGGTGTTGCAGCGGGAGGGTTCCATGTCGGCGGGGCGTCTGGCGCGCGTCCTCGGGGTCTCGAACGCCTCCTTGAGTCGCTTGACGGCACGCATGATCCAGGCGGGTCTGCTGACCCGGATGCCGATGCCGGGCGACGGAAGGGTCAAGATCTTCTCTCCGACCCGTGCGAGCGCCGCTTCGCTGATCGCGCTGAAGGCCGAACAGGCGGCGGATCTGCGGATGCGTCTTGCGCTGGTCGACATCGATGGGCGGCCCATGCGCGTGGGCCGGCCGTTCTCCGTTCCACGTTGCTTCGACTCCTCGACGATCAAGAGGGCAGCGGCTGACTCGTCCTTCGAGGCAGGTTCGGTCGCTTCCCCACCCCCATCAATAGTTGTCATTTGACAAGTATCCCTGTGGGGCGCGAATCTGACGCTGCAGCCACAGGGTGGCTGCAGCACCCCATGGGGGCATTGGGAGAGGTGGAATCGTGATCCGGTCGGGCAGCCGTCGACCTCAGGCCGATTGCGCCTGTGTGCCCGCCCGCCCGTCGACGCAGGATTCCATCTGCTCGGCGGCTGTCCGCGCCGCGGACAGGCCCCGTATCAGTACCGCTCTGTCCAGAGGGGTCATCCTCTCCAGCAACTCCCCCAGGACCTCCTCCCGCCGGGCACGCAGCCCCGCCAGGTAGGCCGCGCCACGGCGCGAGAGTCGTAGCTCCAGTTCCCGGCGATCGGCGGGATTGTGGTCCCGGTCGATGAAACCGGCGGCGTGAAGCCGGTCGCACATGCGGCTGATCGATGGCGGTGTGGAGTTCAGCTTCGCGGCCAGCGTCCTCTGATTGGTCGTCGGCTCCTGCTCCAATGCGTAGAGCACCCGAACCTGCGAGATGGACAAAGGGGCGGTCGAAGCGCCCTCCTGCCGCGACCACATCACTTCGAGCAGTTCGAGTACCTCGCGGGCCACACCGGCGGCGGTCTCCCCCGCGCTGTCGTGCCCCAACGCTTCCTCCGGTCGCCGTGACATGAATCAAGCTCCCTTTTCGTACACGTTCTTCAACAGTAGGCGGAAACCGAACGATGGACAGATACACCGCGGTGGAGCGCTCCCTGCGTTCCGCCACGCCCGACGCGCTTCCCCGTGTCCTCGGTGAGGGCCTGGCCGCGCATTACGGGGCTGCGGATGTGACCCTGCTCATGGCCGACTACGCGATGACCATACTTCAACCGGTCACTACTCTGCCCCATACAATGGCCCCTCTTCTGGTACATACCAGCCCTGCCGGTAGGGCGTTCAACTGGCAGCAGATCCACATCGAGGAGTCCTCGCAAGCAGGACAGGTCATCGCGCATCTACCGGTGAGCGTCCGCGGGGACCGCATCGGGGTCCTGTCCGTCAGGCTTCCCTCCGAGCGCCTCGACGCGGACACCGAGCGGGAACTGATGGACATCGCGGAAGTGCTGGGGCACGAGATCCTGGTCAGCGAGCGCGACACCGACCTCTATCTGCAGGCCCGACGGGCAGCCCGCCTGACGTTGGCGGCCGAGATGCAGTGGCAGCTCCTGCCCGGCCGCTCCTGCACCCGGCCCGAGTACGAGATCGGCGCCCAATTGGAGCCCGCGTACGCCATCTTCGGGGACAACTTCGACTGGTCCACATCGGCCGACCACCTCACCCTGACCGTGACCAACAGCATGGGCGAGGGCATCGACGCCGCGCTGCTGACCAATCTCGCCGTCAACGCCCTGCGCAACGCCCGCCGCGCCGGGCTGTCCCTCACCGACCAGGCCTACCTCGCCGATCAGGCCATCTACGGTCAACACCGCGGAGCGCAACACCTGTCGGTACTGCTGCTGCGCTTCGACCTGCGGACAGGCGCCGTCGAGATCGTGGACGCCGGTTCCCCGAAGATGTGGCGCATGCGCGCGGGCAAGGTCGAACAGATCGAGCTGGATTCGCAGCTTCCGCTCGGCATGTTCGAGGACACCCTCTACTCGGCCGAGGACTTCCGGGTCGAGCCCGGCGACCGCCTCGTCTTCGTCAGCGACGGCGTCTACAACGTCCCCTCCCCCGGCGGCGAACGCTACAGCGAACGGGCCCTGGCCCGCGCCCTGACCAGCACCCGTCTCCTGACCGCCTCCCAGGTTCCCCGCGCCGTCCTGCACGAACTCGCCGGGCACCGCGGCATCATCGAGGCCGACGACGACGCCATGGTCGTCTGTCTCGACTGGCACGGCCGCGCGCAAGCCACCGAGTAGGCGGGGGCGGGGCCCGCGGTGCCGCGGTACTGCGGGCGACTGCGTTCACCACCATCACGAGAACGGTGTGGAAGCACCGGCATGAGCGTCGTGGCAGGGCTTTCACGCGGTTCGGTCCGCCGACGACATGCCGACGCGCCGGTCCCGACCGCGTCAGGGTCCGCCCGTGGTCATGAGCCGGTTCAAAGTGGGGTGCTCGACGCCGGCAGAGCCACGCTCGGGTATCCGTGAGCGCTCGCGCCGCTGCCGCCAAGGTGGGTCACCGGTCAGGACGGATCCGTAGTCGCTTCGCCGAGCGCCCGGGAAAGCAGCACGGCAAGGTCTTCCTGTTCGGTCTCGTTACGAGTCCGGGCCAGGCCGTCTGCTCCCAGGGCCGCCCGCATGGATCGCTCGCAACGCTCACGGACCGGCGCCAGTTCCGGAGTGCCGCGCTGGGGGTGACCGACCGCACGCCAGTGCACGAGACCCGCCGCGTAGATGTACGCGGCCCGTTCCGCTTCGCCTTGGAGCGCGACGGCCGCGGCCAGCAGGTCCAGGCCGAGAGCGACTCCGAAACTGTCGCCGATCCTACGCTTCGACCGCAGCATGGAACGCGCGCTCCGCGGCGAGATCCGGACTGCCTTGGAGAAGAGCTATCAGGGCGAGCTGGTACTCGGTGTACGAGCGGGTCCAGTACTCGCCGATCAGGACGCACTTCTCGCGCAGTGACTCGGCCGTCGCCTCGGCTTCGGCGAGACGTCCGGAGCCGGTGAGCGCGAACACGGTCACGAGCCTGCAGAACAGGCGGGCCTGCGAGAAGAAGGGGTCACGGGGCACTGCGGCCAAGGTTGTTCGAACGAGGTCATGGGCTGGGTGGGGGTTGCCGGACATCAGGTGGACCAGCCCGCCGAGGTAGGCGGCCCGCAAGGCCTCCTCGGGCGAGAGGGCGGGATCGGCCGCCGCGCACGCGTCGGCCAGTTCGAGTGCACCGGGGTGGTCTCCCTGCAGGAGCAGGGCCCGGTCCGGATCAGGACGGATTTGCGAACCAGGCCGTGCAGCCCGCGGGTCACCTCCTGGGGCGGGAGGCGCAGGTCGGCGCAGACCTTCCGCGCGGCCGTGAGCTGGAAGGGTCTGCGGAACACGGTCAGTCGAGCCCATAGGAGGCGCTCTCTCGGGTCGCACAGTTCGTGGCTCCACCCCATTGCCGTCCATAGGCTCCGGTGGCGCTCGGGACGTACGGATTCCCGTGTTCGAAGCAGTTGCGTACCTGCGGGGGCGCGAAGCCGGTCCGTGAGATGCAGAGGGGAACTGTGCGGCAGCTGGGCGGCGGCGAGCTCCAGAGCCAGTGGCGGACCATCCAGAAGCCGGCAGATTTCGGCTAACGCGGCCACTTCACCCCGGCCCTGCCACGCCGCCCCTGCTGCGGAAGCTCGCTCGCAGAGCAGGTCCACCGCATCACTTTCGGCGAGAGGGGCGAGTTCGAGCACGTGCTCGCCGGGAATCACGAGCGGCTCGCGACTCGTGACCAGTACCCGAAGCCCGGGACCGGCGGTCAAGAGGTCCGCCACCACGCTGCGAACAGCAGCGATCAGGTGCTCGCACGAGTCGAGGACCAGCAGCATTCGCCGCTCGGACAGCCATTCGCACAAGCCTGCCAAGGGGTCGCGGTGTCGGTGGTCGCAGAAGCCCATCGCGTCGGCGATCGTGGCAACCAGGCGTTTGTCGTCCTCCAGCGGCCACAGGTCAGCCCACACGATCGGGATGCCTTCGCCGACACCATCGCGGACGACGTGGAGGGCGAGACGCGACTTGCCCACACCACCGACTCCCGTCACGGTCGTGAGCCGCTTCCCGGCCAGAGCGGCCAAGAGGGCGACCATCTCGGACGTGCGGCCGACGAACCGCGTCGCGCCATCACGCAGGTCGGAGATCATCACAGCATTCTCAACCGTTCCGCACCGCCCGCGCACCAGAACGCAGGAATGCCACGACGACGTTGGCCGCCCTGGGCGTGGCGGTGACGTCCAACGACACGCAATGTCGACGAGATGCAGGCCCCGGCGCGACACACCACGTGCGTAGATCAGGGCGGCGAAACAGCCGGCAAGTCAGGTCCGAGGGGGCCGCACCCGACCCTGGGTGGGAGCTGCCCTGCGGTGGTGAGACCTGCCCTGGTAAGGGCAACGGTCGCCACGAGCAGAGTCGGGTAGCGGGCGGTGGCCACCGACGCCCTCGATCGGACGAGGGCCGGAGGGCCGGATCGGACCTCCTCGGCGCGACCTCCTCGCACTGGTCCGGGCGAACACTCGGCCGCCAAAGCCGGACAGCCTGCCACCGAACCCTGATCCCCCTTGCCATGCCCGTGCCCGTGCCCGTGCGGGTGCTCAACATGAAGACCGCTGCCGTACTGCTCGACGTCGATGATGTTCTGCTCCGTCCCTCCGTCCCTCCGTCGGCCGAGCGTTCGCCCGCGGTGATTGAGGGCGCTCCGTCCGGGGGCGTGTCGGTGGTCGAGGTCGGGTGTCATGATGACGGGACGAGAGCTTGCCGCTCCCGGGTCGTCACGACTCGGGGACGGTTCACGGGCCTTGGGCATTGCCCCCTTCACGGGCACCCGGGGACCGCCAACCCTGTTCGGGGGCCCACGGGCTCCGGACGTTTTGTGCTCACGACCCCCGGAAGGGGGGCGCACGCGATGCACATCCACTTCGACCGCGGCCACGCCACCGTGACGATCAACCCGCACGGCGACATCGACCACGACGACCTACCCGCCCTGATCGCGGCCACGAACCGCTGGCCCGGATCGGTCACCCATGTCGTATGGAACCTGAACAACATCACCTTCATGGGGGTGGCGGGCGTCCATCTCCTCACCCTCCAACACCTCGCCTGCCAGGAAACCGGCCGAAGCCTCACCGTCACCGGGCTCAACCCACAGCCACGGCGGCTCCTCGGCCTGACCCGATCACTCTTCCCCCACCCCCTGTGGGACACCCTCATCTACAACGAGCCGGCCGCCACCACCGCCGCCTGACCGTGGGGCCCCATGGACGGTTCGGTCCGGTCGGGGCGGGGCGGGCCGTGGGCCTTGGGTGTTCGTCGATGTCCGGTGGGACCGGCGCCTGCGGGTCGGGCGGGCGGATCCTCGCGTACGTCTACTCGGGCCCGGTGGCGGTCAGGACGAGCACGGCCTGGTCGTCGTCGGTGCCCTGCCCGGCGGTGAAGGCGTCCACGGCCTCGACGACGGCATCGAGCACGCTCCGGACGCAGCGTGACGAAGGAGTACGCGTGAGGGCGGCGACCAGGCCTTCCTCGTCGAGCTCCGACGTCACCCTCGTCGGCGTCTCCGCCCGCTCGAATCGGCAGAAATCCGACCAGGAGGCTTCACCGGGTGACACCTTCACGTGACGCCAACGAAGGCCGGGACAATGAACCGGTGTGTCCTCTGACATCGAAGTCGGACCGATCGCCATCGAAGTTGGACGGCTTGAGCGCCGCGCTCTATCTCCTACGCGCCTTCGAAACCAGAAACGCCGCTCCAACGACGACGATCACACCGATGGCGATGATCCAGAAGGGCGGGGAGCCCTGACCCGCTCCCTTGGCCAAGAGCTGCATGTGCGACATGTCGTTTTCCGTCCCGTCCGTGGCTACTGATTGCGGCCCACTATCCGGTTGCCCGGTCAACGCGCACGTACCCGGTCGATCCGTCCAGCCTCGATGGCAGCCCGTCCAAGTTGGCTGTCAGAGGAAACGGTGAGCAGCACGTGTCGCCGGCTCGGTACCGGCGCCCGCCCCGAGTCCGATGGTCCGCAGCCCTCCCGCGCCCGGAATGACGTCCCGGGCGGCCGACGTCCAGGCCGTCACCGCCCCGCCCGCCCGCGGCACGGGCCGACGCGGCCTGGGTACCGGCCCGACCCCCGGATGACCTCACTGGGTGCTTGGTGAGGTTGCCGAAAACATCACCGGAACCCTCACCGAAAACATCCCCAATGCAGGTCAGCGGCTTCCGAGAACCCGCACCTCGCGGACGTCGACCGTGAACGCGGTCCGACGGCCTTCGGTGAACTCACCGGCGTCCCCGGGACGTCGCCGTGCCCGCGTACCAAGCGCCGGCGACGATGACGCCATCTTCACCGATCCGGCCCGCCACCGAAGTGAACCGGTGGCCGTCGCCGGGCCGGTCCCGAACTGCGGCACGTCGTCCGCCGTGACGTCCAGGCGCAGCCGTTGGAAGCGGACCGGGTGGCGGTGGACGCCGCCGTGGTCGATGGCCCGGTCCGCGCTGATCTCGGCAACCTGTTCGGGTCGGACCGGGATAGCGTCCAGGACGTCGCCAGATCCCCACGCGGAGGCGAAGCGGACCCCGTTCCATGGATGGCCGGCGAACCCCCAGGCGAGCGACCCGGCACGAACCACCGTTCGAGCCCGGGCACAATCGCAGGAAACAGGCTCAAACCGCCCAAGAGGGGTAACCGAACCTGAGACAGTCCGTCATCACGAGGGCCCGGCCGTATCAGGGAAGATCGTGTGGTCCGCGTGCGACGAGCGGGGAGCCGCTGTCCTCCGGCAGAACAACGATGAAGCGCCAAGGGCCATCCTCAACGCGAGCCAAGCCGATAGTCGCAGCGGCAGCGAACGCGTCAGCGACGGGCCCAGCCCCATCGGTCAACTCATCAAGCCTCGCGTAGTGCTTCGCCAGGGATGCGGATGGACCGCTGATCCACAAGGCGTCCTTCGCGCCTCGGCGGAGCGCGGCGAGCAGCCCATCGCGGGCTTGCCCCTGTGCGGCGCCCTGGACCTTGTCGTGAAGACGTTCCTGTACGCATGGCTCTGTCGGTGCAGCCTCAACCTGCTGGCGGCAACGCCGACACGACTGCAGGGCACCGGGATCGAACAAGTGCGGATACCGGGTGGTGTCCACCCGGTATCCGCACAACGTTCCGCGCGCGCCCACCGCGTGCTCAACACCGGGAACGCCGTTCACCTCGCAGGCACCGAATCGGGCCGGCTCCCGCGCTGTGGCAAACGACCAGCCGTCGGCCGGGGCATCGATCGCGCGGACGAGCATGCCACAACCATCGGCCGCGGCTCAGCCGTGATCTCGGGCATTGCAAGTTCAACCTGGGCGACAACTTCGCCTGAGACAGATCAGCCTGGCCGACAACATCACCTGAGACCGTTCACGTCCTTCGCCGTAGGACCGGCAACGTCCCCCGAGAGTGCGGGCGAATCCAACAAGGCAGGTGAGGCACCGGCAATATCGCGAGAGACGGGAAACCTGTATCTGCAGGTCAGGAGCCACAGGTCCGAAATGGGGAGCCCTGTGCAAGCGTTCGGGGAACGGTCACAGTGACTGTTCCCCGAACGAAAGTTGCCGAGGCCGGCGTGACGCGAGCGAGGGGTGCTGCGAACGCCCCGGCGGCGGAGGGTCAGAGACGGCCTCTCAGCGGAACGCGCCCGCGTTCTCCTTCGCCCACCGCGCGAAGGTGCGCGCCGGACGTCCGGTCACCTTCTCGATCACACCGTTCGGGGAGTTGTACTCGACCGGCGGGTCGGCGAACACCTCCAGCTGGAAGTCGATCATGTGCTCCGGTACACCCTGTGCCCGCATCGACACCCGCGCCTGATCCGGCGTCAACTCCACGAACTCCACCTCCCGGCCGACCGCCGAGCCCAATGCGGCGATCTTCTCCCGCAGCGATAGCCGCTCCGGGCCGGTCAGCAGGTACTCCGCGCCCGCGTGCCCGTCATCGAGCAGCGCCGCCGCGGCCACCGCGCCGATGTCCCCCTCGTGCACCATCGCGGTGCGCGAGTCCCCGTACGGCCGCTCGACCCGGCCGTCGCGCACCTCGTCCGCCCACTCCAGGGCGTTGGCCATGATCTCGGTCGGCGACACCGTGGTCCACGCCAGATCCGACGCCCGCACGGCCGGCTCCAGAGTCGACTCCGACCAGCCGGCCAGCATGGTCACCCGGCGCACCCCCGCCGCCTCGATCATCGCCACCAACTCCCCGCCGTTCTCCAGCGGGGCGTAGTCGTCGCCCCCGAAGTTGATCAGGTGCACGGCCGTCACGCCGTGCAGCGCCGACGCCAACGACGCCGCGTCGGTAAGGTCACCGCCGACCACCTCGACCCCCGGACCGAACATCGCTGCCCCGGGCCGCCGGGTCAGCGCCCGCACCGGCGCACCGGCCTCCCGCAGCGCTGTCACCACCTGCCGCCCGACCGTGCCGGTCGCACCCGCCACCAGAAACGTCATGCCCACTCCCCGCGTCGTTCGTCGCCGGTCCCTCCGGCCACACGCACACGATGACCCCCCATGCGGACAGAAACGGTCCGCAATGGGGGACGCCGCACGGGACGGCGAAATCACATACACCTACCGATCCCGGGTTCAGAAACAGGCTCTGCGGCAATGAGCAGCACGCGTCGCCGGCTCGGCACCGGCCCCGCCCCGAGTCCGATGGTCCGCAGCCGCCCCCCCGCCCGCAGCGCGGGCCGGCGTGTCCTGGGGACCGTACCGACCCCACGGGGACTTCACCGGGTGCCCGGTGAAGTTTCGAAAACCTCACCGAAAAACATCCCCAGTGCAGGTCAGCGGTTTCCGGGCACCCGCACCTCGCGAACGTCGACCGTGAACGCGGTCCGACGGCTCTCGGTGAGCTCACCGGCGTCCCCGAGGGCTGCGGGCCCGCCGGCGGACGGTCCACGTGCCGTTCGTAGACGGTCTTCCATGTCCCGAACCGTTCGGGCAGGTCACGCCCCTGCACCCCGGTCCGCACCCGGTGCAGAATCCCGTCGATCACCTGCCGGTGGTCCCGGCACCGGCCGCAACGCCCGTTGCTGACCGCCAGGAACGGCCGCAGCCGTTCCCACTCGGCATCACTCAGATCACCCGCCCCATGCTCACATCAACGGCTGGGGCACGCCCACCGTCACATAGCCGTCACGACACCTTCGCGCCAGCCCCCTGCGGCCTGGAGAGGAGAACCCGGCGGGTCGGCAGGTCAATTTCCGCGACGACGACGGTGATCTTCTCGCTGACCTCGAAGTCTTCCACCGAACTCACCACAGGCCGACCGGAGGCGTCCCTGAAGGGGACCAGCCCAGCGGTCCCATCCCCGAGGTCGACGATGACGCCGAAGGGGAGCGCCCTTTCCACCGTCCCACGGAGTTCCTGACCCACCGCTGTGCAGTCGGCGAAAGCCTGGAGGGGGTCGGGCTCCAGTGCCTTCAAGGACAGTCTGGCCTCCGCGTTGTAGGTGTCGAATTGGAGGAACTCGCACGAGACGCGCCGGCCTACCTGAACGACATCGGTGGGGCGTTGATGTGCCGCCAGGACGGTTCGGGGATGACGATGAACCCGACACCGGGAAAGAGCGGGTGGGCAGGCCCGTCGTCCAGGGCCACGAAGACCCCGAATCGCTCGATCGCCGCAACGGTGCCGGACAGGATGTCGCCGTAGTGCAGGAACTCCAGAAACGCCCCAGAGTTCCGGGCTCTCAGACTGCCAATCCATACCGTCACCCTGGCACACGACATCGCGGGCCGACCATGGCCTCGACAGACTGAAGGCCCCACGCCTGGCTCCGGAGGCCAACTCCCCGATCAGGACGGCATCGACGGCGAGGGGTTTGCCGCAGCGTTCAGCGAAACCCTTTCAGCTCACCTGTAGCCGCCGAGAGCGATCCACCTTCGTACCTCGTGGTGGTGTGGTGTCCATGCCTGCCAGATTGTCCGGCACCATTCCCGAACGAGGCGTTCGTGCTCGCTCGGGGCGGTGGCGGTGACGATGTCCGCGACGGTCATCAGACCCTGCAGGTGCGGAGGTCTCAGCCAGGTGAAGACCGGGTTTCGGGCCATGGACTTGTGCAGTCGGGGTCCTCCCCTCGGGTCGACCCCTTCTTCCAGAAAGAGGCACAACGTCATCAGGCACACCCCCACGGCCTGGACGGTGCGATGGTCGGTGCCCTCCGGATGCTGGGTGTTGTAGGCATCGACAACCATCTGGTGCACACCCCGGTAGGCCGGGTCCCGGTACGAACGGGCCAGCAGCTGGGTGTAGAGCGCGAAGCACTCGGCGGACGCCTTCGGGTGATCCGGCAGCACGTCACCAGTGGCTGCCGCCGACAGCCCGCAGCCGGAGCAGACCGTACGTGATTCGGATGTGTTCATTTCGTTCCTTCCAAAAGTGCCTGTGCCCAGGAGCGGATGGTGGAGTGGTGCGGGGACCACGCCTGCCAGGACTCCTCGATCCAGGCCGTGGCCGGCCCCGTCTCACCCGCATGCCACCCGTGGTGAAGTTCCGCGACGGTGACGGCGCCCAAGGAGGGTGGTTGTCCAAGGTGAGGCCAGTCGGCCAAGCCAAGACGAGGCAGCACCGTCCGACTGGTGCGGTTGCGGTAGTGGTGGACCTGTTCCGCCGTGATGCCGTACTCGTGGAAGAGACACAGTGCGGTCAGGTGGACGGCTACCGATTGGCGCTGGCGACGGTCGTGCTCGGCGCCCGCAGCGTGCTGTACGGCGAAGCAGTCGACATGCAGCAAGCGCAACTCCGCTGACGAGACGGCGCCCAGCCAGTCAGCTGTGAACTCGCAGTACCACTGCCAGCAGCCGGGAGAAGCGCGCATGTACGGGTGTACCGGCCCTGTGACGTCGGGCACCCGGCCTTGGCACCCGATGCACTGGCGCATCGGGTACGCACTGGTCTCGTGGGTCCCTGGCATGAGCGGATACTCGCAATTCGGTAGGGAGCCGGGCGCGGCGCGGTGGCTTCCTTGCCGACGGCGGCACATCAGCCGGCTGGGGACAAGCCGTCACCGACAAGGAGGAGGGAGGGGTGGAGTCGACAGTTCACCCGAGTTGCACCGTTGGTCCAGTCCAGAAAGACGTGGTCGCACGCGGAGCGACGGCAGCGCTTGAACCGGTCGATGCCCCCCTGCTGAACGAGGGCCGTGATCGCCAGGACTGCGGAACTCTCCCGGTGTGGCAGGGTGCCACGGGCAGTCAACGACCACTGCCCGTCGCCGCGCCCAACGGCCAGGACGGCGGCGTCAACAGCCAGAAGGGCATTCAACGCGGTGAGCACGGCACACTCGTCGGCCGCGGAATACTGCAGCCGACGCCACGCCGAGCGGTGCTCTGTTTTCTTGTAACCGTTGAGATACGCCTCGGCGTCCAGCAGGGCGGAGCGCATCTGCGGAAATGGCCGCCTCGCGGTCAGCCAATCACCTACCGGCGGTGTGCCTCGGGAGAGTGCTTCCATGACTGCCTCAGCGATCGGGAGAAGCGCCGGCCGAAACGTCAACGGTGAAGCCTGAGAGACCGGCGGCTTGCGGCCGTGAATCGAGCGGGGCAGTGAAGATGACGGTATTGCCGTCGGGGTCGGTGGCTCGCAGATCGTGGGTGCCCCACCCGGTCGGCGCCGGCCCCTCGACCTCTCCCAGTCCCGTACGCGTGGCGCGTTTGGCCAGCTCGTCGAGCTCCTCAAGCCTGGCAGCCATGGACAGCGTGAGTCCGCTGCCGCGTTCCACCAGGCCTGCAGCAGGGATGAGGAGCAGGTCCTGGTAGCGCCACCGGCGCAGGTGAACCAGGGCAGTCGTGCCGTCGTCGCGGCGTCCCATGGTGGCCAGCAGGTGCATGCCCAGCCCTTCGGAATACCAGCGGAGGGAAACCGCCAGGTCACGAACCTGCAGCGTCGCGAAAAACGGCATCCTGTAAATCGACGTGTCGATGCTCTCGACCGGTTCGACTGGTGCTGCACCTGGCCCAGCGGCACCGCGGTCGGTTACATCATTCTCTGTAGTGCGCATGCCGGCCACTATTCCCCCTTACGTTACGGCAGGGGCAAGTCGCGCTCGAAGGAACTACATTCTGGGAAGCCGTCTACTGCCTCTCCGTGTACCTCGGTCCGGCAGCCCGGCTCCCAGGGGCGGTGTGCGGAGGCGAAGAACTGGTCAGCACAGCTGCCCGCGTCCGGCGATGGACTTCCCGTCTGGCCTATGATCCACTCGCTCGGCGGCAACGCCCCCTGCAGCCCTCCTGTGTGACGGATGCCCGGGCCGCTGAATCTCGCCGGGCGGTGGGACACGCTGCTCGCCGCCTTCGTGCACGTCGGGTCGCCCTGCTCGGCCGCTGGGGGCCGCCGCTCCTGGCACGGATGGCGGTCGACGGCGTATGGCTGCTGGGGCGACCACAACCGGCGCCCGGATCCGCCCCGTTGGCAGCCCACCACCCGAAGCGCGGGGCGGCTCGCGGGCCGCCCCACGAGCCGGGCGTCAGCCGGCGGCCGCGGTTCCGACCACCTTGGTCGGACTGATGCGCACCGCAACCCGGACGACGTCCGCCGGGAGCTCCAGGTAGCCCCGGCCCGCGCCGGGTCCCTCGTACTGCTCGGCCAGGGCGACCGCCAGCGACCGGTCGGTGTCCGTCGAGATCGTGGCGAGGCCCCGTATCTCCGCGTAGCGCAAGGGGTTCGCGGGATCGAAAAGGGTCAGGCTGGCGCGGGGGTCGCGGCGGAGGTTGCGCTCCTTGCGGCGCCCAGCGGCCGTCGAGACGAGCAGGTCGTCCCCCTCGCGGCCGACCCAGACCACGGACGTCTGAGGGCTGCCATCCGGGTTGACGGTCGCGAGGACCGCGGGAACGGGAGCGTCGAGCAGCGCCCGTACGTAATCGTTCAGAGTGGCTGTCACGCGGGGAACGTAGCCGCCGCACCGCGGTACCCGCACCTGAATTCGACCCGGGACGATGCCTACCGTGGCCGGCAACACCGCGTTCTCCCGACCGCTGACTACTCACGACGGGCTGCCCGGAGGTTCGATCACGGCGACGGCCCGGGGACGGGCAGCGCGCTCCATCGACAGGTCGCACGGCGGCGCTGCTTCACGCGGCCCGGCGTGTGCGGGCAGGGTCATGCGAGGCTCGCGGCGAGCGCCCGGCGGACCGCGTCCGCCCGCTACCGGATGTAAGCCTTGGCGAACAGGTTGTTGATGTGCGTCTCACCGTCCCGTACATCCCGTACATCCCCAGCATGCGCAGATCCATCAGCACGACATCGCCCCGCTGCGCGGCAACCATGTCGAGACTGCCGGCCGGCGGCTGCCGTACCCACGACGGCGATGCCCTCCGCCAGGGCCGGCACCATCCCCAGCGGCTCCCGAACGGCGGCCCGGCCGTCCGCCCATCGAGTCGGAAGCGGTCGGCGCGGCGAGGAAGCAGGCGCAGTGCGTGCCGCCCCACCCGCAGCCCGCAGAACCGGTTGCCGCCACGGCTGACCAGGCCACCGCGGCAGCGGCGCCGGCCGCTGCCAGAGGCATCAGCAGCCGAGACGACACGGCGAGGCCTGCAACGAGCCGCAGAGTGCACGGAAGCCCGGGGCGGCGCGGTCACCGGGGTCTTCAATGGCGGAACGGGGGTATGGACACGGGTCACCGCGCGCTTCCACATCTCTCGCCACCGCGTGGGAACAGACCGCTTCCCCGTGCAAGGCCGAGACGCGGTGCCAGCGCGGCCGATTCCCGAGAACACCAGACACCCGCTCGCGACGCGTCGGCAGCGCCGCGACATGGCGGCGCCAGGAGCGTCGGCCTGACGGCCCCGGTGCCGGAACTCTCTCTGGACCGCGCTGTGTGCGGTCAGATTCCGGCCCCGTAGCCGGGGTCAGAGTGTTGTCGAGGAGTCCACCACTCCATGAACCCCCACGCTCCGAGCGAGTACGCACCGATGGCGATGAGTGCCACGGCCCAGATCGAACTGCCCCGGCGCCTGGTCGGCGTCCATGCCCACAGGGGAGTCAGTACGCCGCCGAGGACGATGAGGGGCAGGTCGACGAAGACGACGCCCAGGTCGCGCGCGTGCCCTTCGAAGGCGCCGTCGATACTGAATGCCGCCCGCGGCCACCACACCGCTGCCCAGCAGGGTGATCGCCCTCCCGGGGCGGCCCGTGGAGCGCCACGCCGCTCGCGCCCTGAGTACCTGCTCGGCCACGTCATCACCGCGGGCGGTGATGAAGCGCTCGACACGGCCGCCGCTCGTTGGGGGGTCCGACCGGCGGCGCACTCCCGGTCCTGGGACCTGTCGTTCATGACCAGGAGTTCGCTCTCTGACGGGCTGGCGGGTCGGCAAGGAACGCACACTCGGGCCCCGTTCTGCGGTCCGGGCATCTTCGCAACACACTCTGACCTGGAGCGGAACCGCGTCGCCTCCCCCTGGATACATGGCAGGTGAAGCCACGCACAAGCTCAAGGCGGACACAGGCGGCAGGGCGATTGCGGAGGGGCGGCGAAGGGCGTCCTACCCGTCTCTAAGCCGTCCATGTGCCCAGGCAATCACCGTCCCACAGGGCCGGCCGGCATGAATACGACGTCAACGTCGCGGAAGGCCTCCCGAACAACCGCCCGTTGTTAAAGTGGCGATATGTTGGACATCGCTCCAACGAGCCCCGGTGGGACGCGCGATTTCGGAACGACCTCGTCCCGGGCGGCCGCCCAACGGGAATTCTGACGGCGAGAACTCGATCGAGTTCGTTCACGGACAAGGTATTCAAATGATCACGAACATTTCTTCCACAACCCTCTACGTGACCGACCAGGATGAGTCCCTGGCCTTCTACCGCGACGTCCTCGGGTTCGAACTGATCACCGACGTGGACATGGGAGGGGGAGCCCGCTGGCTGGAGGTCAGGCCGACCGGGGCGCAGACCTCGGTCGTCCTGTCGAAAGCAGAGGCGTTCGACAAGTCCCCTGGTGAGGGCGCGTACCTGATCTTCGCCGCCGACGATGTGGCGGCAACGGTCGCAGAGTTGCGGGAGCGCGGCGCGACGGTGACCGACCCGAAGGAGGAGCCGTGGGGCACGTACGCGCTCGTGGACGCCCCCGACGGGCACAAGCTGCACTTCAATCAGCGAGCCGGCCGCTGATCGGGCCGTGGCCCCGTCCCTGGGGCGGCGGGACCACGGACTGTCCGTCAGGACCCGTCGCGGGACCGGAACTGCCGGGCTACGACCGCGGCGGCCCGGCCCGGGGGTGTGCTGCGCAGTTCGGCGGCCAAGCGCTGCGCTTGGGCCGTCGTGGGGAGCATGCCGACCAGCAGGTACGGCAGTACCAGGCGCCGGGCGGTGAGCTCGTGCTCGGAGAGCCCCTCCGGCCGGCGGACGGCGGAGACGTTCACGCGGATTGCGTGTTCGTTGCCCGGCGGCACGCTCGGGCGGTCGGTCTCCACCGCCCCGTAGCGATAGGCGTGCGCCGCGGTGCACTCCACGCAATGTGCCGGGCCTCGGGACAGGGCGTGCCCGCACTCGATACAGGGTATCCGGTCGTAGGCCGCGTCGACGACGCGCCAGTCATGGGCTGCCAGGTCCTCGATGACCAGACGCGCCCATGCCTCCGTCTCGGCGCCGGTTATGGCGTCCGGGATGCCGGTGTCCCGGACGAATTGCCGCCAGGCGTCGTCGACGATCGCGTCCACTTTCGTGACACAGGCCCGGCAAAGGGGCGCACCCGCGTACTCCAGCTGCCCGCAGTCGGTGCACGAACGGGGATCTGATCCCACTTCGGGCAACATGCTCTTCTCACTTCCGACGGTCATCTTCCGGGGATCACGGAGCATGACACGAATGCACGCGCGAGGGAAGATGAACTACCTGGTTCGACCCGCTCAGGCATCAAGGTTCAGAATTCCCTTGAACCTCTCGTAGCGTCAGGAAACATGATGTGCGGCATGTTCGGAAGAACCTACTTACGGAAATCTGGCACCATGCCTCGCCGGAGGCAACGACATTTCCATCGCGGTCGGGATCTGCCGATGCCCCGCGGCCCCGTCCGCCAAGTCCGGTGGCAGGCCCCGGATCGCCGTGTCCCGCCCGCACCACCGGGGTGGCGGGCAGCCCGCGGATCGACGGACCGCGGACCGACGGACCGCGGACCGATGGGGCAGGCGGCAATTGGCGCAGAAGTGTTCGGTGCTCCCCCGGTTCCTACGAGACGGCGTAACCACCGATGCCAGCACACCGATAGGCGCCGGCTCGTCGGACCGCTCCAGTCGAGGCGGACACGATGAGCGTTTCTGGCCACAGCGGCACTCTCCTCGGAGGACGCCCTGCGGACAGCCCAACGGTCCGTACGGCAGACCTTGCGCGGCACCGCATCCGGCGAGGAGACCTCGGCCTCCGCTCCGAACGCGCCTCTGGCCCTCGACTCCGCCGCACTGCGGGTGGAGCGTGTCGGGGTCGAGTGGAGGCTGACCGCGAAAGGAATCCTTCCCGGCCGGGGAAGCGAGGCGTTCTGGCCGCCGCGGTCGTCCCTCGCCTTCGTTGAACTCGGCGCGGAGTCGGCGACATCGATGTTCACGGACAACGCGCCTGCCACATCCGTGTCACACCGCCTGGGATACCAGGCTGACGGCATCACCCGCGACGTCCTGCACGGCACAGTCGTCGAGTCACAGCGCTTCCGGCTCTCATGCGACACCTGGCCAAGCCGCGAACATCCATCCGTCACCGCCCACGGACTGGCCGGGTGTGAAGAGCTCTTCGGACTGTAGGACCCACCCTGGCGGCGCATCCGGACGCACCTGCGGACCGCGCCCGAGGCATGGGTGTCCAGCGCTGCGGGCGCCGACGCCCCCACAGCGACCGCGACATCCCCGTCGCGGGCCACCACCGCCATCTCCGCAGAAAGGCAAGTACCCGAGCCTACGGGAACCGTCCTGCTGTGTGCGGGCCGCAGCAAGGAGACGTTGCCGGTGCCGGGCTGCCCCGTGTTGCGGGTTGCAGGGCGCGTCGCAAGCTCGGCCAGGCCGAGCTCCCGGCCTGAACAAAGGACCACAACACCTCTCACAAGCATGTCCACGCCCGGGTCGAGCACGTCTTCGCCCGCATGGAGACGTGGAAGATCCGCCGTGACTGCCGTCTCAGAAGCGACGGCGTCCACCACGCCTTGCTGGGCCTAGCCAGGAGGCACGACCTTGCCCTCGCCGGACAGAGCAGCGGGCCGCACGGCCGCCAAGGATGTCTGGGCCGCATGAAGATCCTTTACGGACAGCCCTTGGCAAGTAGCTCTCACACGAACATGTCCGCAAGGATGGTGTCGTATTCCAGCCAGCCGGGCCTGTGGCTCCATGCTTGGCTGGGGCCATGAACCACCCCAGACGGGCAGGGTGCCCACTCGCCCCCCGCGGTCAGCCGCTGGCACGACCCGTTCGCGGCAGTGCACCTCTCCGGTTCACGGCCGGAGAAGTCGCGGTTCGGGGCCGGGGCGCGACAAGCCGGACGCGGCCCGAACGGCGGGCTGGAGCGATGGTGCTCGGCGGTGCGCCCTGGAAGGCCGCCGATTGTCCGAACCGCCCCCTTGGCCAACGGGGGCGAAAATCGCGGCGGGATGTTCGAGGCAGTGGCCGCTGCGGGCCTCCGACAGTCCGCGGAAAGCGCCTGCAAGATCACGTCAGTGCGAGGCGTGGGCGGGCCTTCGCGTTGCGCCCCTGCCAGTCCAGCATGGCCGGTCGACCGTCACCACCAGCCCCCTGGGACCTTCGTCCCGAGCCCGCCAGCCACCCGTGATTCCCGCAACAGCAACACAAGGCGCGCGGGTGCCCACCCGAGAGATGAGAGAGGCGGTCATGGATCCGATCCCGAGACGCGCCGCATGCCGATGGAACACGACGACGCACCGGAAGTGGCTGCGGAGGTGGCCGCCAGGCTGGGCACATCCCTGGCAGCTCACCCTCACCGTGTTCGCCCTCCTGGCGCCGCTGCCACCAGCTGTCTACTACTCGCCTCTCTTGGACGGATCCCGTCTCGGATACGGGGCGATCATCGGCGGGACGGCGGCGGTCGTGGCCCTGCCTCTCGCACTGCACCGCCACCGCAACTCCTTCGTGGCGGCCTCAGCACTGGGCGGCGTCGCCCTCGCGGTGTGGATCCTCCACACGATGCTGGTCGGCACCTGGACCTTTGCCCTGTCGGTCCCCCTCATGTGGGCTGCAGTCTCTGCCGACCCACGCCGCCGCCCCGTCCTTGCCCCCTTCCTCCTCACGGCAGGGACGCTCCTGGCCGGAGCGGTCGTGGCATGGCCCGGGTTCTGGTGGAGGCGGTGAAGGCCAGCCGTCATGAGGCCGCCCCTCGAAGGGGCCTTGTCCGCCCAACCCCTGGCCGCCACCAGCAGCGACCTCACCCTCTGGACCCGGCCAAGGACTGGATCGACTGGCCGGGCCACGTCACACCGGACCGGCGCGGCACCGAGCTGCCGCTCCGGATTCTCGCCGAACGCGAGGAGCGGCACGCGATCGCCATCGCCTCGAACCGGGCGTTCTGCAGGACAAAGCTCGCAGGCCGGGCCCGCTCGTACCGGCTCGATGTCGCAGGACCCGCCGCTGGTGATGACCACGACCGATCGACTGGCCCGTGCGGTGAACGTGCCGACGCGTACGTGGACCGGCGCTGCCTCTGAGACTCTCCTCGTCGGTGAGGCAACGCAGGCGCGACCGACGGGTATGGCCTGGCGTGCTGCGAACTCGCTGCTCGTGACGTGCGAGGACGGCTTGGTGGACCTCGACCCGGCGCATGGTGGGGCTCAATGGTTCTTGGCCATGCCCGGCTGCCGCGGCGCCGCGCTCATAGGTCCCGCTGGGGACGTGCTGGTCATGGCCGGCTCAGCCGTGGTCCGTTGGTACGAAGGTTCTCTGACCGCCATCGGGGGAGGTTTCGACGAGGGTGCAGTGTTGCTGGCCGGCCCTGGCGGCGAACCATGGGTGCTTTCCGGTTCCGGAGTCACGTACGGAGCCGGGGATGGAACGCTCGGCCTGACCCGGGTCGGTGAGGCGGCTGGCGACCAGCTGCGGTATCCGATCTCCTTTGAGGCGGCCGTGCGCTCGGCCGCCTGGTTGGGCGGGCGCCGGTTCTTCCTGGCCGCCGGCGGGCACGTACCGTGGCCGATCTGAGCCGGACCGTCGGTCTCGGCCGCCAGGAGGACTGGAGGACTGGAGGACTGGATTCGAACGGCCGGGCACTACCCGGAGCACCTGCTCGTCTCGGGTCCGGACACCGTGCTGAGCGCCTCGCCCGACGGTTCGGGGAACAGGATCACCCTGCATCGCACCACGGTGGGCGACGGGGCGAGTGAGCCGATCATCGAGTACCGGCTCGATCGACTTCTCGGCCTGGCACAGGCTCCGGAAGCCGGACCGGCCTACCTCCTGGCATCGGTTCCCGACAACGACCGCACAAGCCTGCGAACGGTCCTCACCCCCATGGAGACGGACCCACGCGACGATCCTCATCGACATGGCACCGATCACCCGGTCGACGGTCTCCTGCCCGATCGGGCCGCAGCGGCCTTCGCGTCCTGTTGCGGGACCATCCCAAGGTTCGGACTCACCTGAGGCGACCGCGCCGGCTCCCAATCGACGGGCCCGGGTCGGCGCACCGCCGGACAGGCGGGTATCCGATGCCTGGGGCACCTCCGGTCGGACCCGTCATCGGTACGGCCTGGCGCCATACGGCGGCGAAGAGTTGCGTATTGGGCACGGGAGATCTTCTCCAGGTGTCTGGTCCGCTGTCACCATGTGCCGTATGACCCACATGATCAAGGGTGCGAACGCGCCCATCCCCGCCGCCCCTCTACGTGTCGCCGTGGGTCGAGAGTCGGTGCCGGATGCGCCGACCATGTCAGCGGCGGCCCTTCTCCTCGACGCGTCCGGTGCAGTGCGCAGCCATGCCGACATCGTCTTCCACGGCCGGACCGTTCACCCGTCGGGCGCCGTTCGACACATCGGCAGGGGACACGGTGCCGGACAGCTGGCCGATTGGCTGGAGCTGGACCTGCCCCGTGTCGAACCCGACGTCCAGCGGGTGCTGATAGCGGGGTTCTGCGCGGACGGGACCTTCGGACAGGTCCACGGGCTGTTCGCCCAGTTGAGCACCCTCGACGGAACCATCGTCGCTCAGTACCCGATCACGGACGCCTCCGCCGAAACCGCGTTCGTGCTCGGTGAGCTGTACCGGCGCAATGGGGCATGGCGGTTCCGCGCGGTGGGTCAGGGCTACGAGGACGGGCTCGCAGGTCTGACGAAGGACATCGGGGGCGCGGGAGCGCTGATGGCGATGTCACCACCGGCATCGGTGATCCCCTCGGCGTCGCCGGCCGTACCGGGCGCGAACGGCCCGGTGCCGCTCGCCGGGGTGAGCAAGACGGCCGGCGTTGTGTCACCCACGATGCCGTCGACACCGGGACAATATGTGTCCCGGCCGGACCAGGCGTTGTCCGGGTCCGGCCCGGTGAGCGATCCCGCGACCGCAGGGTTCCTCCCCGCGTACGCCGTCGGCACATCCTTCGGGCCCCCGTCCTGGGCGGCCGACTTCTTCACGTTCGAGCCACGCGTCTTTCGCGGCAAGGGTACGAAGTCGGTCATCGTGGACCTGCCGTTTCCACCCAACGGGGAGCCGGTGATCCTGGAGGCGCGGACACAGGAGTACAACTTCATCTCCGTCAAGATTCCCGGCCGCGAAGACGATGTGTTCCTGTCCGACCTACCTGATCACTACGGCCGAACCCTGATGGTGCCCAACCGCAAGGGCGGGCCGCTGACCCTGAAGGTGAGCAACTCCGGGGCATGGCAGCTCACGGTCCTGCCCCTGTCCGCGGCCCTACCAATGGACTTCGGCACCATGGTGGGCAGCGGCCGGGAAGTCTTCGTCCGCACCGGCCCCGCGGCCGAGTTGAAAGTGCGGGCGGAAGACCCGCACAAGGGCTGGTTCCAGATGCACTACCACTGGGGTGACTCCCCCAGTGACCTGAGGCGCCCTGCCAAGCGCCTCGTGTACGAATGGAACGGTCGCAAAGTCCGGGAGAAGGTCTCCCTGCCCAGCGGGCCCATCCTGGTCACCATCGACAAGAGCAGGCACCAGTGGGAACTCACCCTCGATCCAGCCGACCCGATCGAGCCCTCCCGGGGAGGACGAAGGGCATGGCGTCGATAGGTCCGGTCCGCCAAAAGACATCAGACGGTGATCCCATGCGTGATCGGCGGTGTGCGCGGCGGAGGTAGGGGTCGCTGCGGCGGGCTACGGGTGGGGAACTGATCACGGAAGACGCGCATCCGGCATCCATCCCCGCCCCTCGGCACCCGCGACGCACCCCGAATGATTCAGCGCGTACCTTTGGCGAAAATAGGCAATGCGGTCTTGAAAGAGTGAGGCGGTCATGGGGGATTCGAGGGCCCACCCGCTCTATCGGAGCGAGACCGGGAGCATAGAGGACACGATTGCCGTGGCCGAGCTTCTGGTCGGGTGCGGGGAGCTGCCGAGTACCGCGACGGTGGACCTGGATGCCGGACTGTCCGGGGTGGACGATGTTCGGTGTGCCGCGCGCCTGCTCCCGCCCGCCCTGTTCCCACGCACCTTGTTCTGGGGAGGCGATACCTACCTTCGGGGGCCGGAGCTGCCGCAGGACGATGCCACGCCGGCCTCTCTGCTCCCGCTGACGGTATCGGTGGAAGCACCGGTAACCAGTGACCTCCTGGCAAGGGCGCCCGAGGTCCTGTCCCGCGCGACGTGGGGACAGCTCGCCTGGATGGTCCTGTCCTGGCCGGCGATACCCGAGCTCGACCTCGGCCCCGAACACGCACGCACCGGCGTACAGGCATGCTTCAACCGCAACGCCAATCACGAACCCGCCAAAGGCAACACCGTCTACGCCCACGTACACCCCTACGACGATGACCGCCCACAGCACCTCGCCCGCCAGATCGGCCACCACCTCACCGGCCCCTGCGAACACGGCTGGTAACACACCATCCAAACGGGCTGCTCCCCAACGGGCATCGCGAAAGACGTCAAACAGTGATTCAGCTTCTGGAACACCAGGTGGACCGGCAATCCGCCGTCGGACGTTTGCCAATTGGGTACCGGTTCCAGTGTGCGCGCCGGCCGGCGCCCGCCGGGGGCATGGTACTCGACAGTGATCAGCGGGGCGGGAAGGAAGCCATGGCGAGGTCCCACTGGTCAGCCGCGTGAAGCAGGGTCGCAGCGTCCACCATGACCTGCACGACGTACTGGTGGATGTCGGCTCGGTCGTCATCCTGTTGCCACGGGGGCACGGCCTCCAAGGACAGATGGATCCGAATCACCGCGGCCCCGCCCTCGCTCCGATCGGCGAGGCTGAAAGCCACGAGCGGCTCAATGAACCAGGTGTCCGGCGAAAGCTCGCCCTCGGCATCAGGTGCGGTCACGGTCACCGTCCCGGCGACCACCGCGCGCAGCCAGGCGGACACTCGGGTGGCCTCATCGGTGAGCAGACATGGATCGGTGAAGGACCAGCTGCCCTCGGGAGTCGTCAACGTGCCTTCGATGTCCAGCCAGTTGTCGTCGTACGAGTCGCCCCGGGCCTCGGCGAACTGGTAGCGCACCGGGCGAAGGTCGACGCTGCTTGCGGAATCGTTGAGGAGCACCGGGTCAGGATGTCACGCGGCGGCCGGCAGGACGATCCGCGCCCTCCACCCCAGACGCGCAGGTCAGAGGGCCGGTGGGCCGCGTGCCAGCACCGGGGCCCGGTTCCGGCCCGTCCCGCTCGTGACAGGACCCTGCCGGCCTGAGCCGGGATGCGGGCCAGGCGCTGTGTGGGGCCGTCGTCGTCGGTTCTCATCCGCACCCTCACAGGCCCCCCGACCCGAACGCCTCGCCGGCCGTGGCGGACGGTTGACGCCATGCCCCGGCACATTCGCAGGCAGGGCTGGGGGATGACTGGCCGTCGACGGGCGGTGGAACCAACTCCGGTCGGCCCTGTCCCCGCTGGCAACCACTCGTGGCACTGCTGAACCGGTGCGAGCAGTGGGCCGGTCCCGTGCGGAGCGGACAGCCCAGAGAGCGGCCTCTGCTCCGGCCGCACCGGTCCCGTCCGCCGATGCGAAACACCTGGGCGGAGCACAGCTACCCGCCCAGGACGCGACCGCTGACGGGCCGGGCCCAGTCCGCGGGCTTCGGTCTTCGCGAGCAAGGCGGACGGGGGTCTCGGCCGGTCCGCACGGCGCACGTGGAGGGCGCTGACGGCCGCCGAAGGCCGGGAGAGCGGGCTGGAGGAGCTTTGCGAGGCCGTCGGGTTCACTCGTCGCACCGTGGTCCAACACCTGCAGGGTCTGGCCGGGCGTGGGCTGGCCGTCCAGGGACCGGGGGCGACTGGGTGGCCGTCGGCTCCGTCAGACGGGTCCGATCCGCGTCCTGAGCAGAGGGCGTCGGCGCGGCCCGTGCGGTAGGCGACGCCGTCATTCCGTAAGGGTCGGCGCTCGCGCGCCTGCTCGTTCAGGTATCGGAACTGGGCATCGCGGTCCGGGTGCAGGCTGCCTTCAAGGGTCTTGGCGGTCGCCTGCAGACTGAACCCTTCCACCCGCAGCAGGCCGGCGTCCCGACGCTCATCCGGTTCCACCAGCGCCAAGAGTGCTGACCGCAGCCCCGGATCGAGGTCCGCGACCCGCTTGGGGCCACCACCCCACCGCCGTACCCGCCCCAGAGGCGACCGGTGGGGGGTGGGCGGGTCAGTTGAGGAAGGCGGGGAGGGCGAAGCGGTAGGCCAGCTTCTCGCCGTTGTCCTTTGCGCTCTCGGCGTTCAGCGAGTAGACGAGCGTGCGCGACAGGTTCCGGTCGCCGCCGATGACGGTGTGGTAGCCGGGGCGTGAGCCGGTCTTCGCCCAGATGATCCTGCCGTTGCCTAGGTCGAGCTGCTGGAAGCCCATTCCGTACCGTCGGTCGCCCTCGTAGGCGACATTGCCGGCGGGGAGGCTCAGCATGGTGTCCAGGAGCGGAGCAGGCAGCAGAGCGCCGGAGAAGAGGCCGGTCAGGAGTCGTTCGAGGTCGGTGGTGGTCGAGATCATGTCGCCGGCCGCTCGACGGTCCGTCATGTTCCACTCCGTCACGTCGACGCGGTGCCCGTCAACCTGTGCGTACGCCCGATTCCGGACGCCGTGCACGAACGGGTCGCCGGTGGTCGGAAAGCTCGTGTTCCGCATGCCCAGCGGACGCAGAACGCGAAGTTCGGCCTGGTGGGCGTACGTGTCCTTGGTGACGCTCTCGATGAGCAGCCCCAGGACCGTGTAGTGGATGTTGGCGTAGCGCTGGACCGTGCCGGGGGCGGACAGGGAGCCGCCGGCCAGGGAGGCCGCGACGACCTGGCGGGGGGTGAGGGTGCGGAAGCGGTTGGCGTACAGTTCCTCGTCGCTCTCGCCGAGGCTCGCGCCGTTGCGCAGACCGCTGGTGTAGTCGAGGAGCTGGCGGACGGTGGGGATCCGCTCGGTGGGGAAGTCGGCGGGGAAGAGGCCGGGCAGGTAGCGGTCGGCGCGGGCGTCGAGTGCGACCTTGCCGTCCTCGACCAGGCTGAGGACGGTGGCGGCGGTGACGATCTTGGTGACGGAACCGGCGCGGAAGTGGGCGTCGGGCCGGGCGGGGGCCTGGGTGACGCGGTCGCGGACCCCGGCCGTGCCGGACCAGGTCTCGGTGCCGCCGACTCTGATGAGCGCGGCGGAGACATCGGCGTCCGGCACGCTCTGCAGGGCCTTCTGCAGCGCCTGCACCCCGGAGCTGGGGCTGCCGGTCGCGGGGGTGGCGGTGCCCTGGCCCCTGAGGTGGGTGGAGGTGGTCGGTGCGGCCAGCGCGGTACCCGTGAGCGGGACGAGCACGGCGCCGACCAGGAGGGCGGCGAGAGTGATGCGGGGGACCGTCTTCATACAGTGACTCCGGTGGGTGACATGCCGTTCAGGACGAGCACCATCCTCACGATCGGGAGTGGTGCGACGCCTCGTCTGCCGGGGGGAGAGCGCACCCTGAGATCCGTGCCGAGGATGTGGGGGGAACCCCTGCGGGTGGAGGGCGAGTTACCTCAGGGGATCAACCGCCCCAAACACAGATCGAGCCCGACCCCCGAACATGGAACAAATCCCTAAGAACGCGCCCAAAGGCTGTCAAGTTCCCATCGAGTCGGGCGAGTTGCGGGCGTTGCGCCACACGTCGCGTACGCGTAGGCGAAGCCCGGATTCGCCGCGCCTGGGAGAACCGGCGGGGCACCCGCCCCGGGGACATCCGAGCCGCCCCGAAGGGCGGCCCGGGTGCCCGCACGGGCGCGGTCAGGTGCGCGGGCGCCCCCTCGGCCTCGGCGCAGCCCGCCGGCGGCCTGCGCGGCCACCACCAGTACTCGCCGCGACCTCGGCACACTCCGGCCCCCACGCGCTCACCGCCGCCTCCACGATCGCGCCGGCCACCTCACGGGCCGCCCCACGGGCGACCCTGCGGGCAATCACGCGGCCGCGGGCCGGGGGCGTGTCGGTTGCGCGTCCTTGCTCGGCGGGCCGACTCCCGGCCGGACATCGAATCCCGCTGCGAGGGAGCTGCTCGGCCGCCGCGACCAGGCCGGGGAACGCCGCCCAGACCAGGACCCCGCGACGGGTCTGGAACAGCACCCGACCGTTCGGGCCGTCCGGGTTGAACACGAGCATCCGGTGCCCGTCGAGCGTCTGCTCAAACGCCACCGCGGCGGCGCCGGGGCGTACGGGCGCGATGGCCTCGGCGGCCTGCGCCAACATCGGCTCCACCGGTGGCCGCAACACCATCCCCGCAGCCCTCCCGACCGTCGCCCGGGTTCGGGTGCCGACCGTCCGCGTGCCGGCACCGGGCCACGGGTCCCATCGAGCCCCGTTCATGACAGAACCCGGCCGGCATGCGTTCCGGGGCGCCGGCCGGATCCTGCCTGCGGGACGCCCGTCGTGGCCGACCCCCGCCCGTGCCGCTTTCGCCATCGGCCACCGACTGTGCGACGCCTGACGTCCGCCTCCCCGCGCTGAAGCACGGGCCCCCCGTCCGGGGGTGGGTGGTGATGTGGTTCAGGCCGCGAGGGTGCGGCGGCCTTCGTGGAGGACGTCGTCCGGCGTTCCAGTCCCGGTCGTGCCGGACCTCGCAGTTCGTGCAGATCCAGGCCCGTACGTTGAGGGGCTTGGGGCCGTCTCGGTGTCCGCAGGCGGAACATATCTGCGAGGACGGGAAGGCTCGGTCGACCTTGGCGAAGGACCGGCCGCGACGTGCGGCCTTGTACTCCAGCATGGTCACGAACCGGGCCCAGCCCGCGTTGTGCACGCTCTTGGCCAGGCGGGTGCGTGCCAGTCCTTTCACGTTCAGGGTCTCGGTGAACACCGCTTGGTTTTCGCTGGTGAGCTTGTGGGACCACTGGTGGTGGAAGTTGCGGCGCGCATCGGCCACGGCAGCGTGAGCACGGGCGACCTTGATCCGGGCCTTGTCCCGGTTGCTGCTGCCCTTCTTCTTCCGCGACAGCTCCCGCTGCCGTTTCTTCAGCTTCTTCTCCGCCCTCCGCAGGTACTTCGGGGAGGAGATGTGCGTGCCGTCGGACAGGACCGCGAAGCGGGACAGGCCGAGGTCGATGCCCTGCTCGCCGTCGGTGGACGGCAGGATGTCGGCGGCGGGTCGGTGTCCACGACGAAGGAGGCGAAGTACCGGCCGGACCGGTCCTTGAACAGCGTGACGCCGGTCGGGTCGGAGGGCAGGTCGCGGGTCCACTTCACCCGCACGTCACCGATCTTCGGCAGGTGCAGCCGGCCGTCCCCGGTGATCGACCAGCGGTCCGACCTGGTGAAGCGTGCGGACTGCCGGTTGTCCTTCTTGGACTTGAAGCGCGGCGGCTGGACGTTCGGGCCCTTGCGCTTGCCGGACTTGGAGTCCTCGTGCGCCTTCCATGCCGCGTCCAGGTCCCGGAGGGTCTGCTGGAGCACACCGACCGGGGCATCGGACAGGAACGCCCTCTCTTCGGTCTTCTTAGCGTTGGTGATGAGCACCTTGGCGAGCTCCGGGTTCTTCGGCACCCGCAGGTACGGGCCCTGCGCGATCCGCTCCTTCGGGTTGCCGAGGAGCTTGTTCCCGGCCTTCACCGGCTTGATCCGGGCCGGCGCATCGTTCCAGACCACACGACGACACCCGAACACCCGGCCCGCGCTCATGCACTGCGTCTTCACCGACGCCCACCTGACGCGCATGGAGGAGATCGTGCGGGCGGTCTGCAAGGACTTCGAGTGCGAGCTGGTCGAGTTCAACGGCGAGGCAAACCACGTCCACCTGCTCGTGAACTTCCCGCCCAAGGTCGCCGTTTCCAAGCTGGTCAACTCCCTCAAGGGCGTCAGCTCCCGCAGGCTCCGCCAGGAGTACCCCGAACTGGTCCGGCACTACTGGCGGGCGCAGCGACTGTGGGCCGGCTCCTACTTCGCCGGGTCCGTCGACGGCGCACCCCTCGCGATCGTCCGCCGCTACATCGAGCAGCAGAACCGTCCCATCTGACCGCCAAGGCGGAGGCGTAGAGAACCCCGGGGCTCCGCGCCTCCGCCCCAAGGACGCATTCCCTACCGCCCTGAAGGGCGGTACTCCCTGCGAGAAATCAGGTGGCACACCTGGCACGACGAGCCGGTGCCCGAGGTCGTGGACCGGCTGAGGGCCGCCACCAGCGACGGCTCATCGTGGGCGGCCGTCGACCACGACGGCCGCAACGCCGACCGGTTCGCCGTCTACCAGCACGGGCCGCGCCGACTGTGGGACGAGATCAAGGAGGCCCACCGCTGGTGGCGTGATCAAGGAATCCCGGGCCCGAACCGCTTCGGCCTCACTGTCACTCCAAACGGCACACACCACTCCTGGCTCGACGACCCGTCGACCTCCTGGCCACTGAGGTGGACGGGAAGCCAAAAGGGCACCCTCGGGCACACCGCGCGGCCGCAAAATGCATCAACACGGATCGTGGCCGATACAGAGTGGGATGAGGACACAGGGCCTGGCGGCCCTCACGAAGTCAGCCCGACACGAAAACCCCCACCGGCCAGTACCCCCGCGAACGAATGCGCCTCCGCGGCGCAAAGGGCCTGCTCCGGAGCGGCCAACCGTTGGCAGCCCCCGACCGTTGGCAGCGGCCGACCGTTGGCAGCGGCCAGAGGCTTCCCGCTATCAAGACCTATTCGGCCATCTCCTCGGGAGAAAGACGAGTGATCTTCCTTCCCGCTTCGGTCTCGACCAGCGTCAACGCGCCGAGCCAGTTGCCGTCCTCCGGATACTCCCAGTTGGCCGCGTCTTCGAGAACCGCCGGAAGTTGATCACGAGACAGCAACTCTCCGGGCTGCAAACCAGCCTCCCCCGAAGGGGAGATCCACGGCGCGAGTCGGCGAACCTCGATCCACCCACGATCGATGAGAGCGAGCAGAATTTCAGCCAGTTCGCGAACCGGTCGGGACTGATCAGCCTCGTCGAAATCGCCCCAGACACCGGGCAGGATATCAATCTCACAGGAATTGACCATGAAGGCTTCTTCGGGCTTGCTCAATGCGTCCCACTGCTGCTTGCTCACACAGCAATCGTCGCAGAGCCGGGGACACAACAATCCGCCGCACCATCGACCGGGCCATCCCGACTCCGAGCTCCCCCGACTGCCCCCGGACCGGTGAACCTTCGCGATCACGGCGCCAGCAACACCGGTCGGACGGTTCCGGATGCTCCGCCAAGCGAGCTCTCAGCGTCGCAGGCACGCCCGTTCGTGGCGGGAGTGCGTGTGGAGCCGAGCCTGATGACCTCCTCGATCAACTCGGCCGACAGGTCCTTGCGCAGCAGAGCCGCCGCGCGGCGGGCCTGCGGGTGCTGGAGCAATCTCCACACAAGGTCGTCGGGAAGATCCTCTTGGACGGCCAGAGCGGTCAGTTCGGCATCCAGGTTCATGAATTGCAGGCTGAGCCGATCAGCACAGAGTCCGTAGCCACCCGACAGTCATGTCATGGACTGCTCAGACACGGCGAGTCCGGGTTCGGCCAAGGCAAGCCGAAACTCTGTGGAGCCCGCCTGCGTGGCGTGGAATGATCTTGGGTGACTGCTGAAGGAACGAAAGGTCAAAAGGATGTACGTCCCGTCATCCGCACGAGCGCTCGATGATGACGAGCGTGAGCTCGTGGAGCTGGCACGCCGCACCATTGACGCGCATACCGACGCAGGGCCCGACGAGGACGGGATCCACACGGTGGGCGCCGCGGTCATGGCCGCCGACTACCGGATGTTCGCCGGCGTGAACCTCTACCACTTCACCGGCGGGCCCTGCGCCGAACTCGTGGCCCTGGGAGCCGCGCGGGCCCAGGGCGCCCGCCAGATGCGCTGCATCGTCGCCGTGGGAAACCACGGGCGTGGGGTCATCGGCCCGTGCGGGCGAGATCGGCAGGTCTTCGTGGACCACTACCCCACCATGCGCGTCATCGTGCCCACCCCCGCGGGGCTCAGGTCCGTGCTCGCCGCCGACCTGATGCCGCTGGCTCAGCGATGGACCCCGGAGGCCGGCATGAACGGTCTCGACCCATTGCTCCACCAAGACCCCGAGACAGCCGGTCCCCCGATCATTCGGTTCAACCCCCGCTACCTCGAAGCCGTCCGCTCCGGCGCCAAGACCAAAACCACCCGCTTCCGGGACCCGGCGCAGCTCGGCCCCGCACGGCTGGTGTTTGCGAGCGATCCCGAAGTCGTCCTGTCGGCAGAGGTGACCGACATCAGGCACTGTCGGGTCGGTGACCTCACCAATCGGGACGCCCAAGCTGAAGGGCTGACGACCGCATCCGAACTCCGAGAAGCCCTCAAGGGCCACTACCCGGACTTGGCGGGAACCGATGAAGTCGACGTCATCACCTTCCGAACCAACGACAAGAAGGACAAGCAGGGCACCGCTTAAGGATCTTGGTGGGCGAAGACGTGCTCGACGCGGGCGCGTACCCGGTCACCAGGCATCAGCGGGTGCGGGCAGCGGGATCGGATGACGTCATACCAGGCCGGCGGCTCGTTCCACCCTCCCTCGGTGGGATCCGCGCGGGAAATGGCAGGGCTGCTGCGGTCCGCTCCCGCAGTCGGGGCACTCCACGGCCAAGACCGACGCGGAGCCGGGCGGGATAGTAGCCGCCAGCGAGTGTCGGTTGTCACCCCTGGTCGACTCGGTGCTCGTCCGTCACGCTACGCCGACCGAATCGTGCCCGCCAGGCAAACGTGATCAGCCGTCAGGGCGGCTGTGCCCGCGGCCTGACCTGCCGGAGGTGGTCAGCACGACATGTTGTGCCCCCTCGGGCGGTCGAGGAGTACCACCGCACCCCGACCGCCCAGCCCTCTGCGAAGCGCTGTTGCGACCCCTCGAAGGAGCGATGAGGACGGCCGACGGGAGCCGCGAGGCGGCCGACCGGATGGCGTTGGGACCCCTTGAGTCCTCATTGACCCTTCGAGGGGTCACAACGTGACGTACTGGTCGACGGCGGCCTGGCTGTGGACGGTCGCGCAATTCCGCACGTCCACCGTCACGTTATTCCCCAGGGCGTGATCGTGTGAGGCCGTTTCCGACCCGGTTCAGCATCTGGCCGAGCAGGTGGAGTGCTCGGGCCGGTGTCGGTGCTCCGCGGGAGGTGCCCTTCCAATAGGCGTCGGTGAGCGACTCGACGGTCGCGAGGGTCCGGTCGTCGTTCTCGGCGGCCAGCACCAGGATGAAACGCACGTAGTCGCCGACGTCGGTCCCCTGTGGGTGCTGCTCGACGAAGCCCCGAAGCCGTGGGGTCAGGGCGGGCAGCGTGCGGGCCGTGGGGAACACCACGGCGAGGCCGGCGAGGGCCAGCCGAACTGCCGGACATTCGGATGCCCACCGGGCGAGCAGATGCGGTGTGCAGGACCGGACGGCCTCGCGGGCTCGGTCCTCACTCTCCGGATCCGCGTGCCGCGGTGAGTCGGGCCAGCAGTCGGCCAGGTGGCGGTCGGTGACGGTGGCCGTGCTGAACAGCAGGCCGATCGCTTCGAAACGCTGTCGTGGTGGCACCCGGTCGTCGACGGCAAGTGCCGCCAGCAGGGGAACTCCGTCGGCGGTGCCCGGCCCGCAGGTGTCCTGGTGGAGGATCTCGTTGTAGAAGTCGCCGAGGAAGAACCTGTCGTCCGTCCAGAACGGGTCGACCGAAGACTGGAACAACATCGCGGCCTGCGGCGGCTGCGGGCCCGTCAGACGGTCGGCGATGACGTCCCGGAAGACCCGCCGGATGGGCGGATCGCCCGGCAGGTCGTTCCGGACGGCAAGGCGCATGTTCATGACCGTCGAGCCTACAGAGGTGTGGATCAGTCGGCGTTGAGTGCCGCGACAGCGCTCGCGTCCTGGGCAGCGCGTTGGGGCGGTACCCGGGTCCGTTCCTGATCACCTGGTGGCTGGTGTTGATGAGCCGGCCCGAGGTGTCCGCGTCCTCCCCTGCTGTGGCGGAGTCCTGCCTGTCAGTGACCGCTGCACGGTGTCAGCCGACGGCTCGTGTTGAGGAGGTCACGAAGGCGGCGCTGTATTACCACCTCAAGGCCAAGTAAGACATCATCATCAGCATCTTCGAGGACCTGACACGGCCCATCGACGAGCTGATCACATGAGCGGAGGGCCGGTTCCTCACGCTGGAGACCAAAGGTGAGGTGCTGCGCCGCTACAGCGAGGCGATGCTGGCCGGCGCCGTGCTGTACCACTTCATGCAGGAGACCCGTCCGGCCGCCCTGAAGGTCGCCACGGACCTCATCACCCAGGCCCACGAGGTGGGCGTAGTCCGGGCCGCCACGACCGCCGACGCGGGCGGACCGTTCGGCTGTGTCATGCACGGCGGCGCGCGGACGCCACACCTAGGGTCACGGAGGAACAGCCCGGAGCGTTCGTTCGGTGGCCGTGCGGACGGACCAGACGTGAAGGACAGGTTGGCCCGTGGCACGTCGTCCCAACATTCTGCTGATCGTCACCGACGAGGAGCGCGCCGTCCTTCCGCGCGCGCAGGGGTACTCGCTGCCCGCGAGGGAGCGGATCGCCGCCCGCGGCGTCACCTTCGACCGCTACTACACCGCCTCCGCGCAGTGCAGCTCGGCGCGCTCCGTCATCTACACCGGGCAGCACGTGCCGCTGACCGAGATCTACGACAACGACAACATGCCCTACATCCGCCCGCTCGACCCGAGCCTGGGCACGTTGGGCACGATGCTGCGCTCCGCCGGCTACTACTGCGCCTACAAGGGCAAGTGGCACCTTTCCAACGCCTACGTGTCCCCCCGGAACCCGGCCCCCACGACCGACGCCCTCGAACCTTACGGATTCAGCGAGTTCAACGACTGGGGCGACATCGACGGCGGAGCCTGGGCGGGTCTGAAGCTCGACCCGGTGATCGCCGGACAGGCCGTGCACTGGCTCCGCGACCGCGCGCCCGCCGTCGCCGCCACCGACCGTCCGTGGTTCATGGCGGTCAACTTCGTCAACCCTCACGACATCATGAGCTTCGACTACGGCGGCCTGCCCCAGGTGCAGCTCCCGCCGGTCCTCGCCCACGCCGTACGCATGAAGGCCGCCGCCGACATCCCGGTCTACCGGCGCCGCTGGGACTTCGACCTGCCTGCCAGCCTGTACGACGACCTGTCCGGCGCCGCCCCCGCGATCACCGAGTACCGGCGCATGACCGACACCGTCTTCGGGCCGGTGGCCTCCGACCAGCACTGGTACGACGGCCTGAACTTCTACCTCAACGCGATGCGGGACGTCGACCGCAGCATCGAGCACGTGCTGGACGCCCTGGACGCCTCCGGACAGGCCGACAACACCGTGGTGGTCCTCACCGCCGACCACGGCGAGATGGCCGGCTCCCACGGACTGCGCCAGAAGGGCAGCCTCGTCTACGACGAGAACCTCCACGTCCCCCTCGTGATCGCCCACCCCGACCTGCCCGCGGGGACCAGGACGGACGCCCTCGCCTCCGCGGTCGACCTCGCCCCCACGCTCCTGGACTTCGCGGGTCTCGACGGGGCCGAGATCGCCACCCGCCACCCCGCTCTCAAGGGTCGTTCCCTGACACCCGCACTGCAGGGTGGGCGGGTTCGCGACGGCGCGCTGAGCGCCATCGAGTCGATCATGATGCTGGACTCGGCCTTCTGGTTCGAGTTCGCCGACGCCGACGCCCCCCGACGGATCGCCGCCGGAGAGCTGCGCCCCGACTGGGCCAAGCGGGGCTTCCTGCGCGCCTACACCGACCAGCGCTACACCTTCGGCCGCTACTTCGCCCCCCTCCACCCCAACCGCCCGCGTTCCCTCGACGACCTGTTCGCCCACAACGACGTCGTCCTCTACGACCGGCAGGAGGACCCGGCCGAGATGCGCAACCTGGCCTCCGACCCCGCCCACCTCGACCTGGTCGCCCGCTACAGCGCACTGCTGGAGCAGCTGATCGACACCGAGATCGGGGCCGACACCCGCGCCTGGGTCACCGAACGACCCCGTCTCCTGGGCTGGCCCACCTGGCACGGCGACGCGGACCCGGCGGCGGTCACCACCGGGCGCTGACGCGCGGCGGGGCGTCAGGCGGTACTGCCCGGAACACATCCCGCGCCCAGCGCCGCACACGCCAGGAACACCCGGGCTCCCGATCGGCGTTCCGCGACTCGACCCCGGGAAGGGCCGAGGTACCGCCGCTCACTGCCAAGGGGGGATCGGTGCGCAGCTGCCGACGGCTGGAAACCCGGCACTGCGCCGATCCTGCGGATGGCAGCGGACATCACCGGGCCTGGTGATCGGCCTACCGAACCGGTGACTCGTCGGAGTGCCCGACAGCCTCCCCGAATCGAACAGGTTCACGATTCAACTTGTGACCTCGAACGCGGCCTTCCCCGACGACCTCCTGCAGTTGCAGGAGCGCCTCCATCGCGCCCATGCCGAGTACCGCGCCTACCTGGCCGGCCTGCCCTGGAGTGTGGAACCCATGAAGGGCTGGACGCGCGGCGAGCGGTTCTCCCACCGCGGCGATGTCCCCGACAGCCCCGGCTGGACCGAGGAGCAGAAGCAGACCGTCACCCGGATGGTGGCCGAGCTCCGCGAACTCTCGACCGCCGTGGTCGACCACCCGCACTGGGCCACAGTCCCGCGCGAGACCCTGGTGAAGGCCCGGATGCAGCTCAAGCAGCAGACCCGCCCCAGCGAAGCAGGCGACACGACCGGAGTGAGCTGACCGCCATGCCACACCTCCCACCCCGATCGTCGCTCCGGGCCGCGCACCGCCGACCGATCCGTAAGGCCACCCGCCGACGGGTCGGGACGGCGTGATTGCGGGTGCCGAACCGACCCCTGGAAAACCGGTGCGCCCACTGATCCGCCGCGTGGATGGCGTGGACGGCAGCCCAGGGGTGCCCGGCGCGCAGGAGCCCGGTGGCGGACAGGGCCGCGGAGGTATCGAAAGGCTCGATCTCGATGAACCGCAGCCCGTTCATGCAGGCGAGCAGGCCGGTCCGCTTGGTGTCACCCGCGGTCAGGGACAGCACCGGCGCGTAGAGGGTGCCCAGGCCGCCCGAGGCTTGGACGTAGAACGCGGCAACGGCATCGTTGAACGGGTCCTCGGGGTCGTGAAGGGCGGTAGCGGTCGTGTGATCCAGAACGACGGCGATCGGCCCCACCACGCGGCTGCCACGTCCTGGCCGGCGCCGAGACGCTCCAGGAGTCCGCGGGCCCTCGCCCCGGCTCCTCGCTCGGCACCGTGCCGAGCACGGCGGCGAGCTCGGCGCGGGCCTGCTCGGCGCGCTCCGCGTACTCGGCCTGGGTCGGCCGGCCCTCGGCGAGTTCCTCGACCAGCTGCCGGATCGTAGTGCCCTGCTCGGTCGCCGGCGCCGCCAGACGGTCGCGGGTCGCCGCGCTCACCTTGATGCTCGTTTCGTCTGCCATACGTCGACTCCACTGCGAGTAGAGGAGATGTGTCATGCCTCTACGCCGGGGCAGGCATAGTTGGCTGGGTGAACGACAAGAACGGTTGGCTCGCCCTTCTCAAGGAGAACCCGGGTCACTCTCAGTGGTACATCGACCGCTTTCGGAAGCTCGCCGAGGACGGCGTCGATCTGCATGGTGAGGCCCGCCTCGTCGACGCGATGGTTCCTCGCGGAGCCCGGATCCTCGACGCGGGCTGCGGTCCCGGCCGGGTCGGCGGATATCTGGCCCGGGCCGGACACGACGTCACGGGTGTCGACCTCGACCCGGCCCTCGTCGCCGCGGCCCGCACCGATCACCCCGGAGCGCAATGGCTCACTCGGGATCTCTCCGAGCTCGACCTCCCCGCCAAGGGCTTCGATGTGCTGGTGTGTGCCGGGAACGTGATGACCTTCCTCGCCCCCGACACGCGCCGCACCGTCCTGGGCCGGTTCGCGAAGCACCTACGGGCAGGGGGGCGGGCGGTGATCGGGTTCGGCACCGAACGCGGCTACCCGCCCGAAGAATTCCTGCAGGACGCCGAGGCCGCCGGCCTGTCCCCCGGCCTCCTGCTGTCCACGTGGGACCTGCAGCCCTATGCCGAGGGGTCCGACTACCTGGTGGCCGTCCTCACGAGGACGTGACGTGCCCCCGGTCCCCGCACAACTTGCCTCTCCGCCCGGCCCCGGTGGGCGAGACCCGCGAGGCCCTTTGCGGTGCGGCTGTCAATGACGTGGGTTCAGCGTGTTCGGGGCGGGGTCAGGCGGGCGTGCAGCAAAGTGCTGCGGTGAGCTCGGTGCCCTGCTTGTGGTCCTCGTTGAACAGCGCGGCCAGGCCCTTGGGTGCGTTCCAGTGCTCGCGCAGGTTGGGAGTGGCGCCGAGGTTGTCCAGGCCGGGTTGATGACGGTGGCAGCCTCGCTGGGGTGGTCGCCCAGCCGTCGCCCCACCACAGGTGCTCGGAGGGGGTGCAGGGGGCGGGGTGGAGGTGGCCGTCGCTGGTGGTGACCCACACGGTGTGGTGCAGGACCACCGAGGCGAGTTCGGCGTCCCCGGCCGGGAGGGAAAGCGGGGCGTGGAACCCCCAGACCTGCTTGCCTTCATGGTCGGCGGTACGCAGGACCGGCATATCGGTGAGCGGGTCGATGAAGAACGCCTCCGCCTTCTTGCCCTGGGCGAGAACGACGTGAGCGACGGTCGGGTCGCACATGGTGAGCCGGCGGGCCCACCGCTCGCTGACCGCGCCGGGCCGGACCGGCACCTCGGTCGGCGCGCCGAAGGGGATGAGCGCGGTGGCGCAGGCGGGGTCTGGAGGAAGCCGGGCACAGCGTTCGACACGTACACCCGACACACCCGGGTCTGTTCCTGCCCGGTCGTCCAGTCCTCCTGGGCCGTGCGCATACCGTTGCGGTGCAGCTTGCGCCACTCCTGGTACATGGATTCCACGACGCGAGAGGTGGCGATCAGGTCGCCGACCTGATCCTCGGCCCCGCAGAAGGAACACCAAGTGCGGATGTCCGCGTCCGAGGGCGCCATCTCGGCCTTCTGGATCCTGGTCGTCTTCGCGGGATGCCAGCCGCACCGGGCGAACAACTCGCGCCCGGTGAGACCGGCGTCCTTGCGGATGTGGGACAGGCGTACGGCAAGGGCCTCGCGGGCCGACTGCGCGCGGGAGGAGGGGTGAAGAGGGCATTGGAACCGTCGTGTCGGGGCAAGACGGTGTACTCGGCGTGAGGGATCGCGCGCTTCCACACCGTTTCGAAGGCGTCGGCGACCATCTTGACCACCGCCGGATTTTCGGTGAACTCGTGGCCGGCCCAGTCGCCCTCACCGGTCCACCAGTGGGACATCACCAAGCGGTCGTCGATCAACCACAGGTCGTTGCCCGGCAGGGCGATGTCCGACGCACAACGGCGGGGGAGCCGGCGGACATCCTCGCCGATCGCGATGTTGACGGGGGTGAGGGCGTGCTCGTAGCGGATGTAGACGGTGACCGGCTCGGAGACGATCCGGGCCCGCCGCATGACCACGCCGCGGCCGACCGCCTCGCGGGCGATCGGGGTCCAGCCCACCCAGAGCGGCGACTGCGGGTCCAGGTCGGCCTCGCCGGTCGACAGGAACCGGTTGAAGGTGTCGACCTCCTCGCCCACGCAGTAGACGTCGCGCATCGCCAGGTGGGCCGCCGTGTGTCGGGCGGAGCCGAGGAGTTCAGAGAAGTCCGGCGCTTTCTGCGTCATCGAGAGCCTTGCTCGGGATCGCGGCCATACGGGGCGGCACGCGGGTCGCGTTCTCACCTTCGGGAATACCGGTGTCGTGGCCGGATACCCACTCGGTCGTGCTGATCTTCGCCGGCAATTCCTCGTCCGGAACCCAGCCCTGGATCACCGGCTCCCGCTTCACGTCGTCCACCCACACGGTGGGAGATCCGCCGCCCGTGGTAGTGGGGTCCATCCCGCCGAACCGTGGCGTCACGGGGCTCTCCCCTGTCCAGGTGATTGCGAGGATTTGCGGACGACGTTCGTGGAGGCGAGGGAGATCGTGAAGGGGCAGGGTCGGAACGGCCGTGAGGTTGGCCGGATTTGAGTCCGGAAAATGCCGAAGCCCCCGCCTGATCCGGACCGCCCCATCCGGGAGTTTTCCGCACCGGCTATGTCCCACTGTGGGAGGATCTGCCGGTCGGAACCAACGAAAGAGGCCACGATGCGACGAGCCCGTTTCCGCACAATCCTGACCGCGTCCGCCCTGGCAGCGGCGTCAGTGGCCGCGTCCCTGGTCGCGGCGCCGACCGCGCAAGCTGCCGGGAAGTCCTGGGGGCCGATCCACGCCCGCGTCTCCGCCGGAAACGTCGCCTCCGCCAACGGGGACTTCGCCAACAACGGCGGCGTTTACGCCACCGTCGGCGCGAACTGGCGTGACCTGCGGGCCGGGGATGGGGATCCGGTCTACGTGGAGGCCGAGTTCTTCTTCCTCAAGAACGGCAAGTGGGAGAGCGCCGGGTCCAGTCAGACCTTGCGTACCGACACCAGCGCGTCCGGTTCCCTCTCCCGTCGGTTGCGCCACGACGCGCACGGGGCGCGCGCGGTGATCAAGGTGTGTGTCGACCGGACGCGGTGGGCGGACCTGTGCTCGTCGGAGGCGGTCGTCTCGTTCAGCTACTGACTCCGGGAACGACGAAGCTCCCGCCGGCCGGCCGGACGGCGCGGTGCCGGGGCGGGGCCTTGCGATGGGCGGGATCAGTCCCAGCCGCTGAGACCGGTCTGGCCGGGGAACAACTTCTTGCAGTCGTCGAAGCGCCAGGAGTTGCTGCTCGACTCGTTCTCGCAGCGCTGCCGGTCGAGGAAGGCTCCGCCGGACCTGGCGGGCCGCCCCGGCCGGGCCCAACAGATCAACCTTGACCTACTCACGGCGGCTCCGGGCTCCGCCACCGCCAACGACTGGACCCTCATCGACGTCCACGCCCGCATCCCGGAGTACCCGGCCGACGACGAGTTCGCCCAGCGCTTCCCGTGGTTCGGGGACCACTGAGGGGGAGAGAACTCCGGCTTCGTGTGCGTCATGGCTACGACGGCGGCGAGCCGGTCGGCTACGCGTGCGGAGCACCGCTCACCGACGGCTGGGAATGGTGGCGGGGGCACCTCGACCCCGTGCCGGAGAAGACGGTGACGTTCGCGGTGTCGGAGTTGATGGTGCTGGCGAAGTGGCGCAAGACCGGCGCGGCCGAGCGGCTGCACACGACACTCCTGGACGGCCGGCTGGAAGCCTTGGCCGTGCTGCTCGTGGACACCACGCACCCGAAGGTGCAGTAGGCGTACGAGGGGTGGGGCTACGGCAAAGTCGGCGAGCAGCAGCCATACCCTGACTCCCCCGCTTACGCCGTCAAGGTCCGCCCCTCCCTGCATAACTTGACGGGGGTACGCCTGGGGCGGCATTCCACCGCTGCGCCCGCACGGCATCCCCGGAGCATCCCTGCGGGCGCGGGGTCGACAAGTTCGTCGACCCGGACGACCTCGACCTCCACGGACCATCCACGCGGGCACGGGTCGACACCCTACGCAGGTCAGCGCTACTGGATGGACAACTTCATGACGCAGGTCCCGAGATCGTCGGCCTCGACGATCCCCGGTAGCGAGCCGCCCTCACGCAGGGGCGTGACGTAATGGGTCGCGATCACTTCGGACAAACATCAGCCCAGGCTATCCGGCACCGGGCCGCAGGCCGTCCACCAACTTCCCTTCTCTCATGCGCGCGTTGAAACGCCATAGACAGTAAAGAGTAAGCAAATATTTTCCCAAAGCCATGGTGCTGCCGGGGGCCGTCCACAGGTCCGCCTGATAAGGAGCGCCCCCTCAACGGGCCATGTAACCCGCCCTCTTGTCGCGGATGCCGCTACTCGCAGGTAACGACGGCCCGTCCGAGGGCACCTCCGGGCTCCCGGGAGGAGTCTTGACTTCCCTTCGCAAGATCCATTGCATTCGGACGTTCGTATCGTTCCTGTTCTTCTGGGGGATCCTCACGTGGGGTTTTTGCCCGATCGCAGACGCATGCCCGGCCGGCGTCGCGTCTTCACACGCATCACAGCACTGGGGGTGCTGTCCGGCGTCGCCCTCTCCGGTGTGGCGCCGACGGCCGCGACAGCGGATCCGGGCGCGCGCAGCGCGACCTCCGCGGCCGGTGGAGCCGGCTCCGACCAGGCCGGCTCTCCCGAGTCCCTCGCCGTCGCGGAGGCCCGCCGCAGCAACAAGGACGTCGGCGTCCCTTCGCTGCGGACCGAGACGAGCGACGTGTCGGCGAAGCCCGACGGGACGCTCCTGGCGACCATCCACACCAAGCCCGTCCGCACCCGCAAGGACGGTAACTGGCAGGACATCGACACCACGCTCCGCAGCACGCCGTCCGGCGCCCTCGCGCCCGGGGCCACGCTCACGGACCTGGAGTTCTCCGGTGGCGGCGGCGACCGGCCGCTGGTGCGGATAGGCCGGGCCGGCAAGGAGCTGGCCCTCAGCTGGCCCCGGCCGCTGCCGCGGCCCGTCGTCGACGGGGCCACCGCCGTGTATCCGTCGATCCTGCCCGACATCGACCTGCGGATGACTGCGACGGAGGGCGGATTCACCCAGTTCTTCGTCGTCAAGACGCCCGAAGCCGCGAAGAACCCGCAGCTGAACCAGCTGACGCTGGACATGTCGGCCAAGGGCCTGACCATGCGCCGCAACGCGGACGGTTCGGTGGCCGCGGTGGACACCGCGGGCGGCGGCACCGTCTTCGAGGCGCCGAGGCCCGTCATGTTCGACTCCTCGGGCGGCCTCCCGCAGAGCACGGCCCTGCCGCCGGTACCGGACCACGTCTCCGGTACCCAGCCCGAGGCCGCCCGGGCCGGGAAGGCCATGAGCGCCCCGTCAGGGCGGCAGAGCGTGCTCGTCGCCGACGACGCCGCGCACGCCGCCCCCGTCGGGCTCACCATTGCCGACGACCAGAAGTCCCTGGTACTGACGCCGGACCGCGCGCTCCTGGACGCGCCCGGGACGGTCTACCCGGTGCTCATCGACCCGAACCTGGACACGCCGAAGGCCGGAGCCTGGGCGGGCATCTCCCGCGCCTGGCCGGGCAACTCCTACTACAAGTTCGGGGGCGACTTCGGCACGGGCTACTGCATCGACGCGGCCTGCGCCTCCAACGATCTCAAGCGGGTGCTCTACTCCATACCGGTCAAGGGCCGCTCCTTCGTGGGGAAGAACATCCTCTCGGCGAAGCTGAACGTGTGGGAGACCCACTCCTTCAGCTGCACGAAGAAGCCGCTCCAGCTGTACGCCACCGGCCGCATCGGCACCGGTACGAACTGGTCCAACTCCAGCTCCCCGGCGTTCTGGTCGCAGCACCTCCAGACCATCCAGGCAGCCCGTGGCCACACCAATTGCGCCTCGGGCTATGTGGAGTTCGGCGGATCCACCTCGAAGACCCTGCGGGACAAGTTCCAGCAGGCCGCCAACGGCGACTGGGTCGACGTCACCCTGGGACTGAAGGCGGAGAACGAGTCGGACGGGTACGCCTGGAAGCGCTTCAGCGGCACCGCGTCCGTCCAGATCGGCTACAACCTGCCGCCCAAGCAGCCGCAGATGAAGGACCTGACCATGTCCCCGGGGTCGGTCTGCTCCAGCAGCACCCTCCCGATCACCAAGCACCCCCAGGTCACCGCCAAGGTCTTCGACCCCGATGGCGACAAGCTGGGCGTCCAGTTCGCGGCCGCGTGGAGCGACAGCGCGGGCGTGTTCAAGCGGCGCTGGTGGTCGACCGGTGCGGAGGGCACGGCCCCGTCGTCCGGCACCTTCAAGGCCTCCGGCTCCCTCTTCTCGGTCACCCTGCCGGCGGCCGTGCCGAAGGAGACCACCGTCGGCTGGGAGGCCCGGGCCTGGGACGGCAGTGAGTGGAGTCCGTGGAGTTCCACGGGCACCACGCCGACCGACTGCTACTTCCGGATCGACACCTCGGCTCCCGTCGGGCCGGTCGTCACCTCGTCCGCGTTCCCCGGCTCCACCGATGCCCAGGCCGAGCTGCCCTGGACCGACGGCGTCGGCAAGTACGGCACGTTCTCCTTCGACACCGCCTCCGCGGACGCGGTGAAGTACCAGTACGGCCTCGACCAGTCGCCCTCCAGCGCCCGCGAGGTGGCCACCACCGGCGGCGCCGCCCGCTCGGTGAACCTGCTGATGACCACCGACGGTCCGCACTTCCTGTCCGTCCGGGCCATGGACGCCGCCGGCAACGCGTCCGAGAACACCACTTACTACTTCAACGTCCTCAACGGCCAACCGCAGCGCGCGGGCTGGTCCATGGACGCCGACGCCGACGCCCTTCCGGGCGAGGGCGGCAACCACCCCGCCACGCTGGCGGGAGGCGCCGTCCCGGGTGTCCCCGCCGTCCGCGGCGAGGGCGTGACCCTGTCCGGCGCGCTCGCCGCCGACAAGACCCCGACCGACCACCTCAGCACCGCGGGCGCGGTCCTGGAGACGGACAAGAGCTTCACCGTCTCCGCCTGGGTCAACGCCGCGGAGGTCGCCGGCAACTCCGCCTCGGCGGTCAGCCAGAGCGGCCGGGTCCAGCACGCCTTCGGGCTGGGCCTGCACACCGGCAAGTGGACCCTGCAGATGCCGTCCGCGGACGCGGTCGCCATCCCCACCTGGGCCATGGCCACCTCTGCGACCGCGCCCGTAGCCGGCGAGTGGACCCATCTGACCGGCGTGTACAACGCCCAGGCCAAGACGGCGACCCTGTACGTGAACGGTGTCGCCGGCACGCCGGTGACCGCCGTGACCGCCTGGTCGGCTCGCGGCTCGCTGGAAATCGGTCGGCTCAAGTACCGCAGCGCGTACACCGACGCCTGGAAGGGCTCGCTGGACGACATCCGGGTCTGGGACCGCGTCCTGAGCCCGGCCGAGGTCACCGCAGCCAAGGACGGCGCCGTCGTCACCGGCCCCGGCGCGAAGGCCGTCTGGTCGCTGGACGGCACCGGCCCCGAGATGGCCGGCCGGTCCGAGGCAGGCGCCGCCGTGCCCACCGGCACCATCGAGACGGGCGTGCCCGGAGTGTCCGGCAAGGCCGTGCGATTCGGCGCGAACGGGTACGCGGACGTCAAGGGCCCGCAGGTCGACGGCACCCGCAGCTTCGCCGTCTCCTCCTGGGTGAAGCTCCCGGCCATCGCGGCGGGCGACACCGTCCCCAGAATGGCCGTCGGCCAGACCGGCGCGCAGAACAACGAGTTCTCGCTGTACTACTCGGCCGCCGACAAGAAGTGGAAGTTCGGCCGGTACAAGGCGGACACCGCGGACGCCCAGCTCGTCACCACGTGGCAGCCGGCCTGCACGGCCGGCACGAAGGTCAACGGCGCTCCCTGCTTCAGTACGCCGAACAACGAATGGACTCACCTGGTCGGCGTCTCCGACTCCACGGCCCAGAAGATCCGGTTGTACATCAACGGATACCTGGTCAGCGAGACCGCCTACACGCAGACCACTCCCTGGAACGGCAAGGGGAACCTGCGCATCGGAGCGGTCGGCCGCGCCGGTGGCGCGAGCGAGTTCTTCACCGGCGGCACGGTGGACGACGTACGGCTCTTCGACCGCGTCCTGACCGGCCCGGAGATCCAGGACATGGTCCAGCAGCGGCCGCAGCTGGTCGGCCGGTGGAAGTTCAACCAGGCCCCCGGCAACGTCACTCCCGGGGAGCCCGCGGGCGCCGCCGGGGCCACCCTGTACGGGCAGGCCGCGATCAACCCCGGCGGCGGTGTTATCGGGACCGGCAGCCTGAACCTCAACGGCACCACCGGGTACGCGGCCACCGCCACCGCCCCGCTGCGCACCGACGAGAGCTTCTCCCTCGCCGGCTGGGCGCAGACGGCCGGATCGCCCGAGCGCGACATGACGGTGCTGTCGGTCGCAGGTGCCAACGAGAGCGCCCTCACCGTGGGGTGGAAGTTCAACAAGATCGTCGACGGCCAGGCCACCGGCTGGTGGCAGGCCACGGTCGCGAACGCCGACGGAGCCTCGGCCACGCACACCAGCGTGATCCACACCTATGACGCGTCCCTGTTCCTGGAGAACTGGAACCACCTTGCGGTCGTCTACGACGGGTTCTCCGACCAGCTCACCCTGTACGTCAACGGGAACCTGGAGAACCAGCTCTGCCCCGACGACGGCAGCGCCCCCGGGTGCACCGACCACGTCTCCTGGGCGGGAGCCCCATCTGCCTTCGTCGCCGCCGGCGGCATCCAGTTCGGCCGGACCCGCACGGGCGGGCAGTGGAAGAACCACCTGTCCGGCGAGGTCGACGACATGTGGGCCTACCAGGGCGTGCTGAGCCACGCCCAGGTGATCATGCTCTCTGCCCTGGGCGACGAGCTCGACACCAAGTCCCCCGGGCTGTAGGCCCGCCACCTCCCGTCCCCCCGCTCCGTCCGGCCCCGCGCCGGTCGGAGCGGGGGGCTCCACTTCCCATCAGTCCGTCCGGGCGCGCGCCCGGACGGCACATCGAGGATCCTTACGTGAGCTTCCCCATCCGCCGCAGACGCGGACGCGGTACGGCACGCATCGCCGTACTCGTCAGCGGCACGGTGCTGGCCACCTTGCTGCAGGCCGTGCCCGAGACGCCGGCCGTCGCCAACTCCCAGGCCCCCGCGGCCCGCTCGCACGAGCGTCCCGTCAAGGGCACGTCGAGCACCGCGGTCAAGGGCCGCAAGACCGCTGTTCCCGCACCGCCCCCCAAGCCGAAGGTCACCTGGCCGGCGAAGGCCTCGGCCACCGCCGTGCTGTCCACCCCCACCACCCCCGCCCCGGCCTCCCCCGCCGCGGCCGCGCCTCTGCGGGCCGGCAAGCTGCCGGTACTGCTGTCCGCGGCCGCTGCCGGGGCCCCGGTGGAGTTCGCCCGCCCGGCCGCCGGCGCCCCGGCTCGCGCCTCGGCGCCGTCCGCACCCCCCGTGGCCGTCACGGTCGAGGTGCTGGACCGCGCCGCCGCCAAGAAGGCCGGCGTGGACGGGGTCCTGCTCACCGTCGGCCGCGCCGACACCGGCTCCCGGGCCTCCGAGGTCGACGTCGCGCTGGACTACAGCGGTTTCGCCCGGGCGGGCGGCGCCGGCTACGGCGAGCGGCTGCGCCTGGTGCAGCTGCCCGCCTGTGTCCTGACCACGCCCGACCGGCCCGAATGCCGTACCCAGGCCCCGCTCGACAGCGTCAACGACGCCGAGAAGGGCCGGGTCGGCGCCAAGGGCGTCACCCTCCCGGCAGGCTCGGCCGCAGGCGCCCGTACCGCCTCGAAGAGCGCCCTCGGCGCCGGCGGCGGTGCCATAGTCCTGGCGGCCGCCCCGGCCGCCTCCGGCCCCTCCGGGGACTTCACGGCCACCCCGATGGCCGCCTCGGGTCGCTGGAGCACCGATCTCAACGGCGGTTCCTTCGCCTGGAGCTACGACATCGGCGTCCCGCCCGTCCCGGGCGACCTGAAGCCCGGCATCGGCCTCTCGTACTCCTCCGCCTCCATCGACGGACGCAGCGCGAACAGCAACAACCAGTCCTCCTGGGCCGGTGACGGCTTCGGCATGGGCCAAGGCTTCGTCGAGCGCGCGTACAAGCCCTGCGCCGACGACGGGGTCGAGAACAACGGCATCAAGCCGGGTGACCTCTGCTGGGCCTACGACAACGCGACGATCAGCTTCGACGGGCACTCCGGCGAGCTGATACCCGTCGGCGCCGACGAGTGGCGGGTCCAGGGCGACGACGGCACCAAGGTGGTCCGCGTCCGCGACTCCGCGCGCGGCAACGGCGACAACGACGGCGAGTACTTCAAGGCCGTCACGCCCGACGGCACCCAGTACCACTTCGGCTACAACCGCCTGCCCAACTGGGCGGCCGGAAAGCCGGAGACCAAGTCGGTCTACACCGTGCCCGTCTTCGGCGACGACGCCAACGAGCCCTGCCACGCCGCCACCTTCGCCGCGTCCTGGTGCCAGCAGGGCTGGCGCTGGAACCTCGACCTGGTCGTGGACGCCAAGGGCAACGACATCACCTACTGGTACAAGCCGGAGACGAACTCCTACGGCCGCAACATGAAGGCTGCGGACGACACCCCGTACGAGCGCGGCGGCACGCTGGAGCGCATCGAGTACGGCCAGCAGAAGGCCGACATCCACTCCGCCACGGTCAAGCCGATGGCACGCGTGACCTTCGGTACCACCGGGCGCTGCCTGGAGTCCGGCACGGTCTGCGACTTCGCCAAGATCGACGCCAATCGCCAGTACTGGTACGACACGCCCTGGGACCGGAACTGCAAGGCGGGCACGGACTGCGACAAGGGCCGGTTCTCCCCGACCTTCTTCACCACCACCCGCCTCGACACGATCACCACCCAGACGCTCCAGGCCGACGGCACCTACAAGGACACCGACCGCTGGAAGCTCGACTACCACTGGGGCACCGCGGACAGCGACTACCAACTGCTGCTGTCGTCGGTGCAGCACACGGGCCTGGCGGCCACCACACCGATCGCCATCCCGAAGACCACCTTCTCGTACACCCCGATGCCGAACCGCCTCGACAAGGACGGTGACGGGCGCCTCCCCTTCCACAAGAAGCGCCTGACGACCATCTCGGACGAGTACGGCGGCCAGATCGACGCCAACTACTCGGCCCCCGCCTGCTCCTGGTCGAGCCTGCCGACTCCGCAGGACAACAAGACCCGGTGCTTCCCGGTCAAGTACCAGCCGATCGACACCCAGCCGGTGACGAACGAGTGGTTCAACAAGTACGTCGTCGACACGGTCATCGCGACCGACCGCACCGGCGGCGCGCCGGACACCATGACGAAGTACACCTACCTGGGCGGAGCGGCCTGGCACTTCGACGACGACGACGGCCTGACCCGCGAGAAGCTCAAGACCTGGTCGCAGTGGCGCGGGTACGCGCACACCCGCGTCGAGACAGGCTCCAACCAGGCGTTCGTCTCGCAGGAGGACCACTACTTCCTGCGGGGCATGGACGGCGACCGCAGCGACCCCTCGGACAAGGCCAAGAAGCGCTCCGTGAGCGTCGCCGACGGCGAGGGCACCACCCTCGTCGACGACGAGGCCTGGCGCGGGTTCGAGTATCGGACGGAGGAGTACGACGCCCCCGGCGGGAAGATCCTCCAGAAGGAGGTCAAGACCCCGTGGAAGAAGCAGACCGCCGAGCGCGTCCGCGACTGGGGCACGACCACGGCCAACATCACCAACGTCGGCACCACCCGCTCGTTCGTCTCCCTGGACAAGGGCGCGGGCAGCGCTTGGCGTGAGGTCAAGGTCAACACCCCCGAGTTCGACAGCCGCGGACGGGCCACCGCCTCCGAGGAACTCGGCGACGTGGCCAACACGACGGACGACAGGTGCACCCGCACGACGTACGCCGACAACCCCGCGGTCGGGATCTTCAACGCCCCCGTGCGCGTCGAGACGGTCGCCGGCGACTGCGCCAAGGCCGTCAACCGGGTGACCCGCGCCGACGGCACCTCCGACGTCCTCTCCGACGTCCGCACCCGCTACGACGGCCAAGGCCACGGCGCCGCGCCCACCAAGGGCCTGGCGACCACCATCGGCGTGCTCAAGACGCGCTCGGCGACGCAGGCCGTCTACCTGGACAACACCACGACGTACGACGTCTACGGCCGCCCGCTGAAGGTCACGGGCCTCGCGTCGACCAGCGTCCACAACCCGGCGAACGAGTCGGCCGCGCCGACGACCACCGCCCACCCGCAGGCGCACGTCAGCACCACCGTGTACACCCCGGCCACCGGTCGCCCGACGTCCATGAAGTCGACGACCCCGCCGGCGACGGCGGGCGTGGCGGCCACCGCCCAGACCACGACGACCACCTTCGACGCGGGGCGCGCCCTGCCGGTATCGGTCGTGGACACCACCGGGCGCCGCACGGACATCGAGTACGACGCCCTGGGCCGCACCCGCAAGGTGTGGCAGCCGAACCGCTCGAAGGTGAACGGCCAGAGCCCCAACGCCGAGTACCGGTACAGCACGGCGGAGGGCGGCATCGCCTCGGTGGCGAGCCTCACCCTGAACAACGACGGCTCCCAGGACGCCGAGTACACCCTGTACGACGGCTTCGTCCGTCCCCGCCAGACCCAGAAGCGGGCCGCCGAGGGCGGCATGGTCCTCACGGACACGTTCTACGACGCCATGGGCCGGGCCGCGCTGAGCTACTCGCCGTACTACGCCAAGAAGGCGCCCTCCGGGGCCCTCTTCAAGGTCGAGGACGCCACCGGCGTCGAGACTCAGACCGCGGTCGAGTACGACGCGATGGGCCGACCGACCAAGTCGACCCTGCTCAAGGGCAACGGCGTCGGGGTTCCCCTGGCGGTCACGCGCACCGAGTACTCCGGCGACCGGGTCAGCGTCACGCCCCCCAAGGGCGGAGTCGCCACCACCACCCTCTCCGACGCGCTCGGCCGCACCACGGAGGTCCGCACCCACAAGGAGGCCACGCCGACCGGGCCGTACGACAGCACCCACTACCAGTACGCGCCCACCGGCGCGCTGGCCAAGCTCACCGACACGGCGGGCAGTGTCTGGAGCTGGAAGTACGACCAGCTCGGACGCCAGATCGAGGCGGTCGACCCGGACAGCGGCACGTCGGTCAAGAAGTACAACGACCGCGGCCAGAACACCTCTGTCACGGACGGCCGGCTCAAGACCGTCGCATACACGTACGACAACCTGTCCCGGCAGCTGGAAAGCCGTGAGGGCTCGGCCACCGGACCGCTCCTGACGTCCCAGACCTGGGACCCCGCCGGCGCCCAGGGCAAGCTGGCCTCCGGCACGCGTTACGCGCGGATCAACGGCGCGACGTACGAGTACAAGAACACCTTCACGAACTACGACGCCCTGTACCGCCCCGGCCGGACCACGCTCACCGTGCCCTCCGTGCCCGGGCAGGAAGCCCTGGCCGGCACGTACACCACCGCCGGCACCTACAACCTGGACGGCACGCAGAAGACGGCCTCCTACCCGGCGGCGGGCAACCTCGCGGCCGAGTCCCTCGCCTACACCTACAACGACCTGCGCCAGGTCACCGGCATCAGCGGCAACCTGGGCGGCTACCTCTCCGGGCAGACGTACACGCTGACCGGCAAGTCGCTGCAGACCACCCTCAAGGCGGGCGGCCAGGACACCTGGATCACCGACGCCTACGAGTACGGCACGCAGCGACTCGCGAGCCGCCGCACCGACCAGTACGGCATCGCCCAGGCCGTCAGCGCCGTGACCTACGGCTACGACGAAGCGGGCAATGTCAAGTCCATCAGCGACGTGTCCCGCGTCGGCACCGAGACCCAGTGCTTCCGTCACGACCACCTGGCGCGCGTGACCGAGGAATTCACCTCCAAGAGCACCCAGTGCCCGCCGTCGCCCACTCCGGCCGAGATCGGCGGCCCGGCGCCGTACTGGAACAGCTACACCTACAACACCGACGGCACCCGCAAGACGGAAACCCGCCACGACCTGACGGGGAACAGCGCCAAGAACAGCCTGCGCACCTACTCCTACCCGGCGGCGGGAGCGCCCCGCCCGCACGCGCTGTCCGGCACGAGCTCCAAGACCGGCGCCGACCCCGCGGTCGTGGAGTCCTACGGCTACGACGACTCGGGCAACACCGTGACGCGCAGCCTCAAGCCGGGTCCCGGCGCCACCAGTGAGCAGAAGCTGGACTGGGACGTCGAGGGCCGCCTCGTCAAGCTGGAGGACAAGGCCACCCACCCCACCGAGGGCACGGCCACGAAGACGACCGAGTACGTCTACGCGGCCGACGGCACCCGCCTGGTGGCCCACAGCAAGGACAACTCCGACCCCAACGCCGAGCGGACCACGCTCTACCTCGGCACCACCGAGCTCGTCCTGCGCAAGGGCGCGGCCAAGCCCGCGGCCACCCGCTACTACCAGCTGGGCAGCGCGACGGCCGTGCGCAGCGACGACGGCACCGTCTCCTTCCAGGTCAGTGACCACCACAACACCGGGACGGTCAGCGTCGACGCGGTGTCCGGCGCGGTGGACCACAGGCGGACCATGCCGTTCGGCGCCCCGCGGGGCAAGGAGCCGACGGCCTGGGCCGGCTCGAAGGGCTTCGTCGGCGGTACCGACGACGCAACCGGTCTCACCCACCTCGGGGCACGCCAGTACGACCCGTCCACGGGCCGCTTCATCAGCCCGGACCCGCTGCTGGAGGCGGAGAAGCCGCAAACCCTCAATGGCTACGGGTACGCGGGGAACAACCCGGCGACCTTCGCCGACCCGACCGGCATGTCGTTCCTGGACTGGGTCCTCGACCTGATCCTCAGCACGCCGTGGTGGAAACTGCTCACCCAGGGCCGCAAGATCGTGAACACGATCGTCACCGCGGGGCGTGCGGTCTCCTCCGGAAAGGCGCACATCAAGGTCACGCCCGGCAAGCAGCAGTGCCACTACGCCATGGGCATGAACCAGTGCTCGACGGTGGGCAAGCCGCAGTACAAGCTGGTCTACGGACCGCCGAAGGCGCCCGAGCACCAGCGTTCGAGCAGTTCGAGCGACGGCAGCGGCTACCCGGCCTGCAAGGAGTGCATGGCGCAGCAGGGCAATCCCGAGGTCGTGAAGGAACTCCTGATCGCGATGTGCGGCTGGGTTCCGGTCCTCGGCGCCGGCTGCGACGCGTACGACGTCAAGCGGTCGGCGGACGAGGGGGACGTCGTCGGCGCCACCGCCGGCGTGGTCGCCTTCCTTCCCTTCGGTGACTTCCTCAAGCTGGGGCGGCAGTACAAGCGCCTGGAGGACGCCTTCTCGGCGTGCGAGTGCTTCACCGCGGGCACCAAGGTGCTGATGGCCGACGGTTCCGCCAAGAACATCGAGGACATCGCGCTCGGCGACCAGGTGCGCACGACGGACCCGGAGTCGGGTGAAACCGGGGTCCGCAAGGTCACCAAGCTCATCACCACGGAGACGGACCGGCACTTCAACGAGCTGTCCCTCGCGACGGACAGCGGTGTCGAGAAGCTCACCGCCACCCATGAACACCCGTTCTGGTCCCCGTCCCGGCGGGCCTGGGTGAACGCCGCGGCGCTCACCGCGGGGACGACCCTGCTCACCGAGTCCGGTGACACGGTCCTCGTGACGGCCAACCGGGCGTTCACGCAGCGGGCGAGGACGTACAACCTCACGGTCGACGACCTGCACACGTACTTCGTGTTCGCGGGCACCACCCCGGTGCTGGTCCACAACTCGAAGTGCAAGATCGGCTTCTCGGACGACACGGTCGGCGACGCCTTCCAGGGGATGAACAAGGGCGGCGGCCACGCGATGCGCTACTTGATCAAGGACGGCTTGCTGCCGAACAAGGGCAGCGTCGAGTCGCAGCGCAAGATCTTCGAGGAGAAGTTCTCGCCCAACCTGACCAATCCGGACCAGACCTTCGACTGGAAGATCGGAGGCACCCAGTCCAAGGGCTTCGCCAAGACCGTCGACGGGAAGATCGTGGTGCTGTTCGTGGCGAAGGAAGGCCCCCACCAGGGCAAGGTCCTCTCCGCCTTCGCCCCGACTCCGGAGAACATCGAGAAGTGGGGCCTGAATTGAGCGAAGTACAGGAAGCCATCTCCTGGAGCGGGCCGGCCACGGTCCTCGTCTTCGTGATTGGTGCCGGTGACACACCGCTGCCGCGCGAGGCGTTCCACGTGGCGGGGCTGGTCCCGGACGATTTCCTCCCGTTCCCGCTGGAGTCCGCGCCGGAGCCGCTGGAACGGCTCGGGGTGGTCTCGTACGACCTGACGTTCGAGGACACCGCTCTCGACCTGCGGGACTACACGCGGGCCTGCCTGGAACGCGTGTGCGCGGACGGTCCGGCCGTGGCCTGGGCCGCCTACGAGGGGGCCTTCCACTACGACCACATCCTCACGCCGGACGTGGCCGAGCAGGTGTACGGCTACTGCGTGAGCGGCGCCGGACCCGTGGTCGAGTGGGACGGGGACGTCCTGCGCGGTGAGGACTGGAAGCACCGCGTCGCCGGGGTCCGCGCGGCCCTGGACCGGCTGGTCGCCGGCGCCGCGTAGCAGCGCGGCGGATCGACGTACCGGAGGGCGGTCCCCCACTGGGGCCGCCCTTCGGCGTGCGCGCCCTGTTCAGGATGCCGGGGGCGTCCACTGGGTGAGGTGTCCCCCGGAGCGTGGACACGGGGGGCATGCTGCCCGGGCGCATCACCCGGCGCACAGAGGGCGCACTATCCTCCTTACCGCTGCGCCGAGCTGGAACCCGCGGCGACGGAGCGTGGACCCCGCATGGCGGTGACACGCCAGATTCCGCCCCATGGATGCAGGAGATTTCATCGCTGTCGGTTCCATGGTCGTGGCGGTGTTGGCCGCCGGTATCAGCTTGCGGCAGGCCAGGCATGCGGTCAGGTCAAGGCCGCCGAGGAACAGGTCGCCGTCGCACGGGAGCAGCGGAGCAAGGCCCGAGGCAAACGGAAAACACGGACCGGGGGCGCCCGAAACTGGCACCCCCGGTCCGTGTCCAACCTCAGGCGGCGGCGGGCGTCGCCCAGTACGCGGGAACCCAGGCACGCTCCTCCGCCGCGTCCCGCCCGATCTGCGGGACGCTCTCGACCGCCAGCCAGTTCTGCGCAATGGCCGGGAATTCGATTTCCAACTGCGGCATCAGCATCTCCTTTCGTCAGCTCCCCCCTGGAGCGACGTCGTCAGGATCTCCGAATACGGTCCCGACCTTCATGGGGCAGCTGTCCCGTCGTTGTCCCGAGGCAGTCCCGGGCAGTCCCGTGGCAGTCCCGGGCAGCCAATTCACTCCCCGAGACCGGTCGCCGATCGGTCAGGACCTGGACGAATCCGATGCCGCGCCGGTGGATCCCCGGCACGGTCAACCGGCCCGGCATCTGATCCCGGGCTGCGGCGACTTCCGCCGGGAGCATCGGAGGCCATTCGAGGCTGCGCCTTATCGTGCCTTCGGCGCCGACCATCGGACAGCACATGGCCAACCTCCGGCGCACCGCCACCAAGGAACCCGGCTCCGATGCTGGACCGGCACCTGCCCGTCGCTGTGCTGCGAGCCGGGCGCCGGATACTGGGGTGGTGATCAACAAAGAGTTGCGTGTGGTTCTGGCCGAGGACTCGGTCATTCTGCGTGAGGGCATGGTCGAGTTGCTCGGGGCTCGCGGGTGCGAGGTGGTGGCCACGGCCGGGACCGGTGCCGAGCTGGTGGACGCCGTGGCCGTACACCGGCCGGACGTGGCGGTGGTGGATGTCCGTATGCCGCCCACCCATACCGATGAGGGCATCCGTGCCGCCCTTGAGATCCGTGCGCGGACCCCTGGGACCGGCATCCTGGTCTTTTCCCAGCACGTCGAGCACGGCTGGGCGTCCAGGCTGCTCGCGGAGGGTGCGGCGGGCATCGGTTACCTGCTGAAGGAGCGGGTCGCCCGCACCTCGGAGTTCGTGGACGCGTTGCACCGGGTCGCCGGCGGGGGTACTGCCCTTGATCCGGAGGTGGTCACCCAGTTGATGCGTGGTGGGCAGCGCGGCCGGGTGGATGCTTTGACGCCGCGTGAGCGCGAGGTGCTGGAGCTGATGGCGCAGGGCCACTCGAACCGTTCCGTGGCCGCCCTGCTCGTCGTGTCCGAGCGGGCGGTGGAGAAGCATGTGGCCGCGGTCTTCACCAAGTTCGACCTGCCCCCGACGGGGAGCGAGAACCGGCGGGTCAAAGCGGTCCTGGCCTACCTGTCCGAGATTGCGGGGTGATCCGGGATGTCACGGGTGCGTCGGCAGTTCGGCGGTGATCGTGGTGGGCCCGCCGGGCGGGCTGTCGATCCGCAGGGAGCCGTCGACCGCGGCGAGCCGCTCGGCCAGCCCCGCCAGGCCGGTGCCGCCCCCGGCTTTGCCCCCGGTACCGGGTGCCGCGCCGCCGCAGCCGTCGTCGTGCACGGTCAGGCGCACGCGTCCGCCGGCGGTGGCCGCCGTGAGCTCGGCCGAGCGGGCACCACTGTGCTTGGCGATGTTGGCCAGCAGCTCGGCGGCGCAGAAGTAGAGTGCCTGTTCGACCACGGGGTGGGGACGTGGTGACAGGTCCAGCCGCATGGTGACAGGGACGGGGCAGACGGCGGCGAGGCCCGGCAGGGCCCGGTCGAGGCCGTGGTCCAGGGCAACCGGGTGCAGGCCCTGGGTCAGTCGGCGCAGTTCGGTGATCGTCTCATCGGTCTGGCCGCGGGCCCGGCCCACCAGGGTGCGCAGCCGTTCGTGGTCCGGGGCGGCGGGTTCGAGGGCGTCGTCGGCCAGGGACAGGGTGATGGCCAGGGCAACGAGCCGCGCCTGGGTACCGTCGTGGAGATCACGCTCCAGGCGGCGGAGCCGGTCTGTGTTCTCCATGAGCAGGACGGCGCGGGCGGCCTCCAGTTCCCGGACACGCCTCTGGGCCCGGGCGGGACTGAGCAGTTGACGCGCGAGGTGGCGTTCTGCCCGGCTCAGCACCCGGACGGCACCGGGCACCGCGGACAGGAGCACCGCGCCCAACACCACACAGCTGGGATCCAGCCAGCCGACCGGTTGCGGGCCCGTCTCCAACAGACGTTTCCAGAGCGGGAAACCGGCCAGCCAGCCACACCCGAGGGGAAGGAGTACGGCGCCGGCGAAGCCCAGTACGCCGAGCGGCAACCGCAGCACCAGGTAGAGGAGTGTCCGCCACGCGACCGGGTCGGCCAGCATGGCACGACCGCGGGCAAGGACACCGCCCTGGCGGGCGAGCCCGGCCGGGGCCTGGACGTACTCGCCCAACAACCGCTCCAGGAACCACCGGTGGAGTGTGCCCCAGCCGCGTGCGCCCCGCAGCGCGATGGCCACGAACGGCAGGCCGAGCACGGTCAGCGAGAGCAGCGAGCCCGCGTACACGACGGCGACCGCGTACACTCCGCCGAGCAGCGCGAGCGGCAGACCGACCACTGCGAAGGCCCATTCCCCGGCCCGGACGGAGAGGTACCCGCGCGGCACGACACCGGCACCAGCCGGCCCGCCACAGGACTCCGGGGCCGAGCCGGTCTCCGCCCCGGTACCTGCCCCCGCGCGCCGCGACGGCGCCGAGCCGCCGGCGCGGTCAGTCACGGCTGCCGCCCACCAACTCCGCCGCCGGACCGCGGACCGCCCACACCCCTGTGGCCAGGATGCTCGGAACGGTCAGCAGCACCGCGCCCGCGACGATCCACCAGCAGTCGGCCGCCGGCACCTGTGGCAGCGCCGAACCGGTCACCGCCATACTGAAAGCCGCCGACGCCGCGCCCGCCACCACCGCGCCGAGCAGCACCCCGACCGCCGCGGTCAGTCCCGCCTCAGCACTCAGCATGCGGAGCAGCTGAGCCCGCGTCGCCCCGAGGAGCCGCAGCAGTGCGAACTCGCGGCGCCGGTCGGCGGTCACGGCGACCAGGGTGTTGATGGTGGACACCGCGGCGAAGCAGGTCAGCAGTGCCAGCTCCGCCTGGCGCAGCCAGACGTCCGTGGCGGAAGCGACCCCGGTCCCCGTGTGACCCGCGGCATGCGCGGCGGTGCTCGTCATGACGATCATGGTCCCAGAGAGCCCCACGAGCAGCGCCACGGGGACCACGGCGGAGGACAACCGCCGCGCGTAGCCTCGCAGGTTGGCATCGGCGAGCCAGCCCGCACCGGGCACCACGGCCCGTAGCGGCCCGCCCAGCGCGGCCGCCAAGGCGCGCGCAGCCGGCGGCCCGGCAAGGCCCACCGCGATGAGCAGGACCAGCGAGGCGAGCAGTGCGGCCTGCCCGGCCTTGTCCACCTGCTCCGGCGGCCGCGTCGCGGCCAGTCGCAGCAGCAGGACCCCCCCGGTCAGCGCTACGGCACCGACCAGCAGACGTGCGACACCCGTACGGGCGTGCTCGGTCGAACTCGCGGTCAACGCCGCCGCAGGCGCGATCCGCGACACACGCCGAGCCGCGACGGCCGAAGCCGCCAGGCCGACGGCGAGTACGACCGCTACCGCGACCAGAGCCGGCAGGGGCGTCCCCGGCACGCGCAGGCCTGACGTCGCCATCCCTTGCCGCTGCAAGGCGGCGAGGGCGAGCCGGCCCCCCACCGCACCGGCAGCCCACCCCGGCAGGGCCATCAGCAGCGTGGTCACCACCACCTGGCCGCGTACCAGCCTTCGCGCCTGGCGCGGGGTCGCGGCGACGGTCCTCAACAGGGCCAGCTCACGGGACTGCTGGCCAATCGCGAAGCCCAACGCGTTCACCACCACGAAGAACGCGACCAGGACCGAAATCTCACCGAAGGCCCCGGCGATCACCATCACTCCCGGCCCCGCCGTCCGCTCACGCACAGCGGTGGAGGCCGTCACCTCCGCCGCGAACAGCCCGCCGAAGAGCGTCACCGTGGCGATGGCGAGGAACAGCGCGACCGCCAGGCCGACGAAGGAGGCCGGGCGCCGGCGCATCTGCCCGAGGGCGATCGCAGTCATCCGCCTCACCCGCCCAGCCGGCTCAGGCACTCGCTGATCCTGGCCGCGCTCGGCCGCTGCATCTCCTCCACGAGCAGACCGTCGGCGAGCAGCAGCACCCGATCCGCGTACGCGGCGGCGACCGGATCGTGCGTCACCATCACGCAGGTACCGCCATCACGGTCCACCCCCTCGCGCAGCAGGGCGAGGATCTCGTGTCCGGTGGCCCGGTCCAACGCGCCCGTCGGCTCGTCGGCGAAGAGCACCCGGGGCCGGGAGACCAGAGCCCGCGCGATCGCCACCCTCTGCTGCTGCCCGCCCGACAACTGACCGGGCCGGTGCCCCGCACGCCCCGCCAGCCCCACCCGCTCCAATGCCTCCAGCACCCGGCCCCGATCGGGTCGCTCACCGGCCAGCCGTCCGGGCAGCTCTACGTTCTGTGCCACCGTCATCGCGGGCATCAGGTTGAAGGCCTGGAACACGAACCCGACCCGACTGCGCCTCAGCACGGCCAGCCGCCGCTCCGGGAGCCGCGACACCTCCGTACCAGCCCACCAGACCGAGCCGCGCGTGGGCCGGTCCATTCCCGCGAGACAGTGCAGCAACGTGGTCTTGCCGGATCCCGAAGGCCCCATCACCGCCGTGAACGTCCCGGACAGAATGTCCACCGACACTCCGCGCAACGCCCGTACCACGGCGCCCCCGCGCCCGTACTCACGGTGCACGTCCTTCGCCCGGGCGGCGGTCACCGCCTCGATCTCCGTCATCGTTTCAGCCATGCCTCCATCCTGGGAGGCCGCCGCCCGGAGATCGATCGTGCCCGCACCCGTCCTGAGGGTTCGGAAAACCGAACCTGCGCCGGCCGTCCTCGCGCCGCATCTCGTCGGTCACAGGCCGGGTCAGCTCGTCCCACCACACCGTGTCGGGCCGGAGCAGGTGGCCGTATGCCATGCCGATGGGTTCTCCCCTCGCGTCCCTTGCCAGGGCAGCCCGGAAACCGGCCTTCGCGGCCTGAACGGGGAAGCGACGAAAGGCAGCGGCCATCTCGTCCCCGGTCTCGCTGTGTGGGGGCTCCGCAAACACGTCGGCGTGGATCGATTCGAAGGAGTCCTGGGCCTGCACCGCGGCTGCCCCCTCCAGGCCCGTCACCGCGATGAACCCATGCCCCGTCATGTCGTTCCCTTTCGAACGGTCGACGCCCGTCACCCGCCGACCCTCACCCTACGGACTGAGCTTTCCCGAGCCGGCGCAGGACATCGCCAGGCGCACCGCGCGGCCGGCAGCACGTGGTCGTGCCGGCCGTGCGGCAGCCCGCGCGGCGCCCTGTGACGCTACGGGGCCGCGGGGATCAGGACGGGCTGGCCCGTGATGACGAGGGTGGAAACGCGTCCGGGGGGACCAGGAGGGCCCGCGGGTCCGGCCACTCCCTGAGGCCCGGCGGGCCCGGCTGATCCCGGGGTGCCGGCCGGGCCGGGGACCCCCGGAGCGCCCTGGGCTCCCGGAGGACCGGGGGCTCCGGCCGGTCCGGACGGTCCAGCAGGCCCAGCCGGTCCGGGAGGGCCGGGAGGCCCGGGAGGAAACGGAGGCTCTCCGGGGTGGGGCTCGCACGACTCGTCCCATGGCCGTCCCTCGGCGCATCGGTCGTGCCGCGGAGGCGGATCCACCGTCAGGTACCGCGCGTCCGACGAGTCCTGCGGGGTGGCGGCAGCTGCGGGCGCCGCGAAACCGGCACCCGTGAGGACGAGCGAGACAACGGCTCCGGCGACCCATCCGGTTCGGCGTGGCGGACGACTCCGCCGCGTCACTGCTGTGCTTTCAGACGGCATGCGCATACTCCTGATCATCGTTCGCTGGAGTGGACCCGGGCCCCGTGGGCAGTCGGCGGCTGCCTTCGGGCCGTCGCGAGGCCGTCATGGCGTGGCACAGACGGCGTACGGTGTGAGGGTGACGTCGTCCCGCGTCCTGTTCTGTCCGTTCACCTCCCAGTCGTTGGTACCGGGTACCGGCCTGCTGACGAGCTGATCCGGTGCGGGACCGCTGGATCCGAAGCCGCCGCCCGTCAGCACGCTGCCGGCCGGGCAGGACACCTTTGAGGTCCCCGGCACCGAGCCCAGGTCGATTCCGATGAGCGCGCCTTGGGGACTGTCGATGGTCGCGGATACGGAGTTGGTGGCGAGGTCGATGACCGATACCCCGTGCGCGCCGTTGGGGTGGCTGACGTACAGCCGGGCTCCGGTGGGGGAAACCGCCATTTCCGCGGGATCCAGAGTGGTGGGGATCGAAGTGACGACGCTGTTCGTGGCGGCGTCGATGACCGCCACCCGGGCGTTGTTCCGGTCGGCGACGTAGACGCGCTTTCCGTCCAGCGAGACCTCCACGCCCTCCAGCCCCTGGTTGACCGGAATCGGCACCACGACCGTGTTGGTGGCGGTGTCGATGACCGAAACCTCACCCGAGGTGTTCTCGGTGACGTAGACACGTGCGCCGCTCGGCGAGATGGCCACCTTTCGCGGTGCGCTCGGTCCGACGTCCACCGTCGTGATGAGCGACATGGTCGCCGAGTCGATCACTGCCACCACCCCTGCGCCCCGGTAGGCGACGTAGAGGCGCTTCCCGTCCGGGGACACCACCAGCCCGTTCGGGAGTGTGTCCGCCCCCGTCTCCAGGGTGCCCACGACGGCATTGGTGGCGGTGTTGATCGCCACCACACGGTTGGCCGGTCCGCTGCCCTCCACGGTGACATAGGCGCGACTGTCGTCCGGCGAGATGACCACGCTCTCCGGAGTGCCGTTCCCCGTGGGGATTTCGGCCACCACGGTGTTGGTGAGAGCGTCGATGGCCGATACGGCGCCCGAGTCCCGCTCCGTCACGTAGACCTTCTTGCCGTTTCGGGTGGCGGCGACCTGCAGGGGCCCGCTGAACGCTCCGGTGTCGATGCTCGCAACGAGGGCGTTGGTGGCGGTGTCGAACACCCGGACCTTGCCCTGACCCGTGTTGGCGACGTATGCGTACGTGCCGGGTGCGGCAGGAGCCGCCAGGGCGACGGACGGCGTAAGAACGGCTGCGGCAGCGAGTACCGTGCACGATGCCTTTCGAACGGCGCGCTTCGACAGGTAACCCCGGTCGCTCCCCACACGCGGATTCCCGCGGACGGCGAAGTGCTGCATGGATCCTCCTCGAACGACCCGATCAGGGGGTGTCCCTGTTCGAGCTGCGAGGAACGTTGTATGCGTAGATATATCCGATTATCAATCGTGACATGTCGTCAGTACTCCAAATACCGCAATCCCGGCCTACGCTCCGGGGCAAGGTCAACAGCCAGGCCTCCAGGCTGTCCACCGACCTGTGCAGAGCTGACCGGACACAGGGAGAGGCCGCTCCCGGCCACCGTTCCCGGCCACCGCACGCGACCTCCACCAAGCCCTCCTCCACGACTCCATCCGCGTCCTCGGAGCCGACCGCCCTGACACCCTCTCGTACGGGGACAACCGTGACGCCACCACCCCGTGCGGCGCGGGATGCGTGTTCCGGGGCACGGGTCGAGGCGCGCCATGCGGCACGGGCCCAGCCCTCCGGACGGCGAGTACCCGGTGCGCGGGCGGCTTGCTCGATGGCCTCGGCCGCTGCCCGGACGCGGTCGCGGACGTGGGCCGCGGAGTGTGCGGCGGCCACCGCCAGGAAGTCGCGGAGGGTGGCGACGCCGTCGCCCGCGCCCTCGGCCTGCCCGGCGCAGCGCAGGAGCACCGAGGTCTCACGGATCCGCTGTTCGGCCGGCGCGCGGTCCGCGTCACAGACGACGGGCTCGAAGCGTTCGCGAACTCGGGGCAGGGACACGGACAGGTGGTGGGCGAGCCTCGATCCCACGAACCAGTTCGGCCGGCTGCCGCGGTCGGCAAGGTCGCCCGCCCGGCAGCACCACCGAACACCTGCATCCGCCACCGAGCCATGGCCTGCCGCGCACCTGAACCAGGAGCCATTCGGGGGATACTGCCTGTCGGGCAGTGCGGTGACGGAAAGGTCGATCCGCTCGAACGGGCCGCAACCCGACACCAAGCCTGTCAGTGGCGGCCTGTTCAATGGCGTCCATGCAGACGAACCCCGTCGACCGCCCGTCTCCATCCGTCCACCAGGCCGCGGCTTTGATGCCCGAGGTACCGCGACTGCTCGAACGGGCCGAGGCGCTCGCCACCATCGGCCTGATCGTGGGCGGCCATGCTCCGTACGGCGTCGATGCGGTCGTGTGCTCCTGCGGAGCCGGCATCGCCCTGCGCATCCCCAACGAGGGCGAACGGTGGCTGCAAGCGCACTTCCACCAGGAACAGGGCGCCATCATCTTCCTCTGGGACGTCGACGCGAACTCCGCACCGTACGAACCCTCGCAGCAGGACACCTGGAGGCGAATCCTCGCGGAAGTGCCCAACGCCTTGCGGTCCTGCCTCCACCAACCGGAGTCGGGCAACCCCGGGGATGGCGAGCTGCCCTTCATCACCGCCGTCATGTGGCGTCTGCCGCAGGACACCGCCTGGCGGACGGCCGACGTCATACGGGACGACGCCGGTGTCGGGGACGCCTACGAGAGTGACGACCGGGCGCTGTTCGTCCTGACCGATCTGATCGCCCCCGCCCCCGCGACGTTGATGATGGGCGACATGCTCGGGGTCGAACGCTCCTCGTTCGCCCTGGCCGCGGCAGTGCGGCACATCATCGCCCGGCAGCATCCGCTGACCGAGGCTGTCGTACGCGCCCTCAACCCCGAGCTCCTGCTCTCCGACGTCGCGGTCGCCGCCGCTGCCCTGGCCTCCCTCACCGCTTCCCTGCGACCGGCACCGGCCCCTGGGCCCGGTGTGTCCGAACCCCGGACCGCAGCCGACGGCGCCGCCCTGCTGACGGCGCTCGACGTGCCGCTCCAGTACGACCTGGCGCACTTCCTGCTGGAACCGGACGGCGAGGGGTACCACCGCATCCTGGTCCACCATTCGGGCAAGGCCCTCCAGGCGGCAGGCGTCGAGCCTGGTGCGGGCATCGCGCAGTACGAGCCCGCGGAGCACGACGCACAGCGCTTCCGGCTGCAGGAGTGGACCGACGGGGCCTTCCATGACGTTTCCCGCGTCCCTGGCTTCGACCTTGTCGACGACGCAGAGGACCACTCAGAGGACGACGAGACCGTGGTCCGGACCGGAGCGGTCTACCGCTTCCTCACCAAGGAGTCGGGGCTGGCACTGCGGTGGGGCGCAGCACCCGGCGACCCGATCGTCCTCGCCCCGCCGCGCGACGAAGACGAATCCCAGCGATTCGTCCGGAGCGACCTCTACGGCTACGGCCTGTGGATGTTCCTGGGCCGCCCGGGCGACGGCACCCAGCATGCCGTCATCGGCGGCTGACGACTCGAAGGCCGCCCCGGGCCATCAAGGCGTTCCCAGCCCCGGAACCTCCCGCAATCACTGCGCGCCATAAGGTCCGGTACCAGCTCGGCAGCAGGTACGGCGTGCCGACGGCCGGGCGGGGTAGACGGCATCTCATGGCGGAACTGAAGCGGCCGGCGTGATCCTTGAAGAGAACCAAGTGGCACATGCCTGGTCCTACGCCTTCGCGTGGACGGCGGGTTCACGGAGTGTCGCGAAGGACGCGAAGTGCGGCGTTTGCGTAGTCCGTGGGGGTGGCGCCCTTGCGGTGGGCCGCGGAAATCGCGGCCAGGAGGGCCAGGTACCGGGGGGCGTGGTCGGCGGGGTCCTCGATCAGTTCGAAGGCGGTGGACCGCAGGCGGGTCAGGCCGGCGTGAGTCGCACTGCCGGTTCGGCCCCCGAGGTCATGCTCGACGAGCAGTTCGGCCCGTGCCGCCCCGACCTTCGTCACATGCAGGCGGCGGTCGCGGGCGCGCACTCATCGGCGAACCGTTCGTGGTCCCAAAGGTTCTCCGCGGTACAGCCTGAAGTTCCAGCGGGGCGAAACGGGTGCAGCTCCGGCACGGTCCGAGGACGGGGTGGACGGTGGACCGGCAGCGCCACCGCGCCTACCTCACCCAACTCCTCGCCGGCGGCGCCCTCCTCGACGATGTCATGCCCGGGGGCACCGGGCACGGCCAGGGCGTCAGCCGCTGGCTCGCCGACCAACGCCCGTACTTCGGCAAGCCGAACGAGGAGCAGCAGCGCAGGCTCGGCGAGCTGGGTGAGGAGTGCCTCTTCCGTGACGGGTTACGGACCTGCGTGCATGCCGCCTCATGTCAACGTGTACCGCCAGGACACCACCACCGCGTCAGCGGCGGGCCCGCCAACCCGACCAGGATGGGGAGCACCGCGGGCTGACAGGCTGTGAACACCGAGGCGGCCCCGACCCACGAATCGATCCGTGAGCACACTGGGCCGACCGCCTCGGGTCGCCGCTCCTGCGCGGCTTCCGCCCGTCAGGGCGGAAGCCGTTTGCGTGGGGTGTCAGAGGTCAAGGGCGGCCAGCCACTGCGCCGGCGTGCGGGGCGAGACGCCCAGCAGCTTCTGGGCGGACCGGTCGGCGTCGACGGGGAAGTCGGAGAGCGTGCCCAGGAACGCGTAGAACCCCGCGACGCCGGTGGCGGCCTGCTCACCGAAGAGTGGGGCGATCAGCGTGCCGAAGGCGGCGGGCTCCATCGCCTCGTACGTCACCGGCCGGCCGAGCCGCCCGGCGAAGGCCTCCGCGAGCTGCGGACCCGTGACGGCCGGGTCCTGTCCGACGGAGACCGTGCCCGTGATCCCGGTCTGCTCGAAGAGCGCGGTCACGACATCGGCGACGTCCAGGTGGGAGGACCATCCAACGGGGAAGCCGGGCCGCAGCGGATAGCGCAGCACGCCGCTCTCCTGGGTGGTGGCGAAGACCGGCGGCAGCAGCAGGTTCTCCATGTACAGCCGCGGGGCGACCACCGCGTAGGACGCCCCGGATTCCTCCAGCCCGGCCACCAGCGCGCCCAGGGCGTTGCCGGAGGGGTCGTGGAGGCCGGAGTCGTCGCCGCTGGTGGAGACGACCACGCGGCCCGGGCGGGTCTCCTTGACGGCGGCGATCACGTTCGCCGCGTACCGCCGGCGGTCCTCCTCCGCGGCCATCGGCAGATGCACGAAGACGCCCTGCGCGCCGCGGTAGGCCACGATCAGTTGCTCGGGAGAGGAGTAGTCGGTCGGAACCACCCGCGCTCCGGGCACGACGGCGGAGGCGTTGCGGGTGAGGGCGGTCACGGGCTTGCCGGCTGCGGCGAGCGCGGCGGCGACGGGGGCTCCCTGGGCGCCGGTGGCGCCGTGGATCACGTAGGTCATGAGCCCCATTAGGGCACGAGGTGCCCCAGTTACATCAACTGCACCAATGGGTTAGGCTCGCAAAAATGACGAAGGAACATCCCGAAAAGCTGCCGGAGTGCGGCGTCGCCCGCTTTCTCGTACTCCTCGGGGGGCCTTGGGCCACGCTCATCGTGCGCGAGCTGTTGCCCGGGCCGCGACGCTTCACCGAGTTGCGGGACGCCCTGCCGGGCATCAGTCCGCACACGCTCACCCGGCGGTTGCGCCAGTTCCAGGACAGCGGCATCGTCATACGCACTGCCTACGCGGAGATCCCTCCGCGGGTCGAGTACCGGCTCACCCCGTTGGGCGAGCGTCTGAGGGACGTACTGGAGTCGATGGCGGGCTGGGCACTGACCGTGCCGGACCCTGCGGGCGCCGCCCCGCCGGTATACGAGGAGCCGGGCCGCTGACGGCCTGCCCGGGTCGGCGTCCGGCGCTGTCCGTACCAGCGCCGTTCCCGCCGCTGCTGCCGATACCGAGAGGGTCGTGAGCCCGCCGAACCGGACTGACGGTCCGCATGGGCCGATCCGGCAGGGCTTCTGCTGCCCTGCCGGATCTGAACACCTACGGACCTCTCACGCCTGGCGTGGCTTCCCGGGCGTGGCTCCGGGCCGGCGACAAGCGGACGGAGGCGGATCGCGGCGGCCGTCAATCGGCTGTTGGTTTCCGCCCGGCGCGACCCGGTCCTCGTGCCGATTGCGCTCTGGCCCGAGTACGCCGCCCGATGCGCGGCGCTCCCCGCCGTCGGCGGGCCCGATCCGCGCAGTCGGGCGCGGGAACTGCTCTCCGGCCGGATGGCGAGCGTCCCCGAGGCCTTCGACAGTGCTGTCCTGACCGACGCGGCCGAGCTCGCCGCGGGCGGCAGCCGATGTGTCGGCCGACACCGGACTGCGGCCACGGACCGGACCTAGGCGAGCCAGACGATGCCCAGAACGGAGAGCCGCCGGGTCAGCCGATTGGCCACGTAGACGACGGACAGGCGGCCGACGGACGCGGCGCGGACGTCCTGGCCCTCCGGGTCGCCGGCGTTCCACTGCGGCCATCCCCAGGGGGAGCGCACCGCGATGTCGAGGACGTCGCGGACCATCTCCCGGGCCGTCTCGGGGAGCTCCGCGAGGGTCTTCGCGGCCTGTGGGGACAGACGGGCCGCCCAGGTCTGCTCGTCGGTCACGGGCGGCCGCCGAGGACCTCGTCCAGGCCCACGAGGTCGGCGTCATCCTGTCCGAAGTCCATGGACGCGTCGATGACCGGGCCTTCGGCCACGCTCAGCTGCCAGGTGCGCACCACCTCGTGCAGCGGAGTCAGCCTGAACGCGTGGCGGGCCTCCTCCAGCGCCTTCGGCCAGTCCCGCTCGAAGGCCGGCACCCACTGCTCGGCACGGCGGTCCGCGCGGAGCTGGGCCAGGAGTTCAGCCGCAACGCCGGACGCGGGTGGTGCGTACGGGGTGGTGCGTGCGTGGTCGGGCTGGGCTCTCATCGGCTCTTCCTGGCAGCGGGTGCTAGCGGCAACGATAGAGCGCCGCAGGCCAAACCGGGGAGGTACGGACGGATGCCGCAGCACGGGGCCACGACCGGACGCGCGACGAGACGCCCGAAGCCGCCAGGGCGGCCGCGCACCTCGTCGCGACCCTCGTTCCACGGTTCGCCCCGGGGCATCAGCAGGACATGTCGACCGTACGCCCGGAGCCTCCGCGACGAAGCCTCCGCTTCGATCTGCACACCACAGCAATCTGAACAGCCGGCCGTGGCGCTGCCCATGCACGCCTGAGTCGCCGGACGGTTCATCGTCGATCACCCGGCCGTGGTGCCGGGCGTGTCAGTGGCCTGCGACATGATGCGAGGCATGGGACGGCCGATCCGACAGGGACTTCCGAGGCCGTCCCCAACAGGGGGCCTTGTGCACAAGTTGGTCGCAGATGAGGTAGGCATCACGGGGGATCCGCAACTGCACCATGAGAGGTGGCAGTGAGGCGGAAGGCTGCCGAACGAGAGGCTGCGCCGTGTCCACGGAAGCAACGTCCTGGGTCTGCTCACCATCGACAGTGACCTGGTCCACGCCCTCGGTGCAGCGGGTCCTGAGGTCCGGCGTGCAGTGGCATTGCTCGCTGCACGGCGGGCATGCGAGGCGGCGGACCTGACCGAGGGTGGCCTGGGTCGCCCCGGCGCTCACCGCGTTGACGCACGGGCATCCGCTACCGCCACCCTTCGACGACGCCGCCCGGTTGCGGGAGACCCTGAGGTCCACCCCCCTCGTACCGCGTCCGCCGGTGCTCGGGGCGGTGCCCCCCCCGTTACCGTTTTCGTGGCTCCGCAATGGGGCCTCCGGCCTTCGGGTCCGGAGCTCTCCGTAACGTGGATGTGGCAGCTCGGTGCCGAGGCAGGCCGGACGAAAGCGTGATGGAGGGGCCTGCACGTGATCGACACCAGCACCATCGACGTGTTCCTCGGCCTGGACGTCGGCAAGGGTGAAGGGCCTTGACCCCGAATCCTGAACACACGAGACACTGGATCCTGAGGATCTGAGAACGGACATCTCGTGGTCATGAAGAACTACCCGCCGGAGTT